>NZ_CP133779.1:2140459-2446238 GCF_034347425.1 Undibacterium sp. CCC3.4
AGTTTTTTTATACAACATTGTTTATAAAGGGAAATATATTTTTTTCTATTAATTTTCAGGGATCTTTTCTCGTGCACCGAAGTGGTGAATAAAAAAATTCAGTAAAAAACGAACGGTTGTGCTAAAAAACATTTTACGTGTAATATCGTTGTCGAATACTAAATGTAAGATCCCAGTAAGAAATATTCGTTCACGCCAAGCCGCCCTGATGGCGAGTCGTTCATCGACGCCTGAGCGCAGACTGCTGGTATCCATGCCAAAAGAATTTATTGACTGTCAGGGAGTACATCTATGAAAATCGGCATTCCCGCCGAGACCCGGCCCGGCGAAACACGTGTCGCGGCCACCCCGGAAACTATTAAGAAGTACATTGCGGCTAAGCATGTCGTGATCGTACAAGCCGGCGCCGGTATCGCTGCCAGTATTACTGATGAGGCGTATCTGGCCGCTGGTGCCCAAATCGGCAGCGCGGCAGAGGTATTTGCCGCCGAATTGCTGCTCAAGGTGCGCGCACCGGATGCGAACGAACGGACTTTGATCAAGTCCGGCACGGTCGTCGTCGGCATGCTCAACCCGTTTGATGCCGACAATCTCGCAGCCATGGCGACACACGGCTTGACTGCGTTCGCCCTCGAAGCCGCGCCGCGCATTACCCGCGCGCAGGCTATGGATGTGCTGTCTTCACAAGCCAACATCGCCGGTTATAAGGCAGTCATGATGGCGGCCAACACCTATCAACGCTTCATGCCTATGCTGATGACGGCTGCCGGTACCGTGAAAGCGGCACGCGTGCTGATCATGGGCGTCGGGGTAGCCGGTTTGCAAGCGATCGCCACGGCCAAGCGCCTGGGCGCAGTGATCGAGGCCTCGGATGTGCGCCCACCGGTAAAAGAGCAGGTGGAGTCACTCGGTGCCAAATTCATCGATGTGCCCTACGAAACCGATGAAGAGCGTGAAATCGCCAAAGGCAGCGGCGGCTATGCGCGCTCGATGCCGGCGGCGTGGATGGAACGGCAGGCGGCCTTGGTGCATGAACGGGCCAAGCAAGCCGATATCATCATCACGACCGCCCTGATACCGGGACGGAAAGCGCCGCTGCTGATTTCCGAAGAGACGGTCATGGCAATGAAGCCGGGTTCGGTAATTGTCGATATGGCGGTTGAGCAGGGCGGTAATTGCCCCTTGTCCGAACTCGATAAAATCGTCACCAAGCATGGCGTGCATATCGTCGGCATAGCCAATTTGGCGACGCTGGTGGCGGCCGACGCTTCGGCTTTGTATGCGCGCAATGTGCTCGACTTCCTCAAGCTCATCGTCGATAAAGAGGCGGCTTTGGCCATCAACCGCGACGATGAAATCATCGCCGCTACGCTGATGTGCCACGCCGGCGAAGTCTGTAAGAAGTCATAGAAGTAAATCTTGCCGGAAAACATAGAGGTTTTGCCGGCATGGTCGTACATTTTTTAGAAACACGTATCAGAAGGTAGAACACCCATGCAAAGAAATATGCTCCGCGCCAAAATTCATCGCGCCACTGTCACCCAGTGCGATCTCCACTATGAAGGTTCATGTGGAATTGATGAAGATTTGCTCGATGCTGCCGATATCACGGAACACGAACAGATCGAGCTCTACAACGTCACCAACGGTGAGCGCTTCTCCACCTATGCCATTCGTGGCAAACGCGGCAGCGGCGAAATTTCGCTCAATGGCGCGGCGGCCCGCCGAGTTCAGCTCGGCGATCTGATGATTATTTGTACTTACGCGCCGATGACAGAAGAAGAAGCGCGCACTTACAAACCGAAGGTGGTGTTTGTTAACGCTAAGAATCAGATCAGCAGTCTTAAGGAGTATTAAGGAGTATTCAATCGGCCAGTCGGCCTTGCTGCCGGCGCCTGGTTTTGCATGTCGCATATCCCGATAACAGAGAGGACATCATGGAAGTCAGTCATACCCTTACCAATCTCATCATTTTTGTGCTGGCAATTTATGTCGGCTACCACGTGGTGTGGACGGTTACGCCCGCTTTGCATACGCCTTTGATGGCGGTGACCAATGCGATTTCAGCCATTATCATCGTCGGTGCCATGCTCGCTGCCGGCCTTACCGAAGGCTTGTTGGCGCAAGTGATGGGCACCTTGGCCGTCGCCTTGGCGGCCGTCAATGTGTTCGGCGGTTTTTTGGTGACCCAGCGCATGCTGGAAATGTTCAAGAAAAAAGAGCCGAAAAGCACGACCAAGGAGATTAAATAATGAGCATGAATTTGGTTACGATGCTGTATTTGATCGCATCGGTTTGTTTTATTCAAGCCCTCAAAGGTTTGTCGCATCCATCCACGGCCCGACGTGGGAATGCTTTCGGCATGCTCGGCATGGCGTTGGCCGTGGCAACCACGATTGCACTCATCATCAAGCTCAAGACTGAAAGTGCCGGCAATGGCCTAGGCTATGGCTTGGTGACACTCGGTGTGGTGGTCGGTGGCAGTATCGGTGCACTGCTGGCGAAACGTGTGGAAATGACGAAAATGCCGGAACTCGTCGCGGCCATGCATTCGCTCATCGGTTTGGCGGCAGTTTGTATCGCCGTGGCCGTGGTGTCTGAGCCTTGGGTATTCAACATCGTCGCCCGTGATGCACCTATCCCGTTCGGCAATCGTCTCGAATTGTTCATCGGTACTTTTGTCGGTGCCATTACCTTCTCGGGTTCGGTGATCGCGTTTGGCAAGCTCTCGGGGAAATACAAATTCCGCCTGTTTCAGGGCGCGCCGGTCAGCTTTGCCGGCCAACATCAGCTTAATCTGGTGCTGGCGCTGGCGATGTTCGGCTTGGGGATTGCTTTTTGTATCACCCAAAGCTGGACACCGTTTGCCTTGATGGCAGCCTTGGCTTTCATCCTCGGTGTGTTGATCATCATTCCTATCGGCGGCGCCGATATGCCGGTGGTGGTTTCCATGCTCAACAGCTATTCCGGTTGGGCGGCAGCGGGGATCGGGTTTTCACTCAATAACTCCATGCTCATCATTGCCGGTTCCTTGGTCGGTTCCTCCGGTGCGATTCTGTCTTACATCATGTGTAAGGCGATGAACCGTTCTTTCTTCAATGTCTTGTTGGGCGGTTTCGGTGGTGCGCCGGCGGCGGCGCAAACTGGTACCCAGGCGGCACGCAATGTCAAATCCGGTTCCGCCGATGACGTCGCGTTCTTGCTCGGTAATGCAGAGACGGTGATCATCGTTCCTGGTTACGGTCTGGCGGTCGCGCGTGCGCAGCATTCCTTGAAAGAATTGACGGAAAAACTGACGCACAAAGGTATTTCGGTCAAGTATGCGATTCATCCGGTGGCTGGGCGTATGCCGGGTCACATGAATGTTTTGTTGGCGGAAGCAGAGGTGCCTTACGATCAAGTGTTCGAGATGGAAGACATCAACAATGAATTCGGCCAGGCCGATGTGGTACTGGTACTCGGTGCCAATGACGTCGTCAATCCTGCCGCCAAAGATCCGAAATCAGCCATCGCCGGCATGCCGATTTTGGAAGCGTACAAAGCCAAAACCGTTATCGTCAACAAGCGTTCGATGGCGTCTGGTTACGCTGGTCTCGACAATGAATTGTTTTACATGGATAAAACCATGATGGTGTTTGGCGATGCGAAAAAAGTGATTGAGGATATGGTTAAAGCGATCGAGTAAGCGATGCTGATTAAAATCGGTGCGCGTCATTGCGCGTGCCGGCTGAGGGGGCACCTGTGTGGAACAGTGTGTCCCCTTTTTTTTGCGCCCTCGTCGCACCAGGAATAGCTTTTTTCTGAAAGCTTTTCTTGCTGCATCGATGCAAAATTAAGATTTATTATGTGCTGACCTTCCAGAGAGCCTATGCCAAAATTTGTTTTTTATGCGGCACCACCGCGTGCTGCGACGACGTTTCATATTGAGAATCATCCCCCGGCGGCACCGCCGCGTGGCTTGGCACAGACCCAAGCGGTGTCGAACTCGACATTGAGCGTGCCTGCCCGCAGTGAGGGGGCACAGCAAAAAAAGACCAAGTCTTTTTTCTCTCGACTCAAAGCCGTGTTTAGTGGTCGCGGCACGCATTCGCCACGCTCTGCCGCTGCACCCACTGTCAGACATGCGCTGGCCTTGACACCGCAAGGCGCGGCGGTTGGCCGCGATAATGCATTTTATGGTCAGATTACTTTTAGCAATATCATGCCCAAACACTTGCCAGAGCCTAGCGAAGTGACACCACCAAGCAGCAGAACGGTAAGCGAAGCCTTGGTCGATATGGTGGCACTGATCGAAGCCAGTACGGAAATCGGAGAAATCACCAAATGTGAGATGGGAGGGACGTTGCGAAGCCATTTCCTTGCGGGCGGGGTGTCACAAAACAGTTTAAAAAATTTATATACGGTATGGGCCGCCAAGTACGCACGCAGCACGGGCGAGTTGTTACCCAGCATTCAAGCACTGGTCGATTCTGCCGATAAGAAGCTTGCTCTGGATAAACAGAATGATCAATACTACTGCCAACTGTTCGAACGCGAACTGGCGTGCGATTTACTCGCCCGTCCCAATTCGGGCATGCTGCAAATCAGCCAAAACATCAAAGATTATATGCTCGCTGATATGGCTTGCTACGATGAGGCGGGACAAAATTACATCAGTCTGCTGGTCCGTGAGCACATGGCACAAGATCAGGCCGAGTACTTAACAAGTATCCCTGAGGCGGCGCAGTTCATTGCGCAACCTTCGCCGTTTGGTTTGATTAACATGCTCAATACCGACTCTGTGCACGCCATCCCTTTGGTGTTGGCGACCGCACTCCGATATCTGCTGTGCGCGCCGCAGTGCGCGAAAATAGTCAATGATGCGCATCAATTTTATACGGATGTCATCCTGACGAGCCGCAGTTTGCACGTCGCCAGTGACAAAGACCAAGAGCTCGGCATGGCAGGCTGTAATAATTTATTGAATTTTCTATTCCATGAGATTGAAGAACAGTGTCCTGGGTTTTCTATGGAACAGGCAACCCTGATGACAGCGGCATATTTTTCTTTCGTCGGAGGGCAAGCCTTGAATGATACCTTCGCCGTTTTTGCCCATCACAGCAAGCAAAATTTCAAACCTTTCTCTTATAAAGCATTGAGTTACAACAGCGATGTCGCGCCTGCGGTCGATCATGCCTACCAAAAACTTGTTAAGGTGTCGGCAGAAATACAGCAACTAAACGTCAACAGAAGCCAGGAGTCGGTCGCGTAAGTCTGACGGAAAACACAGCATGCTGCGTTATTCCCACATGCCTTTGACTGATCGTTACCCATAAGTTTTAACAATGTGCGCCATTCCCCCGGGCCCTCTCTTGGCCGTTTCCGCCAGCGCGAAAATGACGAATTGGGCGACTGGGGGGATGCGTAATTGAGCTGAATGTGGGTAATGATCAGCCAAAAGGGCACGCGAATGTCTCGATGCAGTCTTCAGTACTTTGAAATAAATTTTCTTTGGTTTTTTGGTACCAGTCCGATTGTTGCATCTTTTTTTAATCCCTAAAATTGCTGTGAGCTAAAGACTTTAACGCAGCAACTCGCTCAGCGACGCCTTTATTACTTCGATCGAGCAAGGGAAATTCACATCATCATGTCTCACATTCACTCTTTTTCCAGTTCGATGTCGGCGCTGTTTCGCCGTGCCACCGATACCATCAACGGCGATAAAAGTCCTGGCACCGGTGTTAAAACTTTTGTTGCGGCGAAAAATAGCGAGGTGCGCGTCAGCGCACCCTCGTTGAAGCCGATGCAGCCAATCAAATCTGCATTTTTCCAGCAGATCAGAGCGCTTTCCAGTCTGACAGGTGGCCACAAGGCGAGAGAGAGAATGGAACGTGAGCTAATCGGAAAAAGCATTGCGCCGCAAATTGCAGAAAAAACTATGCATCAAATACGTTACGATGGCTTTGGGGTGATTCAAAATGTGCACGGAAAATTGAGTCAAGCCGATTACACGCTGTTACGCAATCATATTGTGACGCCTTTAAGCGCAACACCGATTAAGCATGAAGCCGGGAAAATCAGAACGGCCGGCGAAGCACTGATAGACATCGCGGCAGCATTGGAAAAAAGTAGCGAACTAAGCCCTGAGACCAAGTCGCAGGTAGGATTGGCGCTAAAAAATGATTTCCTATCACGCGATTTTTCTGCCGAGAGTTTAACGACGCTGCGTGATGCGATCGCCAGCCAATATGCTGATCAGGCGAAAGATATTCTCGCAAGCATAGATCGCATGATCGCTTCCATTGATAAAGAATTTCACGTCACTCGGCATAATGATAATTACTACGGACGCTTGTTTGAGACCGAGTTATCCAGTCACTTGGTGCTGCACCCGAATGCAGACATGCTTGCTGCTGGAAAAATGATTGCCGATTACGTAAGCAAAGATTTTCAAGCGCATAGCAAGTCGGCGCAATCGGAGATTTGCCAATACGTTGTCGACATCATGAAGAAAGATTGTCCGGCATGGCGGACTGACATGCTGGAAGCGAATCAATTTATTGCCAGCAGCACGCCGAAAAATTTCATGGCGATGCTGGCATGCGAAGACGCATACAGCCTTCCTTTGCTGCTGGCGCTGGCGGTTAAATATACTAATTGCGCGCCTAGCTTGAGCGGTATGCTGGCTGAGGCAAGCAAGCTCTATGTCAATGTCATCACGCGACAACGCTTGCTTGTGCGGGTGAATAATTCAGCCGAGCAATCGCAGCGTCACGGTGTCATGCTGCATTACCAGAAACAGGCCGCGAGCGCCGAATTACATCTTGGTCAGGGTGAACGACCAATCGACCGGTATCAATTGCCGGTAACCAACCTGACCGGTCACAATCAGGCGGCGCTGCACAGCGAAACGCCGGTTGCTGTTGGTATGTCGGGGAGTAGCAATATTTTGAAACACTTATTCAAAAAAATAGCAACGGCTTCTCCTGCTTTTCCTACGGAACAGGCACAGTTAATGACCGCAGCCTATTTGACCTTCAGCGGCGGCCACACCTTCAACGAAGCCTACACGGTGTTCAACTATGAAAGTAATCGCTACTTTGCCCCGCTGTCGTATCAAAAGCTACAAGAAAATCCGGGCGCAACGGCCGCTGTCGACCATGCTTACCAACAGTTACTATTGCATGCGCAAGGGTTGAATGAGGCCAAGTCTTGATTTCGAAAAATTAACGCCGTACCAGCGTCGATTTGCCGAACAAGCTCTCGATCAAGTCGACCGCTAACATCGCCGTTTGGTTACGCACATCGAGGGCAGGATTGAGTTCGACTAAATCGAGCGAAGCCATCATGCCGGTATCGGCGATCATTTCCATGCACAGTTGCGCTTCGCGGTAAGTCGGCCCGCCCAATACGGCGGTGCCGACGCCGGGCGCGATGCCGGGGTCGAGGCAATCCATATCGAAGCTCACATGCAGGTGGGTGTCGGCATCGAGTCCGGCCAGTACCGAAGTCATCACATTGCGCATGCCGTGCTCGTCGATGTAACGCATGTCGAACACTTGCATGCCCATTTCATCGATGAATTTTTTTTCGCCGGCGTCGACACTGCGGATGCCGATCAGGCGAATGTCGTCGGGCTGCATGGCCGGGGTGTGTCCGGCATACCCGATCAATTCTTTCGGACCATGTCCCATCAGGCAGGCCACCGGCATGCCGTGGATATTTCCGGTCGGGCTGATGGTCGACAAATTACTGTCGGCGTGGGCATCGAACCAGAGCACGCGTAATTTTTTACCAGTGCTACGGCAATGCGCGGCGACCGCGCTGATCGAACCGATGGCCAGGCAGTGATCGCCCCCCAACATCATCGGCAAATGGCCATTGCGCAGGGCCAGTTCGACCGCATCATAGACTGCCTGATTCCAGTCTATTGCCTGGCGCAGATGGCGCAAACCATTGACGGCCGGTTCCCAGGGATTGGCCGGGCCATGCAAGTTGCCATGGTCTATCACTTGCAGACCACGGGCGCTCAAAGCTTCATTGAGGCCGGCCACGCGCAAGGCGTCCGGGCCCATACCGGCACCGCGTACACTGGCACCGACATCGGTCGGTGCGCCAATCAGGGAAATGGTTTTCATTCTTTTATCGTTTCTATAGTCAAGCGTGTATCGGTAGTTCGGTGGCGTTACCAGCGGTTTGAGTCGGTGTGCTGGTCGCGGCAGCGACTTGTGTTGCCATTCCCATGCCGTACAAATCTTTCGGGTTCATCATTTCCGGAATCAGATCGAGCAGGGCCGAGGTTTTTTGCATCACATATTTTTCAAGATAGCGCATGGCGGAAAAATCTTCGAGCGCAAAGCCGACCGAATCAAACACCGTGACTTGCTCGGCATTGCTGCGGCCGCTGGCGCTGCCGGCCAGGATAGTCCACAGTTCGGTGACGGCGAAATCGGCCGGCATTTGCTGCAATTCGCCTTCCATACGCGATTGTGGCTCATATTCGACTACGACGTGAGCGCGTTGCAGGATATCGGCATGTAATTCGGTCTTGCCCGGGCAATCGCCGCCGACGCCATTGATATGCATACCGGGGCGTATCATTTCGGGGGTCAGGATGGTGGCATTGGTTTTGTCGGCCGTGACGGTAGTGACGATGTCGGCACCGAGTACGGCAGCGGCGACCGAAGCGGCGCGGATCACGCGCAGTTGTGGGTAAGCGCGCAGATTATGTATCAGTTTGTCGGTGGCCGCCGGATCGACGTCATACACGCGTAATTCTTCTATTCCCAGCATGGCGTGGAAGGCGATGGCTTGGAATTCGCTTTGTGCGCCGTTGCCGATCAGTGCCATGCTGCGGCTGTTCGGCCGCGCCATGTAGGTAGCAGCCAAGGCTGAGGTAGCGGCTGTGCGCAGAGCGGTGGTCAGGGTCAGTTCTGAGAGCAAACGCGGATAGCCGGTATCGACATCGGCCAAGACGCCGAAGGCGGTCACGGTTAATAAGCCGGCTTGGGTGTTTTTCGGGTGACCATTGACATACTTGAAGGAATAATTTTTACCATCTGAAATAGGCATCAATTCGATCACCCCATCGGCTGAGTGATTCGCCACGCGGGCCGATTTATCAAACATTTCCCAACGCAGATAATCTTCTTTAATCATTTGCGCCATGCGGGTGATCGCGGTTTCCGGCGTGACCAGACGTAAGTGGGTTTGCATTTCTTGAGTGCCGATGAAAGTGACCATGGTGTTCTCCGTATAGTGTATGAAAGACGGAACATTGTCAGTGGGGTAGATTGCTGCCCCGGAAGCCGTTGCGAAATTATTTCACATTTCGCAAGAGCCTCAGTGCGCCAGGCGCGACTGTGATCGACTTGTTCCTGCCTTTATTGTAGCCATGACAGAGAAAATAAGATTGCTAAATTCTCTTTGATATTGATTAAATTAGAAATTTAATTTCATGTAATTAAAAATAATGAATTTAAATTACATAAATATGCATTATCATAAAATTTCATGAAAAAGGAGCCGATATGGATGCCTATGATTTGAGTATTTTGCGCTGTCTGCAGAGTGATGGCCGCATGAGTAATTTGAATTTGGCCGAGCGGATTCATTTATCGGCACCGCAAACCTTGCGACGCGTGCGTACTTTAGAAGAGAAGCAGATTATTCGCGGCTATGTAGCGCAGGTGGCACCGGCGGCGGTAGGGCTGGGGGTGATGGCGTTTGTGAATTTATCGCTCGATCGCGAGCAATTTCGCAATGTGCGTGAAGTGGAACGACAACTGCGCGCGTTTACCGAAATTATCGAATGCCATACGATTTCCGGCGACTTTGATTACATACTCAAAGTGGTGGCGGCGGACCTGAAGAGCTTGTCACAATTTCTGACTGACACGCTCATGCAGGTACCGGGGGTGGCGTCGCTGCGTTCGATGATCTGCATGGAAGAGATCAAGCCGAGCAGCGGTTTGCCGATTAACTGAAACCGCGATCAGTGCGAAGCAGCGAAACGCAGTGCGAACTTTTTGAAGTGGCGATAGCTGGCACCGAGTTTTTGCAAGGCATCGAGCGATTCAGTCAGTGACTGGCCTTCTTCGCTGAAGTTCAGGCGGAATTCTTCAAAGGCTGATTCGAGTACGGTCGCGAGTTGGTGGTTGACCAGGCGGCTGTAATTGTAATGGCGACGTTTAGTGCGTAATTTCATATTGATCCTCAGTGAAGGTGGATAGGTGCGGACGGCAGTGTACCGGATCCCTCATTTTTTTGTAATAATTCTCAGCGCCAGCCATAGATCATTTGTTCGGCCAGCAGCCGTTTGCCCGGTTTGATGAGGTCGAGCGCACCGAGACCGAGTCCTAACAGGCTCTGGGCGATACTGCCATCGCCACCGACGGTAAACACCCGCGCCAGCGTATCGGTGAGGCCGATGGTGAGGGCGCGGTCTTGACGGCGTGCGGCGATGAAGCTGGCCAAGGCGGTCTCGGCTGCTTGACGACTCAGGCACTGGGCTAAGATAAAGCTGTCGCGCAGCCCTAGATTGAGGCCTTGACCGGCTACCGGATGCAGCGCCTGGGCGGCATTGCCAATGGTGAGTGTGCGCGCACTGACATGGGTCTGGGCATTGAGCCCGAGCGGGTAACCGACCCGCTCCGATACCTGCAGCATGTCGCCGAGACGCTCGCCGAACGCTGCTTGTAAGGCGTGCAGGAAGTCGGCCGAATTTTTTTGCAGCAGCATTTCTGCCGTCGCCGGACGCACGCACCAGACCAAGGCGTAGCCATCGTCCTGCGGCAGCAGGGCCAGCGGGCCTTGCTCGGTGAAACGTTCGAAGGCGCGTCCCGGCAGCGGCATGCTGCAACGGATATGGGCAATGATCGCGGTTTGTTGATAATCGCGCCGCTGACTGCGTTGCGCTTGCTCGGCAAAATTGCCACCTTCGGCTTGAATCAGCACGCCGGCACGGAATGTGGTCGACGCGCTGGCGCTGTCTGGGCGCAGACTGAGCTCAACATGCTCGGCCGTTTCCGTGAGCTGTTCCAGCCGCAGCGGTCGCAGCACGGCGATGCCGGCCTTGGCCAGCGCTTGCTGCATCGGTGCGATGATGTCGCCATAGCGCGCCACATAGCCGAGCGCCGGCACGTGGTAGTCGCTGGCGCGTAGCAAACTGCGGCCGAAGTGGCCACGGCGCGAGACATGAATTTCATGTATCGGTGTCGCCGCAATCGGCAGGCAGCCGGCCGCTTGCAGGATTTGCCAACTGCCGTGTGCCAGCGCGATGGAGCGGGCATCTTGTTCGGCTTGCTCGGCACTGCGGGCATCAAACAAGCCTATCCGCGCCGCTGGCATGCCATGCTGGTGCAATAACAAGGCCAGGCTCTGCCCAACTGGGCCGGCACCGCAGATGGCAATATCGAAATCGCTGGTTGTCATCGGTTCAGCGTGCACGCATTTGGGCTTCAATCTCTTCCACCGTTTTCGGGGTGGCTCGGCTGAGATCGAGGTGGCCTTCGGCGGTGATCAGAATATCATCTTCGATGCGGATGCCGATGTTCCAGAAGCGTTCCGGTACTTGTTCGGTTGGGCGCACATATAAGCCCGGTTCGATGGTGATGACCATGCCGGCTGCCAGCGGACGATACGGTGTGTCTGCACCTTCCTTGCAATGATAACGGCCGACATCGTGCACATCGAGACCGAGCCAATGGCCGGTCGAATGCATGTAAAACTGTCGATAGGCAGCGCTGGCGATGGCATCATCGAGCGTGCCGACGCGGTTCTTATCGAGCAAGCCGACGTCGAGCATGCCTTCGGTCAGCACGCGCACGGCGGCATGGTGACCATCGATATAGCGTGCGCCCGGATGGGCACAGGCTAGCGCCGCTTGCTGCGAGGCCAGCACGATTTGGTACAGGGTCTTTTGCGGCGCACTGAATTTGCCGTTGGCCGGGAAGGTGCGGGTGATGTCGGCGGCATAGCTGTCAAATTCACAACCGGCATCGATGAGAATCAGATCGCCGTCACGGATTTGCGCCCGATTACTTTGATAATGCAGCACGCAGGCATTGGCACCGGAGGCGACGATACTGCCGTAAGCCGGGGCTTGGGCACCACGATGGAGGAATTCATGCAGAATTTCTGCCTCGAGCTGGTATTCGAATTGACCCGGTGCGGCGTAACGCATGGCGCGCGCATGGGCGTCACCGGCGATACTGGCAGCGGTTTGCATGAGGGCGATTTCTTTGTCGTCTTTAAATAGCCGCATTTCATCGATCAAGCGCCGCACATCGTCAGTCTGGCTCGGCGCTTGCACACCGCTGCGCGCACGTCCACGGACTAAGTCCAGACTTTGTTGCAGTTCGCTATCGAGCCGGGGCTCGGCGGCGTTGCTGTAAAACACGGTAGCAGCGTTAGCCAAGTAATCGGCTAACTTTTCCGTCAAGACCGACAGCGGCCAGGCGGCATCGAGCCCGAACACCTCTTGTGCCGCCGCCGGGCCGTAGCGAAAACCATCCCAAATTTCTCGTTCCGGATTTTTTTCGCGACAAAACAGGATGCTGTGCGCCTGTTCTGCGGTGGCAAGCAAGACCAGCACGGCATCCGGCTCCATGAAACCGGACAGATAGTAAAAATAGCTGTCATGCCGGAATGGATAGTGATTGTCGCTATTGCGTATTACTTCGCGCGCGCTGGGGATAATCGCGACGCCACCACCTTGGGCTTGCATCAAAGAAAGTAAGCGCAGGCGACGGGCCTTAAATTCGGAGCAATTCGGGTTCATCAGCTGTCCTGGTTAAGCTTGAGTGGAGCATTGAGGGCGGCCAATTGTTCCGGCGTGCCGACGTTATGCCAGATACCGCGATACAGTTCGCCGCCGATGCGACCACTCTCTATGTGTTGCGTCAATAAAGGGCCGAGTTTGGCATGGCTGCCGGCTTCAATGCTGGCAAACAGTTCCGGTCGGTACACCCCGATATTCGCAAAAGTATGGCGATCTTCCTTGTGATTGGACAATCCCATCAGGCTTAAGGCAAAGTCGCCGTGCGGATGGAAGGGCGGATTTTTGACCATATACAACCATGCCAAGTCGCGCGTCTCGGCTGCCAGCGGCGTGCCCCAAGGGTCATTCTCTTCCAGCGTGTTCAGACATGCGCGGAAATCAAAATGCGGAATATAAATATCGGCTGACACCACCAAAAATGCTGCGTTACCGAGTAAGGGCAAGGCTTGTGCGATACCGCCGGCGGTTTCGAGCGCCGTCGTTTCCGGTGAATACTGCAACCGTGCACCGAACTGACTGCCATCGCCAAGGCTGTCTTCGAGCATGGCCCCAAGATGGGCATGGTTGATAACGATGTCGTGGATGCCAGCCTTGACCAAGTTCAAAATGTGCCAGACGATCAAGGGCCGACCGCGCACCTTGAGCAAAGGTTTCGGGCAGGTATCGGTCAGTGGGCGCATTCGTTCGCCGCGTCCGGCGGCCAATAACATGGCTTTCATGGTGGGGCGACCTTAAAAAGTATAGCCGACTGCCGGCGCGGTATTTTCCAATTCATCGAGCAAACGCAGCAGCGGTACCAATTCCTTGTAGCGATGCGTGGTTTTGCGTATATATTCCATCACTACCGGCATGTCGGCGAGGAATTGATTCTTGCCATCGCGGACAGACAGGCGCGCAAAGATGCCGAGTATCTTTAAGTGGCGTTGCAAGCCCATCCATTCGAAGTCGCGGTAAAAACTGTCAATATCGGCTGCCACCGGCAAGCCGGCGCGCCGTGCTTTTTCCCAATAGCGTATGGCCCAGTCGAGTACCAGTTCTTCATCCCATTGCACGTAGGCATCGCGTAACAGCGATACCAAGTCATAGGTGATCGGGCCGTACAGCGCGTCTTGAAAATCGACGATGCCGGGATTGCCTTTTTCCATGGGTATCAAATTGCGCGAGTGGTAATCGCGATGCACAAAGACTTGTGGCTGTGCAATAGCGTTGGCGCTCAGATGCTCGAACACTTTATCCAGGGTCTGGCTTTGCGCCGGTGTCAGGGTCAGACCCAGATGTTGGCCGATATACCATTCGGAAAATATGCCGAGTTCACGCATCAGAAAGGCGCGATCGTATTCCGGTAATTGCTCGGGCTGGCTTTGCGCTTGCATCAAGATCAAGCTGTCGATGGCGTCGAGATACAATTTGTGGGCGCTGTCATGGTTGAGCACTTGGGCATAGGTTTGCGTGCCGAGGTCACTGACGAGTAAAAAACCTTGCTCTAAATCATGGGCTAACACGTCCGGTACGCTGAGCGACAATTGTTTGAACAGCGTTGCTACTTTAATATAATTGGCCGAATTTTCAGTGGCCGGCGGCGCGTCGATGGCAATCAAGCTGCGGCCATCGCTGCTGTCGAGCCGGTAAAATTGGCGAAAACTGGCGTCGGCCGAGGCCAAACGCAAGCTATCGAGCTGCAAATGCGGCGTAGTCAGGGTCGCCAGCCAATCTTGTAAAGCGAGGCGGCGCGCCGTTTTTGTGTCAGACAAAGATGCAAAAGAGGCAGAAGCTGGGGTAGAAGGCATGGGTAAATGGGTCGCTCAATGAGTTTGTGTGCAAGCTAAGGATTGTTTCTGCAGCATTTCACCTATAATAAGCGACTGATTTGTGGCGCTTGTCTCAATGACACCGTCTCTACCAGCCGCCAAACGCTTACTAAAAACCGAATACATGCGCAGGAAATCCGTATTATCTCACTCACCGCTGATGTTTCCTACTATACCGGCAATTCTCGTGTCGGTATTGGTTCCCGCATTCTATTCACAGGTGCAAGCTCAAACCTTGCCGCCGTTCACGGGGCCAGCAACACAGCAGTTTGATTTCGAACAAGATCGTCTCGGACGTCAGCAAACTAATCCACTGCGCGCCGACGATAAGGATGCGCCCACCGTGGTGCGCGCCGAGCAGACTTTTGGCCGCCCGGAACGCGATATCCAATTTCAAGACAATGTGGAAATCGTCAAGGGTGGTACCACCATGACGTCGGACAAGGCCAGCTATTCATTTATCGACGATGAGTTCGCGGCCAGTGGCAAGGTGCGCATGGATCGCTATGGCGATTGCTATAAAGGCGACAGCTTGCATCTGCAACTGAGCACCAGCTTCGGCAATTTGATTAATGGCAGCTATAAGTTACTGAAAAGTAATGCTCAGGGTGAAGCGGAGCGCATCGATTTTCTTGATGATGAACGCTCTATCGTCCATAACGGCACGTACAGCACCTGCGATGGGCCCGATCCGGACTGGTACTTACGCACCAATACGCTCGATCTCGACAGCGGACTCGATGTTGGCGTGGCCGGCAGATCGGTGCTGTATTTCATGGGGACGCCTATCTTGGCGACGCCGTCGCTGAGTTTCCCGCTTTCCGGGGCGCGTCATTCCGGCTTTTTGCCGCCGGTGGTCGGGGCTTCGTCTAGCGGCGGGGCCGAGTTCGGCTTACCGTATTACTTTAATATTGCACCGAATCGCGATTTCACCCTTTATCCTAAGTTCATAGCTAAACGTGGTTTGCAACTGGGTGCAGAAGCGCGTTATCTCGATCCCTCTTATCGCGGTGAAACCACCATCGAAGGCATACTCGACGATAAAGTGACCAAGAGCAATCGGTATGCGATTACCTCGGTGCATGAGCAAACGCTGATGCCCGGCTTGGCGCTGGCATGGAATTACAATGCCGCCTCTGATGATAATTATCCGGCCGACTTCTCCAATTCGATCACCAAAACCTCGCAGCGCTTGCTGTTGCGCGATTTATCCTTAACTTATGCTCCCGCCTCGTTTTGGAACGTGACCTTCCGCACTACCAATTACCAAGTGCTGCAGGATGTGACCGCCCCGATTGCTCGGCCGTATGACCGTCTGCCGCAGTTGCAATTGCATGCAGAGCAATATGATGTCATGGGTTTTGACTGGTCGCTCGATACCACGCTCACCCGCTTCTGGCATCCTGATTTGCTGCGTGGTGATCGCTTGGTGGTCAATCCGAAATTATCGCTGCCATTGGTGCAGCCTGGCTATTTTGTGATTCCGCAAATCAGCTTGCATGCGGCGAATTATCAACTGGCCAATCAGATTGCCGGTCAGCCTAGCGGCATGCAAAGTGTCGTGCCGACTTTTGCGATCGATAGTGGGCTGGTGTTCGAACGGCAGTCCAACTTGTTTGGCCAACCGGTCACGCAAACGCTGGAACCGCGTTTGTTCTATGTTCGTACCCCCTATGTCGACCAATCGGCCTTGCCAAACTTTGACAGTGGCGACGCCGATTTCAATTTTTCGCAGATTTTCAGCACCAACCGCTTTACCGGTGATGATCGAGTAGGTGATTCGAATCAAATTACGGCGGCACTGGTTTCGCGTTATCTGGAAATGGATGGCGAGGAATTGATGCGCTTAGCTATTGGCCAACGCTTTTATTTCAACACGCAAAGAGTGACGCTCGATACCACGTTCGCCCCTAGCCGTTCGGATTTGTTGCTGGCGGCGACGGCGAAAGTGTCGAAAAGCCTGACTGCTGATGCCGCTTTGCAATTTAGTCAGAGTAGTAACCAATCTGTACAGGCCAGCTATGGTGTGCGTTGGCAGCCGGAACCGAAGAAGGTCTTGAATCTGGCCTACCGCTTTCAGCGCGACACTTTGGAGCAGATCGATATCTCCGGTCAATGGCCGGTGGCTGATCGCTGGTATGCCGTGGGACGCTCGAATTATTCCTTGATGGATAAGAAGATCGTCGATGGCTTGGTTGGGTTTGAATACAAAGCCGATTGTTGGGCCCTGCGTTTTGTGCTGCAACGCTTTGCCATCAACAGTGTGAGCAATAATTCAGGGTTTTCGATACAGCTCGAGTTGAGTGGTCTGGCGCGTTTAGGCGTGGGAAATAATCCGATTGAAGCATTAAAACGCAATATTTCCGGTTATCAAGCTATCAGTGAGCGTTAAGTAAGCCAGATTTATCAGGGGGTTGGCGGTTTTCTTCGCAGACAAGCGCTGGCTGCTTGTTTGTGAAATCGACACTAACGTGTATATTGCAACTTTTTAGCCGCCGGAACACTCTATACTGCGGTCTTAAACCGTTTTTTCAGATCATTATGCGACATCTATTGAACATGAAACAAAGTCAATTCCTTTCCGTTCTCACGGCCTCCGTTCTGCTGACCGGCTTGCTGAGCGGGCATGCCGCTCTTGCTCAGACTAAAGCCGCTGGCAAAGCGCAAGTGGTCAACAGCATCGTCGTCGTCGTCAATGATGAAGTCATTACCCGGCAGGAATTGAACGAGCGCTTGTTATCCGTTGAGCGCAGACTGAAGACTGCTGGTACGGCCGCGCCTGAGCGTGCCGATTTGCAAAAGCAAATTTTGGAACGCATGATACTCGACCGTGCGCAGTTGCAACTGGCTAAGGAGAACGGTATACGCGTCGATGATGTCATGCTCGATCGCACGATGTTGCGCATGGCTGAACAAAATAAAATGAGCTTGCAAGAATTCCGCAATCAAATTGAACGCGAAGGCACGCCTTACCCACGTTTCCGCGAAGAAATTCGTGACGATATCCTGATGCAACGGGTACGTGAGCGTGAAGTCGACAGTAAAATTTTGATCACTGAGTCCGAGGTCGATAACTTCCTCGCCGCCGAAGCCAGTGCGAAAGTAGATAAGCAAGAAATCAATTTGGCGCATATCTTGGTGCGGATTCCTGAAAATGCAACGGCAGAGCAAATTACGCTGCGCCGCGCCCGTGCCGAAGAAGTCTTGCAAAAATTGCGCAGCGGCGGCGATTTTGCAAAACTCGCCGTTACTTACTCTGACAGTGCCGAAGCGCTCAAAGGTGGCGATCTCGGCTGGCGTGAGCAAGAACGTTTGCCGCAATTGTTCGTCGATGCGATTAGTAAAATCAAAGAAGGTGAATTTTCCGAGATCGTGCGTAGCCCGAACGGTTTTCATATCGTTAAACTCAATGGTAAGCGCGCATCGAGTGATACCAAGGCGGATGCTGCCGTGGTTCAACAAACCCATGTTCGGCATATTTTGATGAAGGCGAATCAAATCGTCAACGATGCCGAAGTGCGTCAGAAAATGCTCGACTTGAAACAGAAAATAGATAGTAAAGCAGCAACGTTTGAAGATTTGGCAAAAGCCAATTCCAGCGATGGTTCGGCTTCCAAAGGTGGTGATCTCGGCTGGATTTATCCGGGCGATACGGTGCCGGAATTTGAACAAGCGATGAATAAACTGGCGATCAATGAAGTCAGCGCACCTGTCCAGTCGCAATTCGGTTATCACCTGATCCAAGTTTTGGAACGCAAATCGGAAGATCAATCGAAAGATCGCAAGCGTCTGGCCGCACGTCAGGCTTTGCATGACCGCAAGGCTGATGAAGCTTTGCAAGACTGGCTGCGCGAATTGCGTGATCGTACCTATGTCGAATTCCGTTTGGATGACAAGTAATGCTTGAGAGTAAATTGCCGGTCATCGCCATCACGGTGGGCGAGCCGGCAGGCGTCGGGCCGGAAATCTCCTTGCGTGCAGCGTGGGCGCTGCGCCATGAAGTGCGACCGGTGTTGATCGGTGATGCGGCGTATTTGTCCATGTTGGCCCACGATATAGACCCTGCCATTAGCCTGATGGGCATGTCGCAGGAAGCGCTGAGACTCAATGGCATGGCGGCCAGCGGCAATCAACGTCTGACCGTCATCGATTGCCCTCTGGCGGCCCATGTCACGGCCGGTCAATTAGACCGACGCAACAGCCGCGCCGTTTTGCATACCCTTGATGTGGCAATCGAAAGCATACAACAAGGCTGGTGCGATGCCATGGTGACCGCACCTTTACAAAAAAGCATAATCAACGATGCCGGTGTCAAATTCAGTGGTCATACCGAATACTTAGCCGAACAGACCGGCACGGCGCAAGTGGTGATGATGTTGGCATGTGAAGCCAATGCCACCCTGCCCAAGGGCTTGCGGGTGGCTCTGGCGACTACGCACTTGCCTTTGCAAGCAGTGCCAGCGGCGATACAATTCGATTCCTTGCTGCGCACGATACAAATCATCGACCATGATCTGCGCCACAAATTCGGCATAGCACGGCCGCGCCTGCTGGTTACCGGGCTCAATCCGCATGCTGGTGAAAACGGTTATCTTGGTAGCGAAGAAATAGACATCATTGCCCCGGTGATTCAGCATGCCGCTGGCCTTGGCATCAGTATCGAAGGGCCGTATCCGGCCGATACGCTGTTCCAAGAAAAATATCTCAACCAAGCCGACTGCGTGCTGGCCATGTACCACGACCAAGGCTTGAGCGTACTCAAATTCGCCAGTTTCGGACTCGGCGTCAATATCACTTTAGGCTTACCGTTGATCCGCACTTCGGTCGATCACGGCACCGCCCTCGATCTGGCCGCCCAAGGCTTGGGGCTGGCCGATAGCGGCAGCATGCAGACGGCAATCCGGCTCGCCGCCGTCATGGCACATCATCAGAAACAATCATGAAACATATTCCACGCAAACGCTTCGGGCAGAATTTTCTGACCGATCAATTGGTCTTGAGCCAAATTATTCGTACCATCGATCCAAAACCGGGTCAAACCATGGTCGAAATTGGCCCTGGCTTAGCGGCCATGACGCGTCTGTTGCTCGACGAATTGACGCACCTGCATGTGGTCGAGCTTGATCGCGACTTGGTCGCACGGCTGAAGAAAAACTTTGCGACGGACAAATTGATCGTGCATGAAGGCGATGCACTGAAATTCGATTTCAGTACGATTGCGGTACCAGAAGGGGCGAAATTACGCGTCGTCGGCAATTTGCCGTATAACATTTCCAGCCCTTTGTTATTCCATCTTGCCGAGATCGCCCCCTTGGTGGAAGATCAACACTTCATGTTGCAAAAAGAAGTGGTCGAACGCATGGTGGCGCCGCCCGGTAGCAAGACTTACGGTCGGCTCTCGGTCATGCTGCAGTGGCGCTACGAGATGACGATGATGTTCGTGGTGCGGCCGGAAGCCTTTGATCCGCCACCGCGGGTAGAATCGGCTATTGTGCGCATGATACCGAAAGCCAGTCCCTTGGTATGTGATCCGGCCAGCTTGCAAGCGGTGGTGACCAAAGCCTTTTCGCAACGCCGTAAAGTAGTGCGTAATTGTGTCGCTGGTATGTTCAGTGAAGCGCAATTGATCGAAGCCGGCATCGATCCGCAAAGTCGCCCGGAAACGATAGCCCTTGAACAGTATGTCAATCTGGCCAGAATGTTGAAAAGTGCCGCCTGAGCCAGCCGTATTCCCAATTGAGATGGAAGCTGAAGAGTCTGTATGAATATTACGCAAACGCCAGAATGGCAATCTTTGCTGCAACATCGGCAGCGCCTTGAACATACACATTTGCGCGAATTGTTTGCCCAAGACCCTTTACGCTTTGAACATTTTTCCGCCGAGCTCGATGGCTTGCTGATCGATTATTCCAAGCAGCGCATCGATCAGCCTACGCTCGACGCCTTGCTGGCCTTGGCGCGCTTATCGCATGTGGAAGAATGGCGTGACCGCATGTTCGCCGGTGAAAGAATCAATATCAGCGAAGACCGTGCGGTTTTGCATACCGCTTTGCGGCACATGGATTTCAAGCCTTTCCCCAGCGCCGAACTCGATGTCATGCCGCAGGTACGCGGCGTGCGCAAGCAAATGCGCGATATTGTCGAACGTGTGCGTAGCGGACTCTGGCGCGGCTTCAAAGGTGATGCGATTCAAAACATCGTCAACATCGGCATCGGTGGCTCCGATCTCGGACCCAAGTTAGCCACGCGTGCGCTGGCAGCCATGCAGCATCCGAATTTAAAATTTTTTTACGTCTCCAATCTCGATAGTGCTCATCTGGCACCCTTATTGGAAGAACTCGATCCGCGCACGACGCTGTTCATCGTCGCCTCGAAAACCTTCACCACCCAAGAAACCAATATCAATGCGCAAACCGCACGTACTTGGTTGATGGCGGCGGCCATGGAAGAGTGGGCGATTGGCAAGCATTTCATCGCCGTCACAGCCAGTACCGACAAGGCCCATGCCTTCGGTATTCCCGATGCCAATATTTTGCCGCTGTGGGATTGGGTTGGCGGTCGTTACTCGCTGTGGTCGGCAGTCGGTTTGTCGGTGGCGCTGGCGATAGGCATGAGCGGCTTCGAGCGCTTGCTGCTCGGTGCAGAAACCATGGATGCGCATTTCTGCGCCACACCGCTGGAACAGAATCTGCCGGTCTTACTCGCTCTGATTTCGGTATGGAATACCAATTTCCTTGGCGCTGAAACCACCGCCATTTTGCCGTATAACGAATCGCTGCGGCATTTGCCGGCATTTTTACAGCAACTGGAGATGGAATCGAATGGTAAAACCGTCGGTCGTGAGGGTGAAGCGCTGACCTGTCGCGCTAATCCCATTGTTTGGGGTGAAATCGGCGTCAATGGCCAGCATGCATTTTTCCAATTGCTACACCAAGGCGGTTGGTTGATCCCTTGCGATTTCGTCGTTGCCGCCTCGAGCGATTATCCTTTGCCGGGGCATCAAGCGCCGCTGTTAGCGAATTGTCTGGCACAAAGCGCCGCCTTGGCTTTCGGTAAAACCGAAGCGCAGGCGCGCGAAGAATTGATGCAAGCTGGCATGGATGAGCCGCAGATTGCCAAATTGTTACCGCATAAAGTATTTGCCGGCAATCAGCCATCGACCACGCTTTTGATGCCAGCGCTGGAGCCATTTCAGCTCGGCATGTTATTGGCGCTGTATGAACACAAAGTGTTCGTGCAAGGTGTGATCTGGGGCATCAACTCATTCGACCAATGGGGTGTTGAACTCGGTAAGCAATTGGCCAACCGACTGTTACCAGCTATCATGGGCGACCAAGCCTATGATGCCCAGCTCGATGCCTCGACCAGTGGTTTGATCGCGTATTTCCGCCGGCACGGCCACGTTTGAGGCGCTGGCAGTCTGTTGGAGTTCGCGGCGATTGCCTCAGTTCGACAGACTGCCAGGGTGGAAATCGTTAAGGAATGTCAAATCTACTTGGCAATCTGCAACAGCGATTGACCGCTTGGCGCAGCGCTTGATATAAAGAGAGCTCTCTCTCTTTGATCGATTGCTGCTATGTGGACAGGAATTTTTACCGGTTTGTCCTTGTTGTTCATCCTCAGTCTGGTATTTTTGATGCGAGCGATGAACAAGGTGGCGCGCCGCTCTGAAAATCAGCCGAAGAAGATAGCCAAGTCACGGGGGCGAGCTGATTAACGCAGGTGCGAGGCTGCTTCAGCTCAGCGCAGGCGCCGCGTCGTCTCACGTACCACTAATTCCAGCGGCGGCAAGCTGATGTCGGCGGCTTTGTCATTGATGATACCCAACAAGGCCGTAGCGGCCGCCAAACCCATTTCATACAAAGGTTGACGGATTGTCGTCAGTGGTGGGGTGGTGTAGAGAGAAGTTGGCAAATCATCGAAACCGATCACCGACATATCGTCGGGCACGCGGATTCCCTTGCGATACAAACTCAGTCGCACGCCATAGGCAGTTTGATCATTGACGGCAAACACAGCAGTGAACTGCTGTTGGTTTTCCAGTAAGTGATTGATTGCCAGTAAGCCGCTTGACTCGTGTAAATCTCCCTCCACCACCAGTTTTGCCTCAAACGCTAAATTCGCCTCTTCCAAAGCACGGCGATAGCCTGCCAGTCGCTCATTGGCATCGGGATTATTCGACGGGCCAGCAATAAACGCGATCCGCCTATGACCAAGTTCAAGCAGATGACGGACCGCCAACATGGCACCGTGTTCATTGTCTATCTTAAAACCCTTGGCATGCGCGCTGTTGAGCAAACGGCCGGTCGCGACGATAGGGCGTTGGGTGGCAAAACGCAGAACATCTTGGTCGGCGATGTGGCCTGAAAGCAATATCAAACCGTCGACCTTGCGTGCTAACAGCAGTTTGATACGCGCCGCTTCTTCGATGGCATTCCAGTGCCCGCTGACAATCACGGAGGCATAACCGCTGGCTTTGAGGCCATCGTCGACCCCACGCAAGGCTTCGGCAAAAAACGGGCTGGCGATATCTTGTACCACGATGCCTATGGTCATCGACTTACCGCTCTTGAGGCTCTGCGCCAGTTGATTCGGCTCGAAGCGCATTTCAGCGATGGCTTGTTCCACTGCCAGCCGCTTATCGGCCGACACTTTGGCCGTGCCATTGAGTATGCGCGATACCGTAGCGGGGGAGACACCGGCTGCACGAGCAACGTCGAGCAGGGTTACTGGGGAATGGCTTGTTGCATTGTCGATCACTGCATGCCTTTTGAACGAAGAGAGAGGATGTGAAAAGCTTTTCAAGCGCAGAATACCATAATTTGCTTTAGCACCATTATATGCGCATCTGCAAGTTACGCCGTCACCGCGAGTTGTCGTTGTTTGCAGCTTAAAAACTACTGATTCCGAGTTGACAGCGGTGGGTCTGAATGTTAAATTCGCTGTGCTTGAAAACGTTTTCATAAGTGCCGGGGTGCAATTCGGCTTGGAAGCGTTGCAGCTTTCGTGGCGCTCAGAATAAATTTGCCGCTCATCTCATTAAACTGTTATCACAACATGCCAACTACCGATTCCAAATTAGCTTTTCCTCGCACTTTCAGTTGGGGCGTGGCAACCAGCGCCTATCAAATCGAAGGTGCCGCCGCCGAAGACGGCCGCGGGCCATCGATCTGGGACAGCTTTACCCATGCAGAAGGGAATATCATTGATGGCAGTAGTGGCGACGTTGCTTGTGACCACTATCATCGCTATCCTGAGGATGTGGAGCTCATTGCGGACTTGGGTGTGGACGCGTATCGCTTTTCGATTTCTTGGTCGCGCGTGCAGCCGCTCGGCTACGGTGCCTGGAATGAGGCCGGCTTCGCGTTTTACGCCAAACTGCTCGATCGTCTGGCTGAGAAAAACATCGCCGCCCATGTCACCCTGTACCACTGGGATTTACCACAAGGTTTGCAAGATTTAGGTGGCTGGCTCAGCCGTGAAACCACACAACGCTTTGCCGAGTACGCCGCCGAAGTTGCGCGTCGCTTTGGTTCGCGCGTGGCGTCGATCGCCACGCATAATGAACCGTGGTGCACCGCCAACCTCGGTTATGGCAACGCTCAATTTGCCCCCGGTGTCGCCGATACGGCGCTGTCGATACAAGTCTCGCACCATTTGCTGTTATCGCATGGCTTGGCAATACAGGCTATGCGTGCGGTCACCGGCGCTGCCGGTCCACAATATGGCATCGTGCTCAATCAATGGACTGCCGATGCGGCCACCAGCTCTGCGGCCGACGAGGCCGAAGCCAGATGGGAATATGCGCGTTCGGTGCAGTGGTTCATGGATCCTATTTTCAAAGGCGAGTACCCGCAAGCGGCGCTAGCCAGAATGGATCTGAGCCGCTTTCATGTGATGCCGGGCGATATGGATAACATACGTCAACCGCTCGATTTTCTCGGCGTAAACTATTATTTCCGTGCTTACATCAGCACCGAAACACCGCAGCAGGCCGCTCCCGCTGCGCTCGGCTTGACTGATATGGGCTGGGAAATTTATCCGCAAGGTTTGACCCGATTATTAGTCGGGCTGCAAAGCGAATACCCGGATTTACCACCGATTTACATTACCGAAAACGGTATGGCCGCCGCCGACCAAATGCAAGACGGTGCCATCCATGACAGTGCGCGCATCGACTACGTGCGTCTGCACTTGCAAGCGCTGCAAACCGCTATGGCCGCTGGGGTCGATGTCCGCGGCTACTTCTATTGGAGTTTGCTCGACAACTTCGAATGGAATTCCGGCTATGCCAAGCGCTTCGGCTTGGTGTATGTCGATTATGCGACGCAGGAGCGGGTACTTAAAGACAGTGCGCATTGGTATCGCAATTTGATCGCCGAGCAGCAGTCAGAGTAGTCAGCCTATCGCGACGGGGCCGTCGTGCCCCTCCCTATGTTTGAGACCGCTGCAACTGCGGTGCCACCGCCGGTATCGTCAGCATGGTGCTGAGCACCGCCATCAGTAAGAGGGCCGTGAAGCTGGCGTTGGAAATGATGCCTTTGTCGAGCAAGACATTGGTGAAGATAATCATGATCAAGGCCTTGGTTTGCAGCAGCCAGCCTATCATCTGCGCTTCTCCACGCGGCCACTTCAGCAAGCGGCCGGCGATTTGCATACCCAATAATTTCCCGCCGATGGCTGCGCTTAACAGCAGCGCTGCAGCCAACAGAATGGCACTGCTGCCGGCTTCCCAGTTGGTGCGCAGACCAGTGCTGAGAAAAAATACCGGCATCAACAATTGCAGCACCAGACTGCGGACTTGCTCAACTTGGGCCGCCACGAACCAAGCCCGGTCGATCACCAAACCAGCTAAAAAGGCTCCCACCATGAAATGTAAGCCCGACCAATCGGCACAATAGGCGCACAGTGGCAGCCAAATCAGTAGCAGTGGCCAACGGTCGCGTGCGGCAAGGCGCGGCATCAGTCGGCGCAACAGCCAACTGGCGAGGGCAAAGCCGAGCAAAAACAGCAGTTGCCGTTGCGCCCGTTGCCAGTCGAGTAAAATCAGCGCCAACACACCCCAGATGGCGATGTCATCGAGGCTGGCGTAGCGCAGAATTCGCTGCCCTAAAGGCGTTTCCAGAATTTCCAGTTTTTCCATCAGTAACACCAAGATAGGTAAGGCAGTGACGGCGCAGGACATGCCTATGCCCAGCACGAATTGCCAAGGCTGCGCCTGCAGCCCACTCCACTCGCCGCCAGCCGCCAGCAAGACCAGTGCCACGGCACAGCCGGCCAACATCGGTACCGATAGTGCCAGCGCGGCAGTCACGCCGCTTTCCACGCGATGTTGCCACAATTGTTGCAAGTCCAATTCTATTCCCGCCAGCATGACGAACAACATCACCGCCCACCAAGCCACACCATTGAGCGCCAGGCTGACTTGCGGCGTGAAGATGCTCTGATAAACGCTGGGAAACACGGCACCCAAGGCACCCGGACCGAGTGCGATGCCGACCAGAATTTGCACCACCACCAGCGGTGCCCAATAATCGGTACGCAACAGACGCCAGATCAAATAGGGCAGACTGAAGATAATGCTCATGGCGATGAGAAAAGTTTCACTGGTATTCATGTAGGGCGTCTCGCGCTGAAAAAAAAACCTCCATTGCACAGGCAAGGGAGGAAACAGAGAAAAAATAAAAAATCACTCCGTGCTGGCGCGAAACGCCAGCACGGCCACGACGATCAGAAATCAACGCCGGTATTAAAGCCGAAAGTACGCGGTGCCAAGTACTGCGCTTGCCAAACCGAGAAGCCATTTTGCGCGCTGGTTTTGATATTGCTGTTGCTGGCATTACGGACAAAAGCATCAATATAAAAATTATTGCGGGCATAACGCAAACCCAGATCGGTACGGGCATACGCAGCTTGTTTATCGGGTGCACCGAAGTAATCGCTGAACACACTCAGACCACTTTCGGATTCATAATGCACGCTGATACGTGGGGTCAAGGTGGCATCGGCAGCCAGATGGAAGCTGTGTTGATACTGTACTTGGATTTGAATTTTCGGCGTATGCGGCATGGTGAAACCGGTGACATCGACACAAGTGCTGATGGTCGGATCGGCGACACATTTCGGCAAGGCGTAATCATTCGAGCCACCGATCAGTTTGCCCAAAGTGGCTTTCGGCGTATACGCCAAGGACACTTGCACCTTATCGTCTTTGCTCAGTTTGGCGGCAATTTCAGTTTCGAAACCGGCGATCTTGGCACCGTCGGCATTGCTGGTCGCCAGCGTGTGCGAACCGTCAGGATTGGTGACCGGTGCGCTGAACTGGAAGCCTTTAAAATTTTCAAAGTACAAGGCATTATTCATCTTGACCGTACCGCCCAAGAACGTATGTTTGCTACCGATTTCGTAGTTAGCCAGCGTTTCGGCACCATAGGTTTTGCCACCATCTTGCAGACCGCCGGATTTATAACCGGTCGAATAGCTGGCGTAGATCATATTGTTTTGATCGAAGTCGTAGCTGATGCGTGCCAAGCTGGTGACTTTGCTGCCGGTATAAGTGCCGTCATTCGATGGCGAGCTTGGGCTGTAGCCTTGGCCGGCAATCGTTGGGTTGATATTGCCACTCAAAGGTGTTTGCGAAACGTTGGCGTCGCCATTCCAAGTGTAACCATTGCCGCCGACATTGGTGCGTTTGTCGCTGGTGTAACGCAAACCGCCGGTCAGATGCAGACGATCGCTGACATTCCACGTCGCTTGACCGAAGGCCGCCGAGGATTCCACGGTTTCTTTCGGTTGGATGAAGGAACCCTGCCAACCGACGCTGCCTTGTTGGGTGCCGTTGATGATAGGAATATCGAAACGGATATCATTGGTTTCGGCACCGTAGTACAAACCGAGCAACCAATCGACATCACGCTTGCCGGTCGATTGCAACTCCAGCTCGTGGCTGTAGTTGACATAGTTGGATGAGACGGTATTGTTTTCCTGATGTGTGGCACCGGTAGTGAAACTGGTCGGCACGGCCGCGCCACCATCTTGATCATAGCGCGAAGAACCGCTGAATTTCGAGTAACCGGCAATATAAGAGAGCGACATCGAGTCACCGATAGTCAAATCCATACGGCTGCGCAGCGAATCGGAATCACGCTCGACATATGGGGCGGTATCGATCAGGGCCGACCACAAGTTTTGGCCAGTCCGAGGTGTTTGCATCAGATTCATGTTCGGTGTGCCGCGATCGGTATACTTCTCATACGAGACATTCCAAGTCAGCGCGGTAGTCGGTTTCCACAACATGCTTAAACGCGCGGCACTTTGATCTTGCGCGCCGTATTTCGGGCCATTGGTGACGAACAGATTCGGATTCAGTGCTTGAAAACCGGTCAGGCTACCCTTGTTCGAGGCGGCATAAGCGGTTTTTTGGCTGGCCAAGGAAATGGCTGGCAAAGTTTGGTAATCGACATAGCCATCATGCGCTTCTTTCACGAAGGCGAAACGCAAAGCCATGGTGTCGCTGACCGGTAAATTGAAGGCACCGCGCACGCCGCTGCGTTTGAAACTACCTAAGCCACCTTCCAAATTACCCGATTGTTCGCCGAGGATCGGTTTGGCAGTCTGCATATTGACCGCACCGACCGATGCATTACGACCCCACAAGGTACCTTGTGGTCCGCGCAACACTTCTATGCCTTCCATGTCGAACAACAAGGTCGTCGCGCCTTCCGGACGCGGAGCGTAGATGCCGTTGACGAAGGTCGCCACTTCAGGATCAGCATATTCGGTTTTCGCACTGTCATTGCCGACGCCGCGTATGGTCATGGTGATCACGCCATGATCGCCTTGGGCGGTGGCAGAAAAACCAGGAACCAGATTGACTACGTCTTGTATCGTTTGTACATGTGCATCTTCGAGCGCGGCTGCATTGATAGCCGTGATCGCCACCGGCGTTCTTTGCAGCGAAGTGGAACGCTTGGTGCCAGTGACGAGGACTTCGGAAATGGTGTTGCTGTCGGCCGCTGCTTTATTTTGCTGGGCCGCACTGTTTTGTTCTTGCGCCTGGGCCGAATGTAGCCCGGCGATCAAGCTCAAAACAGCGAGTTGTATTGGTGTACCCAAATGCTTACGGGCGTGGTGGGGGCGTGTTGTCATATGTCTCCTGTCTACGTGTAGGGGTGCCGGTATGCCGGGCATAATGTGTTGCTTTGAAATGGTTTTCAATGCGTGAAACCGATTTCATAGTAAAGATTATTTATGCTTACTGTCAATTTAAAAGCCGAATATTGCGACATATTTCACGTATTATTCAGTCTTGTTGCGAATTAGCAACCGGAAAGACGGCGTAATTCAAGGCATAAAACAAAAAAATGGAGATAAATATGAAAACGATTTCAAATGTATTGATCGTCGGTGGTGGCACGGCCGGATGGCTGACCGCAGCCTTCTTAGCCAAATCGCTCGGCACTGCTGCGGCCGGTGCGGTGGCCATTACGGTAGTGGAATCGCCGGAAATTGCCAGTATCGGTGTGGGGGAGGGGAGTTTCCCTTCCTTGCGTGGCACACTGGCGGCGATCGGCATCGACGAAGCGTGTTTTGTGCGCGAGTGTAATGCCACGTTTAAGCAAGGAATTAAATTTGTTGATTGGCTACGCCCACCCGGTACACCCGGTGCAGACCATTACTTTCATCCCTTCAGTTCACCCAGTCAACGCGCCGGTGCACCCGAACTGTTACCGTATTGGTTGCAGGGTGCGGCACCGGCCGGTGTGGCGTTTGCCGCCGCTGCCACCATGCAAAAAACCTTGGCCGATGCCGGCCGTGCACCCAAACGCAGCAGCGACGCGGCCTACCTCGGGCCGATGAATTATGCCTACCATTTCGATGCCGGATTATTTGCTCAATTATTGCAGCGCCATGCCATCGCGCTGGGCGTTGTACACCGACAGGCGACCATCGAGCAAGTAGACTTGGCGCAAGACGGTGCCATCGCCAGCTTACTGTGCAGCGATGGCAGTCGTTTGCAGGCCGATTTATATATCGATTGCAGCGGCTTTCGTGCCGCGCTGATTGGCAAGGCCTTGGGTTCGCCGTTCAAATCGGTCGACGACGTGCTGTTCGTTGATCGCGCTTTGGCGATGCAAGTACCGTATCCTGAACCGCACAGCGCGATTCCCTCTTACACAATGGCGACCGCACAAACAGCCGGTTGGATTTGGGATATAGGCTTGCAGCAGCGCCGTGGCGTCGGTCATGTGTATTCCAGCCGGCACACCGACGATGTGACGGCCGAGCAAGCTTTGCGTGATTATATCGGGCCGGCGGCGGCGCAACTGCAGGCACGCAAGATTGACCTCGCGCTCGGCTATCGGCCCCAAGCCTGGGTGAAAAATTGCGTCGCCGTCGGTTTATCGGGTGGCTTTCTCGAACCTCTGGAAGCGTCCGGCATAGGCTTGGTCGAAACCGCGGCTTACCTGATCAGCTATCTGTTTCCAGCCGATGGCAACCAAGCCCCGGTGGCGAAAGTATTCAATGACATGATGCGCCAACGCTACGAGCGCATCGTCGATTTCATCAAATTACATTACTGCCTTACACAGCGCCGTGACAGTGCGTTCTGGATAGACAATCTGGCACCGGGCAGCAGCAAACTCAGTGAACAATTGGCCATGTGGCGTAGCCGTGCACCGCACCGGCTCGATTTTATCAGTGATGTGGAAATGTACCCATGTTCTAGTTGGCAATACGTGCTTTATGGCATGGAATTCAAGACTACGCTTGCCAGCAATTCCTTGCTCTGGACCCGCAGCAGCGACGCGCAACGCGAATTTGACATGATCGCCCAGATGTCCCGGCACGCGCTCGAGGATTTGCCTGAGCATCGCGCATTGATCGAACAGATGCAAGCAACAGCTATGAAGTAGAGGCCTTGCGGTATAGGCGTCAAATTGATGCTTGTACGCCATATTTCATGCTATTCTTCCGCTTGAAAACCTTTTCAAGCGGAATGTGAGGGATGGTAATCGCATCAAAATCGGCTGAAAATCATTGCAAGAGACCAATGATAGTCAAGCTCAGCACCTTGGCTTTCTGTAGATCAAGGGTTGGAACAATTAAAAAAACGAAAGTTGAGACATGCAAGCGATGAAACCCACCGCCTCACCCCTGTTATGGGTGCCGACCGCCTATTTCACGATGGCACTGACGTATATGACGCTCACCAGCGTCACCGCCATCATGTTCAAAAACATGGGCATGGATAATGCCAAAGCGGCGCAGTATGCCAGCTACCTGATTCTGGCTTACACCGTCAAACCACTGTTTGCCCCCTTCGTCGAGATGTACCGGACCAAAAAATTCTTTGTCATTTGCAGCCAAATCAGCATAGGCCTGGGCTTTGCCGGCGTGGCATTGGCGATGAACTTGCCTGATTACATGGCCATTCTGATGCTGCTGTTTTGGGGGATTTCTTTTATTGGTGCGACGCAAGATATTGCTTCTGATGGCGTCTACGTGACTTCGCTCGATGGCAAGATGCAAGCCTTGTACTGCGGCATCCAGGGTTTGAGCTGGAATATCGGTCCCATCATCGCTTCCGGTGGTTTGGTGTATTTAAGCGGCAAATTACACAGTGACTTTTTTCACCACGATGCCACCGTCTTCGGCCCAGAGTGGCGCGATGCCTGGCAAGTGGTGTTCGCCATCGTTGCGGCAGTGAATATTTTGATGGCGTTCTGGCATAAACGAGTGATGCCAGAGGGTGCCAAAGCCCAGCACACACCGACCGATGCCAAAGCGGCGCTGCACATCATGCGTGATTCATTCAGCAGCTTTTTCAAAAAACGCGGTATCTGGCTGATGATCGCCTTCGCATTTTTGTTTCGCTTGAGCATAGGCTTTCTGGAAAAAATCGGCCCCTTCTTTATGGTCGATCCGGTCTCGCAAGGGGGCTTAGGTTTGAACAACGAATTGCTCGGCATCATATACGGCACCTATGGTCTGATTGCCGTATTACTCGGTTCTTTGCTGGGTGGCTGGTTTCTGGCGCGCCGTGGCTTGCAGTCCAGTTTGTTTCTCTTGTGTTGCGCCGTGAATATTCCCAATGTCACGTTTTTGATCATGAGCATCTATCAACCAAGCAGCTTGCTGGCGATCACCGCTGGGGTGGCGATAGAGAAATTCTTTTTCGGCTTCGGTTCGGTCGGCTTCATGATTTACATGATGCAGCAACTCGCTCCCGGCAAATACACCACCACCCACTACGCCTTCGGTACCGGCTTGATGGGTTTGTGCATGATGGTGACCGGCGTCCTCAGTGGACATTTGCAGCAATGGCTAGGTTACACGCATTACTTTATTTTCGTCATGCTGGCCACCATCCCCTCATTCTTGGTATGTTGGTTTGCACCGTTCTACCAGTCGCCGCAAAGCGGCGACGAGCTCGGCACCGCAGCGCTGTAGAGCGTGCAGCGCAGCCGTGTTTACAGGCTCACCTCTGAGCTGCGCTGTATCAATTCAATTTTGTAGCCATCAGGATCTTCGACGAAGGCGATGACGGTGCTGCCACCCTTGACCGGGCCGGCTTCGCGCGTGACTTTACCGCCACGTTCTTTGACAGCCTGGCAGGCGGCGGCGACATCGGGTACAGCAATCGCAATATGGCCATAGGCGGTGCCGATTTCATACTGCTCGACGCCGTAGTTATAGGTCAGTTCAAGTTCGGTATGCTCGGGATTGCTGCCATACCCAAGAAACGCCAAAGTGTACTTGTACTCAGGGTTATCGGATTGACTCAGCAAGTGCATGCCCAGAACTTCAGTGTAAAACGTGATCGCGCGTTGCAAATGGCCGACGCGTAGCATGGTGTGGAGGATGCGCATGGTATTCCTGGTAAATGGGCGGAGACAAGGTTTGATTTTACGACTTTTTTCAGCCTCGCGTATTGTGTCGGGAATAAGGACACTGCGCTTGCTCAAGCCCAATCGCTTGCATTAATTGAGCTGAAAAAATCATCAAATAAATCGATTAGACGTGCTGCCTTGATGTCATTAGTATTGAGTAGCCTATTCGGTAATTGAGTGACACACAAGGAGATGATGATGCCTGAATTGACGCTGATTGAGATTGAACAGCTTGCTGGGGCGACCGTATCCGGCGACATTGCTATGGCTGCTGCAGGTGGTTGGGCCGGTACAGTGACGGGAGCTGCAATTGGCGGTTTGCTTGGTGCGGCCATAGGATTCGCTGTTGGCGTTGCGATATCAGTAGGATATGCCTTATCGGGCGGCACCTTTGGTCGTGCATAAGGCATAGTATGCAAGCGTAGCGATTTTTTTGTAGGAATACAAACCTCGAACAAATCGTATTGATTCACAGGCCTGTGGTGTAGGCCTGTCTCTGATTAATTGCTGCAGGAGACGAGAATGATGCTTTCCGACATACCATGCAGATGGCTGGCGTTTGTGTTCGCACCCGAGTTACGTGGCTTGACCGCCGAGCAAATTGAGCAGCAGTTCGCCATGGCCAAGCAGGCGTCGCTGCCGCGCATACGAGCGTATGCTGGTTGGGCCTTGCTCATCGCCTTGCTGGTGCCGTTTCTTTGCTTGCTGGCGCTATGTTATGTCAGCGGCCTGCTGCTCGCACACACGGGTTTAGTCACTGTTGCGTTGGCCGGTTTGGGTAGTTTATCAGCATCGCTACTGTACGCAGTGCTGATGCTGCTGATCTTGCTGCCGGCATTGAAGCGCCAAAGCACCGCACCGTGTTTTGATCTTAAAACTCCGGCAAATCCGCCGCCGCATGCTGGCGCAACTGTTGGCGCGCGCTGTGATAATCGGGAAACACCGATTCCACGGTAGCCCAGAAACGTGGGCTGTGGTTCATTTCGCGCAAATGGGCCAGTTCATGGACGATGACGTAGTCGATAATATGTGGCGAGAAATGGATCAAGCGCCAGTTCAGCCGGATTTTTCCCTGTGAAGTGCAAGATCCCCAACGCGTGCGTGCCGATGATAATTGCATACTCTGGTATTGCACACCGAGTTGTTCGGCGAAGCCAGGCAGGCGCTCCGTGAAGTAAGCGTGGGCACGCTGTCGCAGCCAGGTTTCTAATGCAGTTTTGATTTGCGCTTGCGAGCTGGTATCTGCACAATACAGTAACAGGGTGTCCTGCTCACGATTGCTGCTGCGAGCAGGGCCAGGCAGCAAGCGTAATGACAATTCATCGCCGAGATACGGCAGTCGTGTGCCATCTTGCCATGGCAAGGCGGCGCTCGGCTTGCGTGCGCTGCGCTCGCGCCGTTCGCCCAACTTGCGCACGATCCACGACTGTTTTTCATTGAGCGCCAGTTCGATGTCGGCGATCGTTACCCAGCGCGGGGCCGTTACTCTGAGGCCTTGTGCATGGATAAGGAAGCCGATACTGCGCCGCTTGGAGCGCAGTAATTCGTACTCGACCCAAGTATTTTCCAAAAGAATGCGGCGTTGTCTGGAACCCGTGGCAGGTGGTGTGACTGCTTGCGCTGGCAGCTTTGGCAACTGCGGTGGTGCTACGCGGCGCTCCGGACTGTGCACCTCGCCGAATAACTCGAGCTGCAGCGCACGCTGCACCATATCAATGATAGACGGGAGGCGGGTTTTCATTCCATGCCAAACACAGATTATTTGTCACGATACACTTGCGGTGAAATCACACGCATCTCGGCTTCTATCCATGCTTCGACTTGCTGCATCAATTCCACCGGCGTGCTGTTCCCCGGATAAATCGGCGCACCAACCGACACCGTGACCAGACCTGGTTTTTTGATGAAGGAATTTTTCGGCCAACATTCGCCGGAATTAAGCGCGATCGGCACTACCGGCGTATTGGTTTCGACTGCCAAACGGGCACCGCCGCCTTTGTAATTACCTTTTTTACCGACCGCAATGCGCGTGCCTTCCGGGAACATGATGATCCACTGACCATCGGCCAAGCGTTTTTTTCCATGCGTCACAACCTGGGCGAAAGCATCCTTGCCTTTGCTGCGGTCGATAGGAATCATGCGCAGCATGGAGATGGCCCAACCGAAAAATGGAATATAGGTGATTTCTTTTTTGAAGACGAAGACCAGCGGGCGCGGCGTCGCCATCAAGAGAAAGATGGTTTCCCACGCCGATTGGTGTTTCGATAAAATAATCGCCGGCGCATCCGGGAAATTTTCAAAGCCCTTGAATTCATAGCGTATGCCGCAGACTACGCGCGCGCACCAGATGATGAAGACATTCCAGCGCGCCGTGATGTAGTAGCGCTGATTGTAGGGGAGGAAGGCGAACAGCATGCTGATCGGTGCCCAGATAACAGTGGCAACGATCATCAACAACAAAAACAGCATAGAGCGTAACAGGCGGGTAAAGCGAAGCATCTTGTCTCCAACAATCACAAACAGGTTCAATATCAGGCGTCAGGCGCAGGTGCGGCATCAGCGGCGAGCAAGTGCTCGACTACCGCAGCCAGATCGGCGTACTGCTTGGTACCGGGTGGCAGGCCGCCTTTTTCCAAGGTTTTTTGGCCCTTGCCGGTCAATACCAGATGCGGCACGCAGCCCATCACGAAACCGGCTTGCAAATCGCGCAGTGAATCGCCGATACTGTGTACGCCTTTGAGACTGACATCATAGCGGCGCGCAATTTCCTGCAGCATGCCAGGTTTCGGCTTACGGCAGTCGCAACAGTCATCGGCCATATGCGGGCAAAAAAATACGGCATCGATGGTGGCGCCGACTTGTTGCGCGGCGCTGTGCATTTTCTGATGAATGGCATTGAGCGTCGCCATGTCGAACAGCTTACGCCCGATCCCCGACTGATTCGTCGCTACCACGACGCGATAGCCGGCTTGATTAAGCCGAGCGATCGCTGGCAGCGAACCAGGGATAGCGATCCACTCTTGAGGTGCTTTGATGAAGGCATCAGAATCTTGGTTGATGACACCATCGCGGTCGAGAATAATCAGTTTCATCGGTTTGCGTTCCCCGTTCACGCCGCCAACTTGGAAATATCGGCAACTTGGTTAAGCATCAAATGCAAGCTCGCCAGCAGTGCCAAGCGATTATTGCGTAAGGCCAGATCATCGGCATTGACCATCACATCATTGAAAAAGCTGTCTACTTCGGCGCGCAAGGCGGCCAGCATTTTCAGCGCCGCAGTAAAGTCGCCTGCGGCATATGCCGCATCGACGCCCGGTTTGACGCGTGCCATAGCGGCGGCCAGCGCTTGTTCCGCCACTTCGCTCAGCAAGCTGGCGTCGACGGTGCTCGGCACGCTGTCGGCTTTTTTCAAAATATTGGTGATGCGCTTGTTGGCAGCCGCCAGTGCCAAGGATTCCGGTAGCGCGGCAAAGGCTTGGACTGCCGCCAAGCGCTCGACGATATTGGCCAGCGTATCGGGCTGTTGCGCGACTATGGCTTCAATTTCGTTTATAGCGCTGAGCTTGTTAATAGATGCTCTAATTTCATTTCCAAAAGCGATGACTTGATCAGTTCCATCATATCCTCTTAATAGACCACGCAGACGCTCATAGAGAAAGTTCAGTACTTCAGCGCTCGGATCGCGGAACTGCGCATTGCCGGCAAATACGGCGGCACTGTCGCTGAGTAAATCCGTCAGCGACAAAGGCAGGCGTTTTTCCACCAGCATGCGCAAGATGCCCAGGGCATGACGACGCAGCGCAAACGGATCGCGGTCGCCGGTAGGTTGCAAACCTATGCCCCAGATACCGACCAAGGTTTCGAGTTTATCAGCCAAGGCCACCACCGTGCCGGTCATGCTGGCTGGCAGGGCATCGCCGGAAAAGCGCGGTTGGTAATGTTCTGAAGCGGCCGCGGCGACATCGGCCGGTTCGCCGTCATGCAGCGCGTAATACGTGCCCATGATGCCTTGCAATTCAGGAAATTCCCCGACCATATCGGTCAGCAAATCGGTTTTTGCCAGTAAGGCGGCACGCTGGGCCAAGGCGACGTCGGTACCGAGTGCCGCGGCGATTTTGCCGGCCAAGACTTGCACGCGTTCGGTGCGTTCGGCTTGACTGCCGAGTTTATTGTGGTAGACCACGTTGGCCAGCAGAGGCAAACGCGCTGCCAAGGTTTTTTTCTTGTCTTGCTCGAAAAAGAATTTTGCATCCGACAGGCGCGGGCGTACCACGCGCTCATTGCCTTCGATGATGAAGCGCGGATCGTCGGTCGCCAGATTCGAGACAATCAAAAAGCGCGAACGCAGTTTGCCGGCGCTGTCGGTGAGGGCGAAATACTTTTGATTCGTTTGCATCGTCAGTATCAGGCATTCCTGCGGCACGCTGAGGAATTCGGCTTCGAAATGACATTCGTACACCACCGGCCATTCGACCAAGGCACTGACTTCATCGAGTAAGGATTCCGGCATCAGCACCAGATCGCTGCCGGCCTTGGCCAACAAGGCGGCGCTGATTAATTGTTTGCGTTGTTCGACGCTGGCGATGACCTTGCCCTGTTCTTGTAACACGGCGGCATAGTCGTCGGCGTGGGCGATGCTGATCTCACCGGCCGACAGGAAGCGGTGACCACGCGTGATGCGGCCACTGTCCAAACCGAGCAAATGCACAGGCACGATGGTCGTACCATGCAAAGCCAATATCGAATGAACCGGGCGCACGAAGTGCACGGTTTCGCCATCCGGACGCTGGTAGCTCATCACTTTCGGGATCGGTAATTTGGCAATGCTTTCGGCAATCGCGGCTTGCAAGGCCGGTGCCAAGGCGGTACCGGCGGCGGTATGGCTGTAAAACAGGCTTTCGGCCTTGCCATCGACGGCGCGTTCGAGCTCACTCAGTTGTACTTCAGGGAAACCCATAGCTGCCAATTTTTTTGCCAGCGGTGCGGTCGGCTGGCCGGCGGCATCGATCGCTACACTGACTGGTAATACTTTTTCGCGCAACAGTTTGTCGGGCGAGATGGCGCGCACTTGCGTGATCGACACCGCCAGGCGGCGCGGTGAGGCATAGCTGCTGACCACTGCATCGGCTTCGAGCAAATCGCGCGCTTGCAGGCCGGCGGCGACGCCGGCAGCGAAGGCGGCACCGAGTTTTGCCAGCGCTTTAGGCGGCAATTCTTCAGTAAATAATTCGACTAATAATGTTTGCTTCATATTTCACTTTCCTGCGTGCCGGATTACCCCGGCATCCAAAATTGATCGTGTATCGACGGCGGCTCAGAGCACCGGCTTGTGCTGATCGTCGGCCGCGCACATCGGGAAGCCCAGTGCTGCCCGCGAAGCGTAATAGGCGGCGGCGACGGCACGCGAAAGATTGCGGATGCGGCCGATGTAAGCGGCCCGCTCAGTCACCGAAATCGCGCCGCGCGCATCGAGCAAATTGAAGGTGTGGGCCGCTTTGAGTATCATTTCGTAGGCCGGCAAGGCCAGCGATTTTTCTTCTACCGCCAACAAGCGCTTGGCTTCGGCTTCATAGTTGGTGAATAAGGAAAACAGAAAATCGGTATTCGAATATTCAAAACTGAAGGTAGACTGTTCGACTTCATTTTGGTGGAACACATCGCCATACGACAGCCGTACGGTTTGGCCGTTTTCTTCGCGCTCGGTCCAAACCAAGTTGTAGATATTGTCGACACCTTGCAAATACATGGCCAGACGTTCGATACCGTAGGTGATTTCACCGAGGATAGGCTTGCAGTCGAGTCCACCGACTTGCTGGAAGTAAGTGAACTGGGTCACCTCCATACCATTGAGCCAGACTTCCCAGCCCAAACCCCAGGCACCAAGCGTCGGATTTTCCCAATCATCTTCGACGAAACGAATATCATTTTTTTGCAAATCGAGGCCGAGCGCGGCCAGCGAGCCGAGATACAGATCGAGGATGTTTTCCGGTGCCGGCTTGAGCACGACTTGGTACTGGTAATAGTGTTGCAGACGATTCGGATTTTCGCCATAACGACCATCCTTGGGGCGGCGCGACGGTTGCACATAGGCGGCGCGCCAAGGCTCCGGTCCGATGGCGCGCAAAAACGTGCCCGTGTGCGAAGTGCCGGCACCGACTTCCATATCGTAAGGTTGTAATAAGGCGCAGCCTTGCTTGGCCCAGTAATCTTGCAATGTCAGAATGATTTGTTGAAATGTGAGCATCGTGCTGTCTGCCTTAAGCGCTCCGAATCGGAAGCGGGAGAATAATGATTTACCGAACCGTCAATTTTACCTCAGATATGGGGTGCCAACGCTGGCGTAGCACGCATTTGCTGCGATGCGCAATCGGTAAGCGTCTGTTTTTGGTGATTTATAAGGAAGTTTGCATTGCGGCAAACTTTTTTTGCAGGTATAAAAACTTGGTGCAGTTTTCTATCGCAATCAAAATGGAACCAGACAGCAGATGAATACGAGCGTGCAGGGCGGTTCTTCAGACGCAGAATCGCACAGGCGGGAAGACTGGTACGGTTTGCTTGGTGAGCTGAGCGATTGCCTGTGGTATCGGACCGATCTGGCCGCCATGGCAGAGGACTTTTGTCGTATTTTGGTGCGCCGGGCGGGGTATGCGCGAGTCGAAATCATGCTGCAAGAGGGGGCTGCCAGCATTTCGTATCACGCCGAGGGGCCGCTCTTGGCCGCGACAGAATTGCAGCACTTACAGTTGCAGCTGGCCTTGCCTGCGGCGGCCGAGCAGCAGGTACAATTGAAGCTAAGCGCCAGTTTCGAGCTGGGCCTGGGCAGTCCGGCGCGCGGTATGCTCGACCGCTTCGTCAGCGAATTGACGCGGGCGCTACGGGCTTTGATGACGGCCCCGGAACAGCGCAATCTGCAAGCTCATCTGGAATTATTGGCTTTGCTGGTCGAGCAAAGTCCGTTTGCCATTCTCATCACCAATGCCCACGGTGAGCTCGAATACTGTAATGCCAGTTATCGCCACAGTTCCGGTTTTTCCAGCCCTGAAGTGCGCGGCTTATGCCAACTGTGGAATCTTGATGAAGCCAGCGATGCGCAGCACCGGCAAACCTTCACCGCGCTGCGTGCCGGTCAACATTGGCATGGCGATGTGTTGGTGCGTAACAAAGACGGCAGTAGCAGTTTTGCGCGTCAGGTGGTCAGCCCACTGTGCAACGAGGCGGGCGAACTGACCCATTTGATCGCGCTGCGTCAGCACATCAGTGATAAGCAATTTCAACTCAAAGAAGTCGAACAGGCTTTATTACTGCGCGAACAGGCGCTGGTTTCCAGCAGCAACGGTATCATGATCACCCGCAGCGATGAACATGACCATTCCATCGTCTACGTCAATCCTGCCTTCGAGCGCATTACCGGCTATCTGGCCGCCGAGGTGATCGGGCGGGAAGGGCGCTTTCTGGTGCGCGAAGATTTGGCACAGCCCGATTTGGAACAGATACGCAGCGCTTTGCGCGAGAAACGCCCGGGGCAAGCACTGCTGCGCAATTACCGCAAAGATGGCAGCCAGTTTTGGAATGAACTGCATATTTCCCCAGTCAAGGATGCACAGGGTGCTGCGACCACGCATTTCGTCAGTGTCATCAATGATGTCAGCGAACGCGTCAATTACCAGCGCGAGCTCGAATATCAAGCGACTCACGACAGTTTGACCGGTCTGGCCAACCGCAATCTGCTCAGTGACCGCATCAGCCAGGCGATAGGCTTTGCCAAGAAAAAGAATCTGCAAGTCGGCTTGCTGCTGCTCGACCTCGACCATTTCAAACTCATCAATGACGCCTCCGGTCATGGGGCCGGTGATGAAATGCTCAAGCAAGTCGCACAAAGGCTCAACCAATGTGTGCGCGATACCGATACCGTGGCGCGTCTCGGTGGCGATGAATTTGTGATTGTCTTGACCGATCTGCCGGAAGGTAGCGATGTCGATCTGCTGGCGGAAAAAATTCTGCATTCCTTATCGCGGCCGATTGCGATTAACGGCAGCGATGTCTTCGTCACCGCCAGCATTGGCATTTCCGTGTATCCGCGCGATGGCGACCATGGCGAAATTCTGTTGCGCTATGCTGATATTGCCATGTACCGCGTGAAAGAACATGGTCGCAACAGTGCGCGTCAATTTGTACCCGAAATGGGTGTGACAGCGATCAGCCGCCTCAATATGGAAGGGGCACTGCGGCGCGGCTTGGAAAATGAAGAATTTACCTTACACTACCAAGCGAAAATCGATTTGCTGAGCAAAAAAGTCATTGGTGCTGAAGCATTGGTGCGCTGGCATCATCCGCAAATCGGTTTGATTTATCCGGTCGAATTCATCCCGCTGGCAGAAGAAAGCGGTTTGATTTTGCCACTCGGTGAATGGGTGCTGGCGCAAGCTTGCCGTCAGCAAGTTTTGTGGCGCAATAGTTTGGGCAGTGAGGTCAAAATCGCTGTCAATATGTCGTCGCGTCAGTTTCGTCAAGAGGATTTGGCCGAGCGCATCGCGGCCATCATCCATCGCACCGGGGCCGATCCGCGGCATTTGATCTTGGAACTGACCGAGAGCATGGTCATGCAAGACGTGAACAGCACCCTGATTGCTCTGCGCGCCTTGAAAAATCTCGGGCTCTCGATTTCGCTCGATGATTTCGGCACCGGCTACTCCAGTTTGTCTTATCTGCGCCGTTTTCCTATCGATGAATTGAAAATCGATAAATCCTTCATCAACGATATTCATACCAATCCCGATGATGCCGCCATCGCCAGCGCCATCATCGCCATGGGTCTGAGCCTGGGCTTGAATGTGGTGGCCGAGGGCGTGGAAAAGAAGCAGCAGGTAGATTTGCTGAAAACCATGCGCTGCACCCAAGTACAAGGCTATTATTTTGCCAAACCCATGGATGCCGCCGCGTTTGCCCAGTACTACAGTGAAAACCGAGGAGGCCGAGATGAGTAAATTACAGTGGCAAGCGGGTCGTTCGGAAGATTTGTCGCAATTGCTGGCGACGGCAGAACTGCATCAGTCGGCCGCCATCGGCACGGCGACGCTCTATCATTTCGAGCAATATGGACGGGAAAATATTGCGGTCACCTTGCCCGACGGCCAGACTTTGCTCATCACCTGCAGCGCGGATGCGCCGCGGCGGCGGCGACGTATCGACAGCGCGGTGCCGCCGAGCTGAGCGGCTGAGGAAAAAACTCTGCGCCAGCGCTGCCAAAAAACCATGATTTCGCTTATGATCAGCGCATGAATCCAGAACTCGACACTCCCCTGCCGGCCTATCCCGGCATCGCCCTCGCCGATATTTGTTTGGTGCAAGACGCTGCCACGGCTGACTACGCCTATGCCCAGCTGTCGGCCGCCACAATATTAGGCTTCGATACCGAGACCAAACCGGTATTCAATAAGGGCCAGCATAACGATGGCCCGCACCTGATCCAACTGGCCACCGAGCAGCGCGCGTTTTTATTTCCAGTCAGTGCAGGCAGCGATGTCGCGCAGGTGAAAGCCATACTCGAAGCACCGCAGATACTCAAAGTCGGCTATGGTTTGGCCGATGATTTGAAATACTTGAACAGCAAATTTGCCATTGTTACCGCCAATGTGCTCGATTTGTCGCGTGCCATGCGTGAAAACAAACACGGTGACATGGGGGCGAAATCGGCCGTGGCGAAATTCCTCGGCATGCAAATGTCGAAATCCAAGAAAACCTCGACCTCGAATTGGGCCCAGCGGCCGTTAACCGAGCGTCAGATGCTGTACGCTGCCAATGACGCCCAAGTTGCTTTACTGACTTACCGGCGCTGGTTGGCGCGCCAAGCTTCCTGATTCCACGTCATTCCTTCACTCCTAGCGATTCCATGCCAGACGATCAAGCCGCCCGCCCGCGCAACTGCCGCCTATGCGCCCACTATTTCATCACCCATGACCCGCAGTTTCGCTACGGCTGCCGCGCTTTCGGTCTGAAAAGTCAGCGCCAGCCTATGCTCGATGTGATCGAGGCCTCGGGCAAGCCGTGTGAAGGCTTTGTCGACAAACCGCCGCGCCAGAGCTGAACGCCGGTCTTATTTTTTCCAAGACATACGTTGCAAGACTTGATCTTTCAAGAAGAAATAGTGAAACAAACCGGCCGCGGCGTGACATGCGGCCATTGCCAGTAAGATATTGGCAGCCAAACCGTGCAAGTCTTCGACTTGATGGCGCAGCGCCTTATCGCCCGGCGCGAAGGATGGCAGGCGGAACAAATCAAACAGATTGTCGCCACGTACCCAGGTATTGAACAAACCGAGTATCAATACCACTGCCAGCATCAGATACAGCACTTTATGCAGCAGCTCGGCACTGGTTTGTTGCCAGCCGCTGGCCGCGGGTGGCAATTTAATCCCCCCATGGCTGCGCCAGAACAGGCGATACACCAGTAATACGGTCAACAACACGCCGGTGCTGATATGCAGACTGCGTGCCAGTACCCGCGGCGAACCGCTGGGGAACCAATCGATGGTTTGACCAAGGGCCCAGAGTGCCAGCAGTAGGGCGGCCGAGAGCCAGTGTAAGAGAATGGTGGTGTTGTCGTAACGAGTAGTCATGGGGGCGATGAAACGAATGAGTAACAGAACAGAAGCCTAGCATGAACCAGCCCTGCCAGGCGAATTGACAGAGCGCAGTCTGATCTGCATCAGCTGCGCTCTGAGTGAATGGAACCTATCTGACGATCAGAAGTCCAGTGTCAATGCCAAGCTCACGCTGCGCGCTGGCAGCAAGGTCAGCAAATCGCCGGCGGCCGATACGGCCGTGGTTTTGCTCGCTGGGGTGACCGAAACAATACTGTGCTTGTCGAACAGATTATTTACGCTCAACTGTAACTTGCCACCCTTGAGTGAGTTGGAAATATTTTTCAAGGAATAATTGACGAACAAGTTAGACACCACGAACGGATTGACGGCGACGGCTTCGTGCGTGCCGCCATTATCGTTGAAGGTTTTACCCACACGCTTCGTGAACCAGCCGAGGTTCCACTCATTTTTCACATAATTGAAACCCAGTGTTTCGGTATCGGACGGCGCATTTTGTACCCACATGCCACTGTCGGCATACTTGGCGCTGCCATAGGTGCCGTTGACGTAGAGATTGAAACCGCCACCGATGACGATGGTGCTTTCCGCTTCCACACCTTGGCTGACTGAGCTGCCGTTGGCGTAGAAAGTCGTGTTGCCGCTGGCATCGGTACTCGATGAATAGGCATTGTCGAATTTAATCCGGTAGGCATCGACATCAAGAGTGAAACGATCGCCTTTCCAAACTGAGCCGATTTGCGTGGTTTTGCTCTTGATCGAGGCTGGTAAGGCCGTGACATTGGCGTTTTTCACATCAAACACACTGGTCGGCGGAATTTCATCGCCGGTGGCGAACTGGGCATAGGCTGACCAGTTCGGTGCGATCAGGTAATGCGCATCAATCGAGGGCAGCACGGTACGGTAGTTGGCGACATGTTCGATCGACGCCGCACCATTGAGACTGCCGACGGTTTTGCCATTGTCGGCAAACTGTGTCAAATCCTGGCGATAGGTCGAATATTTGAGGCCGGCCGTGACTTTAAGTGCACTGCTGACCTTGTATTCATATTCGGCGAACGGTTGAATGATGGTGCTGGAAATCGTTTCATGAAAGTTAGGCAGCAGCGAATCGACCCAAGTCAGCGGGTTGGTCGGCGTTTGGTAGCGATTGGTTGCGGCATTTTCTACCCAGGCACCGGCGCGCAATGTGCCGTACTCGGTTTCTTGGCTGATGCGGAAAATATCGCCGTAAGTACGGTAGCCATTGGTTTTGTCGGTGCCGCTGTTATTGGCCGCCGTGTTGGCCTTGGTCAGAGGAATCGTCGCGCCCGGGTAAAATTCTTGGTTATGATAGTAGTAGGTATAGGCTTTGTTATCGAGCTTCCAACCGCCACCGAGGTTGGATGAAATACCCATGTATTCAAAATCGGTGGTTACATGGTAAGTGTTGTAGCCGACGTAATTCGATTTGCTCGGGTCGGACGACAACAGATAATTATCGCCAAAGGCGGCGATATCGCTGCGCGTGGCGGCTTTTGTGCTCGGCGTATTCGAATGCACCGTGATGTAGGAACCGAACAAAGTGAGCGTGGTGTCGGGCGTGGCATTCCATTGGTATTTGCCGGAAAATGCATCGCGCTGCTGCTTGTTGAGGGTTTGATAGCCATCCGACTTCATCTCATGCACGTTGAGCAGCACATTTGAGTTGGCGTCGCGACCGATCTGGCCACTCTCGTATTCGGCACCGATGAGGCTGGTGTTCCAACTGCCGTAAGAAGCCGTCGTACTGATGCGTTGTTGCGTTTCTAAATTGCGCGAAAGTAAATTCACCGAGCCGCCGAAATTGGCTGGGCCGATGGTCGCTGCCGAGCCCGGGCTGCGATCGATCACCGCACCACCGATGAAGGGGGCTGGGAAAAACGACCAAGTATGATGGCTAGGGCTATTGGTGTCTTGGAAGGGAATGCCGTCGAAAGAAATCGAATAGTCGCCGTCGGAAAATCCGCGGAACGTAGTTTTGGTATCGCCCAAGCCCGGACCATTCGGACTATAGCTGTACATGGCCGGTGCCATTTGCAGGATTTGACTGAAATCGGCAGTTGGTACGGTGTAATTGCGGACGAATTCATCGCTGATTTCTGACTGCGCCGAACGGGCCGTCAGCGAACCTTGTGAGATAGCGGCGCTGGCGGCCGGCGATTTTTTTGCACCGGCTATCGTGACGATGCTGGTATCGGCTTCTGCTTCGGCATCGGCCCAAGCCAGCGCCGGCGCGGCCAGCGACATGCTGAGCGTGGCGGCCAGGATGTGGCGTGTCATTGTTTTCAGTTGAAGCTGCTTCATTGTAGGTATTTCCTGTATGGAATGAATTGGAACAAATTGGAATGAACGAATAAACCGAGAGTGTTGCTTTTGTTTTTCACAATGGATGGCATCGTAGGCAGAATTTGTTACAGGAAAAAGACAAGCGAATTCTTGCCTCGTCTTTGTTGTATTTGCTGTTAATTAAGGCAAACTTAATTCTTCTAAGACAAAACTATGTCTCAATCAGGTGAAATTTTTTTTGAAGCACCAGCAAACCATGAGGAAAACGCACCGATGCGCGTGTTACTGATCGAAGACGACCAGATGATAGGGGAGAGCTTGCTCGAAGGATTGAGCAAGGAACAGTATCGAGTCGATTGGGTACGCGACGGCCGCGCCGCCGAACAGGCCTTGTCGGCGCAGGCCTATCCATTGATCGTGCTCGATCTCGGGCTGCCGGAAAAATCGGGCCTGACCGTGTTGGCCGAATACCGTCAAGGCGGTGGCACGGCGGCGGTATTGATCATTACTGCGCGTGATTTGACATCAGAGCGTATTCTCGGTCTCGACAGTGGGGCCGATGACTACTTGGTCAAACCATTTGATCTCGATGAGCTGTATGCGCGCATGCGTGCCTTATTGCGCCGCTGTGTGGCACCGGCCACGGAAGAATTCCGCCATGCCGGCCTGATCCTCAACCCGTCTACGCACGATGTCAGCCTGCATGGCCAAGCCATACATTTATCGGCACATGAATTCAAACTCATGCTGAGCTTGTTGAGTACGCCAGGCAAAGTGATTTCCAAAGCCAGTTTGGAAGAAAGTATTTACGGCTGGGACGATACAATCGAGAGCAACACCATCGAAGTCTACATCCACACGCTGCGTAAAAAATTCGGGGCTGAGTTCATCAAGAACGTACGCGGTGTCGGCTACAAATTGAACCTCAGGTGCGATGAATGAGAAGCATACGCCAACAATTATTATTGGGTTTGATATCGGGCATGGTGACGGCGATTCTGGCTGTCGGCATCGGCAGCTTTCTCAAAGTTCGGCATGAAACCAATGAATTGTTCGATTACCAGCTCAAGCAAATCGTCCGTTCATTTCCGCTCGATATGTCGCCACAAAACAGTGAGACCGACGATCGTCATCCGGGCAAAAAAATCGTCGTGCAAGTGTGGAACCCCGCGCATGCCATGGTGTTCAGCTCGAATCCGGCACGGAACCTGCCACGCTATCCACAAACCGGGTTTTTTGAAGTCAGTTTTGGCGCTCGCGCCTGGCGTATTTACAGCGAAGAAAATCATCAACAATTGGTACAGGTCGGGCAGTTGATTGCGGATAGGGAAAGCATTCAATACAGCTTGGCGCTGCGTTCCTTGATTCCTTTACTGATCCTCATCGCGCTGTTAGCCGGTTTGATCTGGCTGGTGGTCGGCCGCAGTCTGCGCGGGCTGACGCAATTGGCCGAGGCGCTCGGCGAACGTTCGGTGCATGTCTTGCACCCCTTGGAAAATGCCCTCTACGCGCCGGAATTGATGCCGATTGTCGACGCCACCAATGCGCTGTTGACGCGCCTCGATGAATCGATACAGTTACAAAAAATGTTTGTCGCCGACGCCGCCCATGAATTACGGACTCCGCTGACAGCGCTGAAATTACAACTGCAATTAGTCGAGCGCTGCGAGGAGGAAGCCGAGCGCCGCCTCGGCTTTGTGAAATTACATGAGCGCCTCAATCGGGCTATTCATTTGGTTAAACAATTACTGACCTTGGCGCGCCAAAGTAATCATGAAGCGCAGACTTGGAACAGTCAGCTCAATTTACCGCATTTGCTGCGCCAATTAGTCGGTGAATTTTCTTTACTGGCAGAAAATAAAGACATTGATCTCGGTGTCGAAGTCAGCGAAGAAACGCTGTGCGTGGGCGGTAATGAAGATGCACTGCTTACCCTGTTTGGTAATTTGCTCGACAATGCGATTCGCTATACGCCAGCACATGGCCGCATCGATGTGGCAGTCGGTCGGCGTGGCGCGCAGCCTTGCGTGTCGATTGCCGATAACGGCAGTGGCATTCCGCAGACCGATCGCGCGCGGATTTTCGATCGCTTTTATCGTGTCGAGCGCAATGCTGAAAGTGGCAGCGGTCTCGGTTTGGCCATCGTGCGGAAAATCGCCGATCAACACCATGCCCAAGTCATACTGGCCGAACCCGAGAGCGGACCGGGCTTACTCGTCAGTGTGGTGTTTGCGGCGTGATCGGTAGCGCGCTAACGAAAAAGCCGCCCCACGGGGCGGCTGATTTACGCAAACAAACAGTTATTTTTTGAAGCGACTTTCGGCAATACGATCGGCCACTACACTGGTCGGCAAGTTTTCGGAATCGGCGCGACTAAAAATTTCTGCCAGCGTTTCACCGATACGACGCACATGCGCATCCATGCCGGCTTCTGGGGTTTGCATATATTCATAGCAGACCTTGATGATGCCACCGGCATTGATAACGAAATCCGGCGCATACAGAATGCCGCGCGCGCGACAAGCGGCACCGATTTCCGCACTGGCCAACTGATTGTTAGCAGCACCGGCGACGATGCGCGCTTGCAGACGTGCCAGGGTATCGAGATTGAGCGTGGCACCGAGAGCGCAAGGAGCATAGATATCGGCCGCGACATCATAGATTTCATTGACATGCACGACGCGTGCCTGCAGTTCTTGCTGGGCGCGGGCCACCGCGGCGGCATCGATATCGGCAACGATCAGCTTGGCACCGGCTTGGTGTAAGCGACGCGCATAATCGTAGCCGACATGACCGAGACCTTGTACTGCCACGGTCAAGCCTTCCAAGCTGTCGCGCCCGAGCTGATGCTTGACTGCCGCTTGGGCACCGACGAAACAGCCAAGTGCCGTATATGGTGAAGGATCGCCGCGCTCACCCAAACCGGCCACATACTTAGTCTTGCCGGCGACATGCGCCATGTCTTGCGGACTGGTGCCGACATCTTCGGCCGTCACATAGCGGCCACCCAAACGTTCCAAGGCTTCGCCCAGGGCTGCAAACAGGGCCGGGGTTTTGTCGGTTTTCGGGTTGCCGATGATAACGCTTTTACCGCCGCCGACAGGCAGGCCGGCTACGGCATTTTTATAGGTCATACCGCGTGACAGACGCAGCACGTCGCGCACGGCTTCGGCTTCGCTGCTGTAATTCCACATCCGACAGCCACCCATGGCAGGGCCGAGCGTGGTGTTGTGGACGGCGATGATGGCTTTGAGGCCGGATTTGGCTTCAGAGGCGAACACGACTTGTTCGTGTTGGTCGAAATTGATTTCGTTAAATACAAAAGCGGTCATGCTGATGGCTCCGCGCGGAAGACAGATTGAGCTTGCCGGGTAAGGCAAAATCCTGATTCCGCAAAAAAGTGAATGAAATTGATCGTACTGTTGGGGTCAAACCGTCAATGATACGTGCCGGCTCAGCAGCAAATTGCCAGCGGTTTTGCCGCCAGCGCTACTGCATGGCGCGATGGTGTCGCGCGTCGACAGTATAGGGGAGAGTCGCGCCGAACTCAAACAGTCTGCGATGTTCAGGCGGTGCAGCAGTGCGCTTCCCTTGGATTAAATCTGCGCTTCCCTTGTTGTAACAGGCTGATTAATTGTGTCATATAGTGCGTTTGTGCTGCAATATGGCTACCGCGTGAATATGAATTCATAAAACCGTGTCGTGTGCCACTAGCTAATTCGGCTTGATGGCCGCGCGCGCGCAAATCTTGCGCCAGTTCCGCCGCATCGAAGGCCGCTTCCTGCTGGGCAAAGATCAGCCGCACCGGACTTTGTGGTTGCAGGGTGCGATGGTCGCGGATGCGCGAACCGTAAAATAAAACCGTTTGCAGCAAGCTGGCCATGACAGGGCGTGGGCTATTGAGCCACAGCGCACTCGCGCCAGCCGAAAAACCGATGGCAAAGTGTAATTCCGGCTGCTGCAGCAGAGCCGCATGCAAGAGCTGGGCGTAGGCGGCCACGCCACCTTCGGCGAGAAAGGCTTGATACGCTTCTTGCTCAGAACGAAAGGATCGTGGCTTGCTGCCAAAGGGCGAGACCACCAAGGTCGGTACGGCCAGTTGACGTACCAAGCCGGCTACGGCCGGGGTATTGCCGAAGACATCGGTGGCGAGCAACAAGGTGGCAGGCGCTGCGGTGCTTGGAAACGATGCGGCAGGTGAAGGTAAAGACAAAGACACGGACAGCAAACTCTATAGAAAAATGCAAGAGGGCGCAGCCTACCGGACTCGGCCGAGATTGGCAAGTCGTGCCGCAATCGTACTGCTGAGTCACGTGAGTTATTTTAGACCTTTGAGTCTTTTTAGTCCCTTGACTTGCCGGTTTCAAATCGTGATACTTCAGCGAGCTCTCGGCACATTGGCCGACGATCATGCATGCTGCCCCGGCTTATCGCCGACAAGCAATAAAATTGTTCAACCAGACAAGTATCATCACGGAGACCCCTTATGACAGCATCGAGCGCAGCAGCGCAGAGCGGAAAAATGCCGCCACAAATTCCCTATATTATTGCCAACGAGGGTTGCGAACGCTTCAGTTTTTATGGCATGCGGAATATTTTGACGCTGTTCTTGATCAGCAGTTTGTTGTTGTCTATGCCGGAAGAGTTGCGCGCTGGCATGGCTAAGGAAGTGTTTCACACCTTCGTCATCGGCGTGTATTTTTTTCCTCTGCTTGGCGGTTGGTTAGCTGATCGTTACTTCGGTAAATACAATACCGTGTTTTGGCTCAGCCTGGTATATTGCGCCGGCCATGCTTGTCTGGCGATTTTTGAAAATAATTTGCATGGTTTTTATACCGGCTTGTTTTTAATTGCCCTCGGTTCCGGCGGTATCAAACCTTTGGTCACCGCTTTTGTTGGCGATCAATTCGATCAAAGCAATCGCAGCCTGGCGCAAAAAGTATTTGATGGGTTTTACTGGATCATCAATTTCGGCTCCTTCTTCGCTTCTTTGCTCATGCCCATCTTCCTCAAGCAATTGGGTGCTGGCATCGCCTTCGGCATTCCCGGTATCTTGATGTTCATCGCCACCATGATTTTCTGGTCCGGCCGTAAAAAATACGTACATGTCGCCCCGGTGGCGAAAGACCCACATTCGTTTCTCAATGTGATACGCACGGCACTGAGCGTCAGTTCCAGCACGCATGGCAGCGGCGGCATTTATCTGGCCTATAGCGGCGTAGCGCTGGCGGTGGCGGCGCTGTTCCTGATGCCACAAATCGGCATCGTCGCGGCGCTGTGTTTAGCCTTGGTGATGCTGCTCGGCTTGGTCGGCAGCGGTGCCTGGTGGCGTCTTGAGGCGGCACGCGGCAGGCATCCTGATGCCGCCGTCGATGGCGTGCGCGCGGTCTTGCGCATTTTGGTGGTGTTTGCTTTGGTCACACCATTTTGGTCTTTGTTCGATCAAAAAGCCTCGACTTGGGTCTTGCAAGCCGATTTGATGAGCAAACCGGCGTGGTTCCAATCGTCACAGATGCAGGCGCTGAATCCTATGTTAGTGATGTTATTGATACCGTTCAATAATATCTTGCTCTACCCGTTTCTCAAACGCATGGGCGTGGAAATGACTGCTTTGCGCCGCATGGGCTTGGGTATCGCGTTTTCTGGTGTGGCTTGGATCGTGGTGGGTGCCATGCAATTGGCTATCGATGGCGGCAATTCGCTCGATATCACTTGGCAAATTTTGCCGTATGCCTTATTGACCTTCGGTGAAGTCTTGGTTTCGGCGACCGGGCTCGAATTTGCCTATAGCCAAGCACCATTGGCGATGAAGGGCGTGATCATGAGCTTTTGGAATTTATCGGTCACCATCGGTAATCTGTGGGTCTTGCTGGCCAATGCCAGCGTGAAAAGCGCCAGTGTCACGGAAAAAATTCAAAGCAGCGGTATCAGTGTGACGGCGTTTCAAATGTTTTTCTTTGCCGGCTTTGCCTTGCTGGCCGCTGCCTTATTCGCGCTGTATGCGCGTAATTACAAAATGCTTAATAACTACCGGCAAGCATGATGCAGCTTGGCTGATTGATGCAGTAGCAGCCGATCAAAGTACGGCACAGCCTTGAATCGCTGTGCCGTTTTTCGTTTACTAAAATGCTAAACGTGCAATTGTGGAAAATTAAAGACAAAGGAATTTATTTAAGATGCAATAGTTTCGATTGGTCTACATTTAAATGTGTAAAAGAACATCAAATAGACTTGCGAGTTATGCAGAATCGGGTATCTTGTGGCTGATCAGCAAAGTTGTCCAGAAAAAACTTTTTTTTCTGCAACCACGAACATAGCCCAGACTGGAGTTGACCATGAGCATCGCCAAACGCCTGTATTTATTGATGAGCTACGCCGCTCTCGCCATGTTGCTGCTGGCCGGCGCACTGGCATACCAAATCAAGCAAGTTTATGAGGCCGCCGATTATTCCAGCGCCAACACCGTGCCCAGTCTGCTGGCGATCGATGAATCGACCGACGCCTTGGCCAATGTACGTATCAATTCCTGGAAGTACCTGGCAGAACCGGATCCGGTAAAAAAAAGGACGGTTCTCACTATTATTAATAATGCAAGTGCTGCTTCGCGTGCTGCCTTGGATAAGTATGAAAAACAATACCTGTCTGACGACAAAGACCGTGTCCTGCTCAGTGAAGAGCGGGCTGCGATCGCCGCGTATGATGTCGAGCGCATGAAGGTGCAGGCCTTGGCCGATGAAAATAAGGATGAAGAAGCGCGCACCGTTTTTCTCGCAGCCCGAGCCACCATAGATAAAATGGTTGCTGCGATTCAAGCACACAAAAACTACAATGTCGAACGCGGTGCCGCCGCCGCTGCCAATGCCGCCAGTATGCTTAAGCATGCCCTTTGGCTGGCCGGTTTGCTGGCCCTGTTCGCCATCGGCGGTGTAACCATCATGGGTTTGCTGCTGACGCGCAAAGTCGTCAACTCTTTGGAAACCGCCATCACCATCACCAACCAAGTGGCGGCCGGCGACTTGACCTGCCACATCGATGACCGCGGCGATGATGAAATTGCCCACCTCATGGGCGGTTTGAAAAAAATGGCCAGCAGTCTGGAAGTCATTTGCACGGAAATTCGCCAGAGCACTGATGCCATCGCCACGGCCTCGTCGGAAATTGCCAGTGGTAACTTGGATTTATCCTCGCGTACCGAGCAGCAAGCCGGCGCGCTCGAAGAAACCGCTTCCTCGCTGGAGGAATTAACCAGCACGGTCAGACAAAACTCCGACAATGCGCGCCAAGCCAATACGCTTGCCACCAATGCCTCGACGTTGGCAGTCGAAGGCGGCAGCTTGGTCTCGCAAGTGGTTGATACCATGGGTGCCATCAATGGCTCGGCCAGAAAAATTGTCGACATCATCAGCGTCATCGATGGCATCGCGTTTCAAACCAATATTCTGGCTTTGAATGCGGCGGTCGAAGCGGCCCGCGCCGGTGAACAAGGGCGCGGCTTTGCCGTGGTAGCGGCGGAAGTACGTAACTTGGCGCAGCGCTCGGCCTCGGCGGCCAAAGAAATCAAAGCGCTCATCGATGATTCTGTAGAAAAAGTTGATTTCGGCAGCCAATTGGTAGGACGTGCCGGCAGCGCCATGCACAATATCGTCGACAGCATACATAAAGTCAGCGATGTCGTCAGCGAAATCAGCAGCGCCAGCCAAGAGCAGAGTTCGGGCATAGACCAGATCAATCAAGCCGTGATCCATATGGATGAAACCACGCAGCAAAATGCTGCGCTGGTCGAGCAAGCGGCGGCAGCGGCATCATCCTTGCAAGATCAAGCCAATAAGCTGAGCCAAGTGGTATCGGTGTTTACCCTGCAGCAGCAGGTCGGTTTGCGTGCTGAGTCCAAGCCTGCGGCGGCATCCCGGCCGCTGGCACAACGCGCGAAGCCGGCAGTGGCACCGGCCAAAGCCAAAACGCAGCGACCAGCCTTGGCTGCGGCCAGTGCGGGCAAAGATGATTGGGAAGAATTTTAAGCTTGTTGTTCTGGCTGCTGAAAAAAACCGCCGGCATCGGCGGTTTTTTTTCTGCTGCATCGTACTCAGGGCCGCCGCAAGCTCGTTGACAACACTTCGCTCAGTACCCGTCCTTCCGAGGCCGACGGCGGGCGCAATTGCAGCAGGTGCGACAGCGTCGGCGCGATATCGACTACCTCGGCATAGTCGCCATAGTAACCGGGCTTAATCCAGTTCGCGCCCATCAGCATCAGCGGCACATTCGTGTCATAGCTGTATGGCGAACCGTGCGTCGTGCCATGGCGGCCGCTGCCGAAAATCCAATTCGGCTTGGCGACCACCATGATGTCGCCCGAGATTTGGCTGTTCCAAGCGCGTTGCATCAGCTTGGCGATACGGTTGGCCGGCAATTGACCGTTTTCCAGCTGATGGCGGCTGTAAGCGTAAGCCAAGCCCGGATAGCTTTCGAGGAAGTGGGTGGCAGCTGTTTCGACTTCTGCTGCCGGCAAATGTTTTTGCTCAATCAGATTTTGATCGAGTAAGAACACCGGTGCCGACCATTTTCTGACCAGACCATCGACGCCAAAACGGCCGCTCAAATGTTTCTCCAAGGCAGTTTGCATCGCTTTGCTATCGATGCGACCTGTATCGCGCTGCAAGGCTTGTGCATATTCCGGCACATTTGGGAAACCATGATCGGCAGTCAATACCACCAAGGTATTGGCCAAGCCGACGCGGCTGTCGAGATAATTGAAAAAATCGGCCAACATGCGGTCGAGTCGTTGCAAATGATCGTGCGAGAGGCGGCTTTCCGGGCCATACGCATGATTGACGTAATCATGACTCGACAAACTGACCCCCAGCACATCAGGCACACCGGCCGGGTTGCGCCCGAGGTTTTCTCCTTCGATGGCGGCGCGGGCGAATTTCAGCGTCAGCTCATCAAGATACGGGCCGGTACCCAGCTTGCCGTAATACTCGGCATCGGGGTGGCCGGAACGGCTGTCATAGGCCAGTGGCGCAGCGCGGCTCGGTGCATCGACGATCTCATCGGCGGCATCGTTGGCATATGCGGCTGGCGGCAGCAACATTTGCCAAGTTTTGCCGTAATACGCATCCTGCGGCTTGCCGGCCAAGTATTGCTGCACCCAAGTTGGGTGTTGCTGCATATAGTAAGTGCTGCTGGCGAATTCGCCGCTTTTTCCCATATACATATAGGCCGTGCCGCTTTTCCCGGCCAATAAGATCGCGCCCCTGTCCTTGCCCGAGACCGTGATGACTTTGGCACGATTACCGCTGGCATAGCGCAATTCGTCGCCGACGGTACTGGCATGTAAATTCGTCGGTGCCGTGCCGGCATGTGCTGCCGTTTCGTTGCCGAGGTAAGTGTAGCGCGCATCTTCGGTGCAGTAGACCGATGCCAGCGTGGTTTTATCGATCCAGTCGTTGGCAATGACGCCATGCTGGTAAGGATAGGCCCCGCTCAATACCGCCGCATGCCCGACCGCTGTGACGGTCACGCCATGGGCTTGATGGGCATTGCTGAACCAGGCCGACTCGGCCAACAGACGGCGAAAACCACCGGCACCGAATTGATCGCGGTAACGCAGAATTTGTTCTTGTGGCAAACCGTCGACGACCAGCACCACTACCAGCTTAGGCGCGGCTGCTTGTGCCGCTGTCTGTGGCGGTATCGATGGCGCTGTGACGGCGGCCAAGCTGTTGCCGGCCATGCCGAGCAGGATGGTCAACGACAGCAGGTTTCGCAGACCGGGGTAGCCGATTAGTGGGTGATGGAGGCGCATGTTTTCCTTATTTTTGAGGGAGAGGGGACGGCTGCGTGCCGTTGTTGAAAAAATTAAAATAATGCCATGAGGCAAAAATTGCAACAGTACATTGTGTCCCGAGTGAGCTGTTGCGGCCTTATCGTCACGTTGTTGCGGCACTTGTTTTGCATCAAACAAATGCAGTGCCGCCAGAGTAAGCTTTAATCGTAGGAAGACCATCTTTACAGGAGAACAAAATGGGACTCAACAGCGCACAACAACAAAATTTGAAACAGATCTTGGAGCGAATGAAGCAGGATATCCAAACTCAATTACGGCTTCATGACCCCGGCTTATTGCACGTCGATAGTCAGGCGGGTGACGGGGTGGTGGCGGAGGAACTTAATCATGATGCTATGTCTCAATATTTGCGTCAACATGCGGAATGGCAAGCATTGCAAGCGGCGCAGGCGCGCTTGAGTGAAGACATCATCGACATCTGCAAAACATGCGCAGCGTCGATACCGTTTGAACGCTTAATGGCGGTGCCGACCACCGAGTATTGCATAGCGTGTAATGCGGCAATTGAACAGGAAGCGCATCGTTTAGGTTTGCATCGACATCCAAGTATGTAATAGATGTATTGCAAATGCATGTTAAAGGAATTAAAATAGCAGCATGCTCCCTGTGAGCTGGCTGCTGTTTTTTTATTCTATAACATGTATTTATAATATACTTACAATCATGACCCTCGATAACGCTACCCGTAGCTTGGTAAAATCCACCGTCCCTGTCTTGAAACAGCATGGCGAAACACTGACACGCCATTTTTATACGCGCATGTTTTCGCATAACCCGGAGTTGAAAGCCTTGTTTAATCAAAGCAGCCAGCAATCGGGTCGGCAACAGCAAGCTTTGGCCGGTGCCGTGCTGGCGTATGCCGAACACATCGACAACCCGGCGGTGTTGCAACCGGTGCTGGCGCTGGTGGCTAACAAACATGTCAGTCTCGGGATCCGTGCCGAGCACTATCCAATCGTTGGCCGGCATTTGCTTGCCTCGATACGCGAAGTGTTGGGGGCGGCCGCCAGCGATGAATTGATTGCCGCTTGGGCGGCCGCATATGGTCAATTAGCGGATATCTTGATTGCCGAAGAACAGCAACTCTACCTGTCGGCCACCGCGAAAAGCGGTGGTTGGAGTAACTGGCGCAGTTTTCGCGTGGCGCGCAAGTTCAGCGAGAGTGAAGAAATCACCTCGTTTTACTTGGTGCCAGCCGATGGCGGCACCGTGCCGACATTTCGCCCCGGACAATACATTTCGCTGCGCTTGATGGTGCCAGCGCTGGGCATGTTGCAAGCGCGGCAGTACAGCTTGTCGGATGCCCCGGGCCAAGACTGCCTGCGCATTTCCGTCAAACGCGAGGCCGGCAGTGTCGTGCATCCGGCTGGGGTGATCTCGAATCTGCTGCATGACAGCGTGTTGGAACATAGCTTGGTCGACCTCGCGCCACCGATGGGCGAGTATTTTCTCAATGATACCGACACCACACCGGTGGTATTGATCAGCGCCGGCGTTGGCATCACGCCGATGATGGCAATGCTGGAACACTTGGTGCGGCAACAGTCGACGCGACCACTGAGCTTTTTACATGCTTGTCGACATGGCGGTGTGCATGCCTTTAAACAGCGCTTGCTCGAATTACCTAAGGCGCATGCAATTCTGCGCACGATGATTTATTATGAGAACCCGCGCGCCATCGACCAGCAAGACAGCGATTACCAGCATGCCGGCCGCTTGGACTTGGCGACGCTCGATGCAACATACTTGCCAGCGCATGCTGATTATTATCTGTGCGGTCCACGCGCTTTCATGCAGGCACAAGCACAGCAACTGCGCGCACTCGGTGTGTTGCCAGCGAAAATACACCAGGAAGCCTTCGGTGCCGGCGGCGTATCCGGCTGACATCGACCGAAATCGGTGCACTGTTAACAAGGAAAATTCATGCAATTGACGCATTTCACCGATTTAGGCATGCGCGTACTGATCTATCTCAGCCAACCGGAGCCGCAGCAGCCGGTGACGATCAGCGAGATCGCCGGTGTGTTCCAAGTGTCACGCAACCACTTGGTGAAGGTGGTGCATTTTATGGCGCAACAGCAGTGGATCATCACTACCCGCGGCAAGGGGGGGGGCTTGGCCTTGGCGGCGGCGACTGATCAGTATCGGCTCGGGCAAATCATCGCCAAACTGGAGGGGCATACTGAGCTCATCGATTGTGCCGCACCGGCTTGCCATCTGCGCGGCCAGTGTCGGCTCAAGAGTATGCTCGATCAAGCACAACAGGCATTTTATGCCGCGCTTGATCGCCACACCCTGGCCGATGCCGTCGCGACGCCGACGCGTGAAGCCATCATGCATTTGCATCAATTGCGTTTCCAAGCTTATTGACTGCCCTTGCTGACGCTTTCGCCATCATCACGGTGCAAACTCCAAAAGCTGAGCGAAGAAAACAAGGTCAGCACGCCCAGTGTGAGGAAGGCTTGGTGCAGCGCAGCGGTGACCGCCTGTTGGTCAGATTGTGGTAAATCGCTTAAGTACCATGCCGTTACCAGCGAGCCGCAGGCCAAACCGAAACTCATCGACATCTGTTGCAGCGTACTCGAAATCGTACTGGCCATACTGGCATCGGCTGGTGCGATGTCGGCATAGGCCATCGAGTTCATACTGGTAAATTGCAGTGAGTTGAACAAACCTTGCGCCAAACTGAGCACGACAATCAGATACCAAGGGGTGCCGGCAGCAATGAGGGCGAAACAGCAGATGGTCACGCCTATCATCAGGGTGTTGACGATTAATACCTGACGGTAACCGAAACGACGCAGCACGCGGGTGGCGATCAACTTCATGAACATCGCTGCCAGCACCGAAGGCATCATCAATAAGCCCGATTGCCAAGCCGGCAAACCCAGTCCCAATTGATACAGCAAGGGCAGCAAAAACGGCATGCCGCCCAAGCCCAGACGGGTGAGAAAACCACCAACCACCGACACGCGATAGGTACGCACGGCAAATAACTGCAGTTTCAGCAGCGGTGCCGGCACGCGCTTCGAATGCCAAGCATACGCTGCCAGCAAAGCCAGCGCCAGCGCCAGCAGCGCGGCCGTCAGCGGCAGCGAAATCGTATGTTCATCAAAAATTTCCAACAGCCACGACAATAAGGCGGCACCGCTGCCAAACAGTAACAAGCCCTGCCAATCGAGCGGACGGCGCTGCTCGCCGTAATAATCGGGCATATGGCGATGGATCAGGTATTGCGCGATCAAGCCGACCGGCACGTTGATGAAAAAAATCACCCGCCACGACAGCCAATGCACAATCACACCGCCGATAGCCGGCCCCAGCAAGGGGCCGATCAGGGCCGGAATAATCACGAAATTCATCGCCGTTAATAATTCCGCCTTGGGAAAGGTGCGCACGATGGTCAAGCGCCCGACCGGCATCATCATCGCCGCCCCCAGCCCTTGCAAAACCCGCGCTGCCACCAGCATGGGCAGATTGAGCGACAAGCCACACAACACCGACGAAGCCGTGAAGATCGCCACCGCCAAGCTGAACACCCGGCGCGTGCCATAACGATCGGCGATCCAGCCGCTCACTGGGATGCCAACAGCCAAACTGAGTATGTAACTGGTGATGACGGCCTTAAGACTCAAGGGCGTGACTTGCAAACTCTCGGCCATCGCCGGCACGGCGGTATTGATAATGGTTGAATCGAGCTGCTCCATGAACAGTGCGATGGCAACCACCCAGGGTAGATACCTTTTAACCGCCAATTCGGAGGCGACAGCCGGAGCAGCAGACATGGATAGATGAGTAAAGGTGAGGATAGCGAGCATGATACACCGACTGTAGCGCGATCGCTTAGCGTAACGTGGCGCTACCGGCGATGGCCTTTAAATAATATTTTAGAATTTTTTTGCCTCGTGGCACAATACCGCTTCTATCTCAGGAGGCCTGTGTGAGTACCATCTTTATTTCTTATCGGCGCAGCGACAGCGCACAGTTCACGGCACGCTTGCATGCCGCGTTGGAACAGACTTTGGGCCCCGAGCAAGCGTTTCTCGATATTGAAAATATCGCTGCGGCGAGCGACTGGAAAGCCCATCTGCAAGCAGAGCTCGAACGTGCCGCCATCGTGGTGGTGGTGATCGGCGCGCGCTGGCTGGCAGAGATTGCTGAGCGGCTGGATCAGGAAGACCAAGTGGTATGGGAAATTCACACCGCCTTGCAACTCGGCAAAACCATCGTTCCCTTACTCATCGATGGTGCTGCCATGCCGGCGGCCATGAGTTTACCGGAACCGATTTGCTTGCTGCCTAGCTTTAATGCGATAGGCTTGGCGAGTCCGAAAGAAGCCGAATTTTCTGCCTTGGTCAAACAAATTGCCGCTCTTGCCGAACAAGCCAGCGCTGGCCACAGCACGCAGCCGGCGCAAGGTTTGCGGCGCTTTCTCAATCCCGCGCTCGATATGTTGCAGCGTTATGCTGATCAAGAGCATATTTTACAAGTCGTGAATGCGGCCGGCCAAGCTTATCGGGTACCGACGGTTGCCGTGCTTAATGCCGCCGATGGCAGCGTTGAACAGGATATCGAAGTGGTGCTTGATGACAATTTTTTCAAAGCCAAGCTAGGCTCGAAAGCCGCCTTTGAAGAATACAAGGCCGATGCTATTCATCGTGGCAAATCCTTCTACGATACCGATACCGCGCGCCTGCTCGCGGTCGAAGGGGGCACGCGGCTGCGGCTGCATTTTCAGCCGACCTCGTATTTTGAATACGTCAAAACCAATATGGCGATGGATTTCGATGATGCCATCGATGGCACGCTGCGTGATGAGGTGCACCCCGACGGCCGGCTTGAAGCGCTGAGTAGCAGCAAGTTGGCCAACCATACCGGCATCAATGGCTTGGTGTTTTCCAATGATGGCGAAATGATTTTTCAAAAGCGCAGTGCCACAGTGCTGACCAATCCTTTGCAACTGTGTCCCGGTTTTTCCGGGGCCATGACGGCCGATGATATCGAACGCAGTTTTCGTCATCACAGCGCTGCCGGAACGCTCGATGAGGTCAATGTGTATCGCGAAATGACCGAAGAATTAGGCATACGCAAGAGCCAAGTCAGTCGGCGTTGCTTCATGGGTTTGAGTCGTGAGCTCTTGCGCGGTGGTAAGCCGGAATTATTTTATGCCGTCGATATCGATTTGTCGGCGCGTGAAATCCTCGCCTGCTGTGCGAAAGACCGCGGCCGCGAAGGCGAGATATTTGCGCTGCCACTGCGCTATGCCCAAGCACGCCTGAGCGAAGAAGAAGCAGCGTATTACCGCGAAAATTTCAGCAAAGTACTCAAACAAATCGAAGTTCGCGCCAATGGTTGCGCCAGCTTACCTCTACTGAGCAATTTGGTATTTTGGATTAATCAACACCAGCCGCCCTTACAGCGGCAGATCTGAGCACGCCGCCGTTCATCCGTTTGTCAGCCATTCATTCAAGGTCATTCATGCATATCGATTTACGCGATCCGCTGCAGCACGCCACGCCGTATCGCAAACGTCCCTTGTCGTATCAGGTCAGTTTTGCTACCGCTGCCGGCAGCATCAGCACCTTGGAAGGGGAAGTACGGTGTCAGCCCGGTGACGCCATCATCACTGGCCAAAATGGCGAGCGTTGGCCGGTGGCGGCGGCCGAATTTGCCTTGCGTTATGTGGCCCGTGAGCCCGGCGGCGCAGCGGCCGCCGGCGACTATCTGGCCAGACCCCTGCGGGTGCTGGCTCGGCGACTCGATGCCCCGCTGCAGGTGGAGTTAGAGCACGGCCGTGGCCGCCTCAGTGCGCAGTCGGGCGATTGGCTGGTGCAATATCCATCGCATGGGCAAGCGATCGTCGCGCCCGATATTTTTGCCAAAACCTATGAGCCGGTGGCCGATGGCGCGCCGCTGTTGATTGGCTTGGCTGGACCGGCCGATGCCAGTTGCTGCGCAGTGCTGGCGCAGCTACACGCACTGCTGCCGGCCAGCGAAATTTTCTTGCTCAGTCCGGCTGACGATGGCAGCCTCGAGCAGCGCCGTTTCGATGCCAATCTGACATTTTCTGCCATGCCGGCCACGCCGCTGCCGTCTGTCTTCGTGAGCATCGATATCGATCCGTTTGCGCGTGCAGCCGTGTATTTGCTTAAACATTGTTCCTTGCTCATCGCGCCGCTTGTCCCAAGTGCTATGAGTCGCGCCATCGCCAAGTTCGGCGCGGCGCTACCATGCTGGGCCGCAGCCGGAGCAACTTCCGTCTTGCTATTGCAAGATCATCATTTGTACGCTTTGCCACTGCCGGCCCCCGTGTTGGAACTGACACAAGTGCATGAATTGTTACGCTGGCTGGCAGCCTCACCAGCCAGCGGCCAGCGTTCGCATCAACGGCGCTTCAGTCGTTGGCAATTGTTCGGCAAGATGTTGCCTGATTTCAAGCAAATCGGGCGCGGCTTGTTGTTGCACTCTGAGGCGCAAGGCCAGGACGAGTCGGCGCAGCTTACCCAAGTGCTGGCCGAGCAATTGTTGGAATTGAATATCTTCAATACTCAAGCGCGGGCCCAACAAAACGCTGCCGGCCAGGCGACCGCCTTGCTGCCGGACGCACTCGAACGGATACAGTTACTGGCGGACCAGTTGGCCGGACGGCATCAGGATGCCTGGCAAAGTCTGCTCTTCAGCACTACCAAACGGCTGGCGCAGCAAGGCGGCTGGCTGCATGGCCTGCGACACCGACAATGGCGCAGCATGCCGGCGGAGGCGCTGCGCCGCGCCACATCCTTAGTCGGGCTGGGCTTGCTGGCGACCTTGTCGTTTGCCGCCTATACGGAAATTTCTGCCAGTTGTGAGAGCAGCGACGTGTTTGCTTTCATCGGCTGTGATACCACTTGGTGGCAGCACTGGGCCAGCGCATTGTTCATGAGCGTCTATCTGAGCGCACTGGCATGGGCTTTGTTGCGTTACAGTAATGCCAAACGGGCGCAATTCGAGCAGCAACATCAGGATTACCGCTTGCTGGCCGAGTGCTTGCGGGTACAACACTGCTGGAACAGGCTAGGACTAGCCGCCAGCGTCGCCGATGCCGTACCCAATATCGACGCGGCCGCCGCCAATTGGGTCCGAAACGCGCTGCGTGCTCTGCATCACATCAGTGTTGTGGACAGCACGCGCTGGGGCCAAACCAGCGTCCGTGCCGCGCTGACTGAGTTTATCGAAGAGCAAATCGACTACCATGAAAAAACTTTGCTCAAGCGCCGCGAGTTAGCCGTGAATTTTCTCACGGCGCGCGCCAGAGTGTGCCTGAGTCTGTTCATGCTCGGCGTGGCTGGATTGGCTTGCAACACCCTCGCCGAAACACTGTGGCATCAAGCGTGGGAGGGCTACGCGCATCATTTTTTGGTGTTGGCCAGCATAGGCGCATTAGCCGGCTGGGCCGCGCATAAAAAAGTACTGGAAAATTTTGGCCTCGAAAGCGAAATTCGGCGCGGCAAAATCATTCTGGCCGAACTGCAGCATGCCAAGAGCTTCATCAGCGAGCGGCTGGCACACGCACCGAGCGATACCGTGCCCGACGCGCAAATTCGGCATGCCCTGATCGGCATCGGCAATGTTTTTGTCAGCGACCAAGCCAACTGGCACAATTTGCATCGCGAGCGGCCGATCGAAGCCGCCACCGGCGGTTGATTAAAAATCTGACTAGGGTTTGAAACCCTGGCCTTCAGGGGCTGTCGCAAAAGGGTATTGAGTCGGTATCATTACCCTAACTGGTGGCCACGTCATTCCTGCGCGCTTTTGGCAGGAACCCAGCGGCGTTCGTGGTTAACTGAAAATGCCAGAAATTGTGGCATTTTCAGTGTAAAAAACGACGCTGGGTTCCCGCTAAAAGCATGCGGGAATGACGAGGTATGCGGTGTTTCAGGTTTAAAAAACGTCCATCAGGCTTTTGCGACAGCCTCTTTTGGCCGGTGAGCGACCAAGGAGCGACCAAGGAGCGACCAAGGAGCGACCCGATGGGAGGGGATGCAAACCCCTTCCAGAGTCTTTTCCATCGTCGCTTGCGACGATCTGTAATGGTCTAATGTTTACGGACACCTCAATAGGAGGAATAATTACCTAAACGAGGAAAATAAAGATGACTGGGAATAAAAAATACGAAGCTACTTTTAAACTTGAAGTGGCCCGGATGGTGCTGGATCAAGGCGTAGCGGTTGCTAAAATCGTGAAAGATATGGGTATTGGAGAAACCGCCGTGCGGCGCTGGGTTGAACAATATCGCGCTGAACAAGGTGGCCAGGCTGGCATAGGGAAACCACTGTCTGCCGAGCTGCAACGGATTCGCCAACTCGAACAAGAAAACCGTCTACTGCGTTCGGACAATGACCTGTTAAAAAAAGCATCGGCCTTCTTTGCACGCGAAATGAAATGATCTACGAGTTAGTCGATCATTGGCAAACGAAGGCCACGGTAGCACAACTGTGTCGTCTCTTGGGAGCGAGCCGGTCTGGCTACTACGCAGCAAAAGCAAAGACAAAAATGACCGCAATATGTGTCACCAGCGTGCATCTGAAAGCGGAATTCGCTGCCAGTGGCCGCAGTTATGGCAGCCGTCGCCTGGTCAGTGCACTGCACGCCAAGAACATCGTCATTGGCCGCTACAAAGTACGGCGCTTAATGCGTGAAGCCCAGATCAAAACCGTCTGGAAGAGAAAATTTATCAACACGACAGATAGCAAACATGATTTACCAATAGCGAGCAATATTCTCAATAGACAGTTCAACCCAGCAGAGCCCAATCGCGCCTGGACTTCCGATATTACCTATGTCCGTACGCGTACTGGCTGGTTGTATTTGGCGGTCGTGATGGAGTTATTCTCACGAAAAATCATAGGCTGGGCAATGGGGCCAACGATGCCAGCTGAATTGGTTTGTCGGGCGCTACGGATGGCGGTTGAGGCACGTAAGCCGGCAGCGGGTTTAATTTTGCATTCCGACCGTGGCAGTCAATATGCCAGTCATGAATACCAACATTTACTCAAACAACATGGCCTTGTTTGCAGTATGAGCCGTAAAGGAAACTGCTGGGATAACGCGGCGATGGAACGCTTCTTCTTAAATTTAAAGATGGAGCGTGTCTGGCAACGCGATTACGCGAATCAAATGGAAGCCACAAAAGACATCATTGAATACATCGTAGGCTTTTATAACTGCTTACGATTGCATTCAACGCTGGGCAATTTGCCGCCCATGATTTACGAAAAAGAAATGGCAGAAAAAAAACCTATTGATGTGTCCGAAATAACTTGACCACTACAATCCATTAAGTTGTTAAGCGCGTCGACCTTCCTTAGTTTTTTCCACTTTTCGTTGTAACACGAAAATCGGCTGCGCCCAGTCGGCATCTTTCTTCTTCTTGCTGGTAATGAGCGTCAGTTCCGAAGGATCGTAGACATCGGTATTGTGGGTCAGAGGCGTGGTCATCAGATACTGTGCATCGGTATTTTTCAAGAACTCACCGACCAATTGAATATTGCGAATATCGAGATGGGCAAACGGTTCATCGATGAACACAAAGCCACCCGAACCATCTTCCGATTTCAATAAGCCGATCAGCAGTATCAAGGACTTCATCACTTGCTGGCCACCTGAAGCCTCGCCGTCATTCATGCCTATCGGCCCCTTGCCATCGAATTTGAAACGCACATGCAAACCGGCCTGAGCCAATTGGATATCATCATTTTCCAACTTCACCGGATCGGTATGCACTTCAATCCCGGCCAGCTCGCCGAGTTGCTTGATATTTTTACTGTAAGACTTGATGGTGTAGCGCAGCCGGTCCATATACGCGGCGCGCGCATTGACGGTGGCTTCGATGGCGCGGTTATTCTGATAGCGGCGCTCATCGGTTTCCGCTTGCCGACCCAGCAAAAGCGTGTTGAGACGGGTGTACTGATCGACCACCGTGCCATCAATTTCCCAGTCATCGCGCGCCAAATTATTACTCAAACTGCGGATACGCAGTTCGATCTGATGGACATTCTCATGCTCGGCCACCAGCGCCTGCCGGTGTACGCTGCGCTTCCACGCTGGCGGCAAATTGTGCCAAGTACTGCGCATGCCGGTCAGAATATCGTAGTGCGCGCGCCGTTCTTCGGCATGGCGTTTCTCAGCGGCGCGAACTTGTGCTTCGGCGTCCGCAATCGCCGCCTTCGCTTGTTCCCAGCGCAAATGCGCGACCGAACGTTGTTCGGTCGCTGCCTTGAGCAAGGGTGCGAGTTCACCGAGCCGCCCGCCGACCTGCATGCGTTGCTGTTTCAGCGGTTGCGTGCTGTGCGCGGCTTCGTCAAACTCAGCATGGCGCGCCGCTAACTCTTTCGCCGCATCGACTCCGGCCAAGCGCGCTTTACAGGTACCGATTTCGCCGGCCAGCTTACTGATCTGCATGGTCAACACATCTTCTTGCGATTGCAGGCGCGGCAGTGATTTCAGCAAGGCCTCGAGGCGTTGGCTGCGGCCGGCATTACCGAAGCGGTAACGAGAAACTTCGACAAACAGCGAACGTCCGCCACGGCGCTCGAAGTGGTAAGCCTCAGGAGTGATCCACTCCTGCGAGCGCGGCAGTTTCATGCCGGCTTCGACCGATTTCACCGTCACGATGCGCTGTAACTGCTCGATCAACCAGGCCGGTGCCTGTGCACTGAAATGCACTACCGATAACAAACTCTGGTCTTTTACCGACGGAGCGCTGACGCGATCGGGCACGATGAAATGATTGTATTTCTGTTTTTCCCCGATCCGGTAAGCGGCCGCCGCATCACTGGCATGATCGAGCAAAATCACCGAAGTATAGCCGCGCAACACGCCTTCGACCGCCGCTTGCCACTGCGGATCGCTGACCTCGACGATCTCGGGCAGCATGCAATGCGCGATCTCGGCTTCCTGCAGCGCGCGCCGCATTTGCCGCACATTTTCCGGGTCGGGCAAGGCCGATTTACTTTGCAAGGCGGCGATGGTATCCATCTCGGCAGCGATGCGTTGGCTCAGACCGTCGCGCTCGGCCTTTTGGCGGCTCAATTGCGCTTCTTTTTTCTCCACTTCATCGGCCACATGGGCGACATCGGGATCAGCTTCCGCCGCTAATTTCTGCAGCCGCGCTTTTTGTTCCAGCAGACTTTCCTGCGGCTTGAGCTTGCTGTTAATTTGCTGTAGCTTTTCACGCAAACCGGCTTCTTCCGCTTCGAGCGCAGCTTCGGCTTGCTTGGCGGTTGACACTTGTTGTGCCTGTTGCGCCAAATGCCCGCGTCGCTCTGACAGCGCGGCATCTTGGCTCTTGAGCAGACGCCGCCCATTGCGCAGCGACAGACTGGTCGCAGCGGCACCGGCCAGAGCTTCATGGTATTGCAAGGTCGGTAGAATTTCTTCCTGCAAATCACGCTTTTCGCGCTGCAAGCCTTCGTACTGATGATAATTGGCTACCCGCAGACGCAAACCTTCCAAATTGGTTTTAGCCCCCTCGAGTTCAGTCTCGAAACGCTGTAATTCGGTTTCGGTATCGCGCTGATGGCGCTTGGCATCGTCATACGCATCGAGGACTTCTTTATCACCGAACACTTGGAACACCAGATCGAGCAACTGACGCGGCGCGTATTCGCACAGCTTATCGGTTTCACCCTGTTCCAGCGCCAGCACTTTACCCATGGCATTCGACAAACCGGCATGCGCGAGCCGCTTGCGGTAACTTTCCACCCCTAGCCAGTCATGCGCCTCCTGCACCTCTTCGATATCGACGCGACCGCCGCGCATCAGATACTGACGCTTCCAATCGCCACCGTTTTTTTCTATCTTACAAAACAGTGTGACTTCGTCATCGTACAGCCCCGACATGCGGAACGGCCGGTTCGAAATTTGCGGACCAACCGCACTGTTATCCACTACCGAGCGTATCCACGCGGTTTGTTGGCCGGAATGGCGCGCATAGTGTTTATACGAACGTCCCATCGAACACTCGAGCCCGAACAAGGTGCGCAGAGCATCGAGCAAGGTGGTTTTACCCGAGCCATTTTGACCGGCGATGGTGATGATCTTGGCATCGAGCGGAATATTTTTGATGCGTTGCCAATAATCCCAATGCACCAGTTCCAGCGATTTGATATGAAACATGGCTTATTCTTTTTCAGTGGAGAGGTCGGCGGCGTCGCTGTCGCTATTGTGGGCGTTCGCGTCGGCGTGCGTATCATCATGCTCGACGATGGCATCGGGCAGAGCAGGGGACGCAGCACGCGCGGCCGGGATTTGGAAAATATCAGACAAGGCACCGTTGATGATGCGGTCTTTCAGACGGTCGGTATCCATCAACAGATCGAGCAGTGGCCCTTCCAGGATCAAATCACCCTTACGCTCGACAAAACCTAAACGCGCCAATTGGCCGAGGTTCATATCCATGCGCGTTTTTTTACCGAGCTTGTCGCCGAAATCGGCCAGCAGGGCGCGATACGACATGCCGATCGAACTGTCTTCCGCACGTGGCAAGGGTTTCTCCTTACCGAACATATCGTTCTGATCTTCCTGCGCCAGTTGGTGCGCTTCTTGCCGCTCACGCTTGGGTAAAATAATCAATGACCACAACACCACCAGCAAGGCCACGCCATCGCGTGCCAAGCCGAAATTATTGTTTTGCCAGGTGTCTTTGGTACCGAACACTTTCGATTCACTGTCGCGCGTCAGCGCCAGCGTGACATGATCGGCATACACATTATCGATGAATTTCATGCCACAGGCTTTGAGACGAGCATCGAGTTCGCTGCGGAAAATTTCATCCGACAAGGCGCGCTTGACCAGCTTATCTTCACGTCGCAGGGTCTGATGCGCGAGCAAACGCGCGATCAGAATTTGTGCATCTTCAGTCATGGGGAGTCCCGTCAGGTGGCAATGGCGTGCGAATCAGGCTGGCCACCGACATCGCGGCGACCTCGCTGTCGTGCAGCTTATGCATTTTATCTTTGGAGTTGAATGTCAGCGGCAGGCGCGCCAGCAGTGCGGTCGCGCCTTGCAAGGCCGATTCATTGATATCGCCAAGCAAGGGCAGCATCGAAGCACGGTAAGAGGCGATGGAAAAATTGGCCGGCAATAAAATATCCTGCAGCGCCAATGGCTGCGCGCTCGCGGCGCTGGCTGTCAGCAAGGCCAGCCAATGATCGAGCTCATGCAAGGCATCGCTATCCTCATTGGCGACCGAAATCGCATTTTCACCGACCGGTAAGGCACCGGCGACGGCCGACACGCGCTGGCTCAGTAATTCACTCTCAGCCACATCAACCATCTCCGAAGGCGTGATGAACAAGGGCGTCACCGGGCTGGCCAAGGCCTCGTCGGCCAGAGATGCCAAATCCTCTTTTTGCAGCAACCAGGTTTTGATATCGGTGGTCGACAAGCCCGATTGACCGAGGTGTACACGCTGGCGCTCGATCTGATTCAAGGCGCGCGAAAACATCCCCTGCATATTGAGCAGCGCACTCTGCGCCCGACCGATCGCTTGCGCGGCCCTATGTGTAGCACTGTCGGCGCGGCTGTCATGGGTAATGGCGAGAATAATCTGCGAGCCTTTTTCTACCCAATCGCAAGCCGTATGCCATTTTTTCTGCGCCGAGCGCAGTTGAAATTCAGAACCGGATGCAATCGCATCGGAAAATTCCTCGGTCAACTCGATCAAGCGCCCCAACAAATGGTGCAATTGTTCTACCGACACCCCACCAACCGCCTGCGCACCCGCCACTTGAGTCAGCATATAACTCATTTCCGCCGGATCGTGCTGGTCTTCCGCTTGCAGTAACGAAGCCAAGGCCGCCAAGACATTGCGTGCCGTCGGCGCGATGCGATACACCGCTTGGCTGGCATCCCAGATCAGCAAACCGGTAGAACGCAAGCGCGCCAGCGCCGTTTCCAGCGCTTCCGGTTCCAGATAGCCGAGCTTGGCATTGATATCGGCGCGGCTCAGCGAAGGCGAATCGACATCGGCGCTCAGCTCGCGCAATACCAACAGACGCAGCAACACGCCATTGAAACCGCCATGAAACAGCGCCGTAAAGGCCTGTATCACCGGCTGGCCACGTCTCAAGGGGAATACAGCGGCAACGTCATCGGGAGAAATCCCGCTTTTGAAATACGTCTGCAGAGCGAGGTCATCCTCAGTCTGGACGGGAGAGTCGTCACTAAAATTTTGCATGCGTCATTTGGTGAATACGTATTTTGTTATTTTGATAATATGGTGAATCTCCTCGCTATTATACCCGCATCAAAAACATGGATAAATATAGTGACATTTTGGTAATGTTAATTATTTAACGGATTGACGATGAGGTTAACGAAACTAATGTCTATTACGATCATTTCCTTCCCTAGCATCTTATCGGTTAGCGAATCTGTGAAAGCAGAGAAGCCGACTAGGGACGCGCGGATTCCATCGCAGCGGAGTTGACCGTTGTCAATGAAGATGCGCTGTAAGGCGACGCAAGTGCACCTCAGTGAAGGCGGGCAAACCGCTTCGATTAAATCCACGCTCAGCGCCATAGCAATCGCCAGCTTCAGAGGCTGTCGCGAAAACCTGGCGGACTTTTTTTATCTCTGAAGCCACGCAAGCCAGGTCATTTTCGCGCTCCTTTGGCGGCAACCCAGTGTCGTTTTCAGCACTGGAAACGCGTCGACGAAACGCACCGAGGCGATGACGCCGACCGCGCACCCGCAGTAATGCTAAAACTCATGCCACTCCCCTGAATCTGCCGCCAGTAAAGGCGTATTCGTGGCGTTACGGCGCGGTTTGCTGCTTAGTGTAGATGCAACTGCTGCTTTGACCGCACTTGCGCGTCGTACCGTGGTCACTTTTGCTGGCGCAGCCGGGCGTTTATCGAGCGCTATCGCCGCCGGCAGGTCGGCGGCATGGAGATGAAACACACTGACGACCTGGACTAAACTATTCGCTTGATCTTGCAAGGATTGCGCCGCAGCGGCGGCTTCTTCTACTAAGGCAGCATTTTGTTGGGTGGCATTATCCATGGCGATGATGGCTTGATTAATTTGGTCTATACCCGAGGTTTGTTCTTGGGTTGCCGCGGTAATCTCGACCATGATATCGGTGACATGGCGAACACTGTCGACGATCTGGTTCATGGTCGTGCCAGCTTGGTCGACCAGTCTGGTACCAACTTCCACTTTTTCTACCGAATCGGCGATCAGGGTTTTGATTTCCTTGGCGGCGCTGGCTGAGCGTTGTGCCAGATTGCGCACTTCGCTGGCGACGACGGCAAAGCCACGCCCTTGTTCACCGGCACGCGCCGCTTCCACCGCCGCATTCAAGGCCAAAATATTGGTTTGAAACGCAATGCCATCGATGACGCCGATGATGTCTGAGATTTTTTTCGATGAGGCATTGATCGAACTCATGGTGTCGACCACTTGCGTCACCACTACGCCGCCTTTGATTGCGACTTCGGAAGCCGACATGGCCAGCACATTCGCTTGGCGCGCATTGTCGGCATTCTGCTTCACGGTACCGGTTAATTCATCCATCGACGAAGCGGTTTGCTCCAAGGCACTCGCTTGCGCCTCGGTACGTGAAGATAGTTCGAGGTTGCCGGAAGCGATTTGCCCCGATGCAGCGGCGATGGTATCGGTGCCAAGCCGAACTTCACCGACTACCGTTACCAGCGCGGTATTCATGTCTCGGAGTGCCGCCAGCAGTTCGCCGGTTTCATTCGAGGTCGAAGCGACCATGACCTGCACCGTCAAGTCGCCTTGCGCCACTTTCTTGGCAAGCTCCACTGCCTCGCGTATTGGTGTGACGATGTTACGTGCCAACCAGAAGGCGATTAACATCGCCAGCGCTGCGGTAGTGATGCCACCGCCAATCAAAGTCCATTGTGTTTGCGCTTGCAGCGTTGCCGCGCTCGCTTCGCGTTGCGTCAGTAAAGTCTGTTCGGCGGCAGCGATGGAACTGATGAGCCCACGCATCGCATCCATGCCTTGCTTGCCCTTGCCAAGTTGCTCATCGGCTACCACGCCCTCCATTTGGCTATCGCTACTATCGGTGCGCAACTGGATGGCTGGGTCAATGGCGCTACTGATCCATGATTGTTGGTTTTGATCGAGTTGTTGCAAGCGCAATTGTTGCTCGGCATTATCGGCCGTCAGCGCTTTGGCTTTATCCAGATGTTGGCGTAAGCTAAGCTTGCCTTGCTTGTAGGGTTCCAGCGAGGCAGGCTTGCCGCTCAGAGAAAAACCGCGTTGCCCGGTTTCGATATTGATCAAGCTTTCCAGTATAGAGCTTACCTCGTCCAGCACCTGATAAGTATGGATGTTGCGCTGGTTGGCCTCGTTGGTCTTGGCTAAATTGGTGCAAGCGATAATAACAAGCACGATTAACAGGGCGATCACTGCGCCAAAGCCAAAATACAAGCGTGGGGCAATTTTGAGGTGGGAGAATTTCATAGTAGTGTGGCTCATCTGATTTGACACGGTAAGTCGGTATCCTCGCGCTGCAAGGAGGATAGAGGCGATGGTGTAATTGGCAATCAGGAGTGTAAAGCTAAGCAATAATCACTTGTGCTTGGGCCGCCGCTTGCCAGTGGCAATATTGCCATAGGACAATATACAGCAGTTATGCGTGCTGACCGGTATGCCGCTAAGTATCGCTGGAAACAGAGGCTGACTTTAACGATAAGTCACAAATCTGTGCTTAATATGTCGACAGCTTGCCGCTGGCAATTAAGCACACCCTTGGCAGCCGGTGACGCCTGCAGCTTGAGTACGGCCAGGAGCTGCGGCGCATAGCGGCGCATCAGAATAGGGTATAGCTCAATCTGGCAGTCCCGATACGCCAAGCAGACCTTGCCTTGCTTACTGCGAGTCAGTGAGATACAATGTAACTCACACTGAAAGGAGGCCGCTATGGCTACCACCACAATGGTTCACGTCCGCGTGGACGAAAAAATTAAGGCGCAAGCCACCGAAACCTTGGCCGCGATGGGCCTGTCTGTTTCCGATGCAGTGCGCGTGTTTTTGATGCGCGTCGTCGCCGACAAGCAAATGCCGTTTGCGCTTAAGGTGCCGAACGTTGAAACTCGCGCCGCGATGGTCGAGGCTGACGAGATTGCACGCACGCATCGCGCCCGTTTTGACTCTGCTACTGAACTGTTTGATGACCTCGAAAAGAACAGCCGCAAGTAAGCGCGCTCCGCTACCTCGTGCTGCGGACTATGCGAAGTCCTTTCTGAAAGACTGGGAACGGTTGTCGCGGGCTGGTTGCTATGACATGAACCGACTCAAGGAAGCGATGCTGCTGCTGATCGCCAACGATGGCCCCCTCGGGCCGGAATGGCTCGATCACCCTTTGGGTGGTGACTGGGAAGGACATCGGGAGTGCCATATCGGCGGCGATTTTTTGCTGGCCTACAAGCTAGATGACGGCGGGAAGCATTGCTTGATTGTGTTCGTGCGCACCGGCACGCATGCCGATTTGTTCGGTTAACGAGAGGCGCGTGACGTACCCTATTAAGGAGACCATGGAAACTCATGGTGAAATGGAACAACAAGAATGTCCACAAAAAATAATAGCTCAGTCCTAAAACGATGAAGATCGTGAAGGCACTGCCGCGACTGGACATTCAATCATTTAATTTGCAATTTTCTCATTTGAGATGAAATATTTAGCCTAGCGATAATACTAAAAAAATTAAAGGGAATTATGATTTACGTAATACTAGTACTAATAGTATTAGGGCTCGTAGCTTGGGCTTTAAATCGTAACGTGCAACGTTTGAATAAAAACTGTCTTTTTAATTTTACAACTTGGCTTGACATATATAAACATGCCGATGGTGCGGAAAAAAAAGGGATGGCTACGGCCCTTATCCTTCAGACCCTGAATTTATCGACTGCACTAGGTGCAATCAGCAATAGTGAAAATTTAGAACTATCCGACCACCTAAAAAATGCAGACCGCGTTCAGGTATTAGAAGAATGGCTAGAGCTAGGATTACCAATTGTTATAGAGGTAATTGGTAAAGAACACGTCGCAACCAGCCAAGCCAGACAGATTGGCATGTACATTTTGGTTTGTTTGAAAGGCGTAAACCCAACCGGCGACCTAAAGCACTTCCTCGCACGGAATCTCGTATAAGTGCTCCTGCTGAAGCAAATTCAGTAGTCTCAACATCACTTCCTATGGGAGTGCTTGGAGTTCTGTGAAATCAGTTTCATAAGCTTACTTAGGTGTAGCGACCTGACAGGTCGCTACACCTAGCGTGCTATTTTTTCCGAATTCTGTGGACACCCGTGATAGCGCAGTCGGCGCGCACGCCAGTGCGCTTATTTACTCCTTGATAGAAACGGCCAAAGCGTGCGGACTGGAACCGTACACATGGTTGCGACGAGTCATACGCAGCTTGCCGCTGACGAAGACGGTAGATGAGGCGCTGTTGCCGTGGAATTTGCATAAGCACGATTTAGCCAGTGAAACCGTTGCTTGAATAGGTTGTTGATGGTGGAGCGCTTACCTTATTCAGATCCGATCAGCGCCCGCCCGCTTATTTAAAGACGGTCTGACGCAAATGCTTGCTGAGATAGCGGTACTGCAGCAACTGTCTATGCGCAGATTCCCGTCGCTCTGGTGGTGCCTGCAGTAAATCATGGGTGATCTCACGCGGGACGCAGTAATAACGCCGCCGGTTATTGTGCATGGACAGAATGCGCCAGCCCTGTGCGGCCAGCCATTCCCATTGTTCATGGTCGATCGCCGTAAACAACTGCATTTGCAAGCGTTCGCGTATCAGCGTGCTGCCGAAGGCCGGTTTTTCCTGGATCGGCAACAAGGCACGCTTGCGCCGAATCCGCAACAAGGTGCGCAGACCATTTGTAATGGCAACATAAAGCGTAGTTTGCATGATCATTCTTGCCGTGTAAAAAACCTGTCTTGATTGTAGACGGGAATGATCAAATGGCCAGTTTTATTATTGTAATAATTGTAACTACAACGCAAGCTACAACTCAATGGATCGTCGCAAGCGACGATGGAAAAGACTCTGGAAGGGGTTTGCATCCCCTCCCATCGCGTCGCTCCTTCGTCGCTCACCGGCCAAAAGAGGCTGTCGCAAAAGGGTATTGAGTCGGTATCATTACCCCGACTGGTGGCCGCGTCGTTCCTGCGTGCTTTTGGCAGGAATCCAGCGACGTTCGTGGTTAACTGAAAATGCCAAAAATTGTGGCATTTTCAGTGTAAAAAACGACACCAGGTTCCCGCCAAAAGCACGCGGGAATGACGAGGTATACGGTGTTTCAGGTGTAAAAAAGCGTCCATCAGGCTTTTGCGACAGCCTCTGAAGGCCGGGGTTTCAAACCCTAGTCAGATTTTTGATGATGGTGAGCCAGCGCTGCTTACGGTGTTGACTCTCAATTACTCGCTGATCGGATCGAGCGCCAAATGACGCGCCAACTCGCCACCATCGCCATGCCAAAAATCGCGATCGGCTTGCTTTACCCGTTCAGCCGCCTGCACCATATGTTCCGTTGCCGCAGCGCGCGCCAGTTCAGGATTTCCCTGGGCAATCGCACTGACGATTTTTTCATGCTCTTGCAGCACTTGAGCAGAAAAATCGGTACGCCGTGCCTCGTTGGCACGCGTTACCTTGACCGCCAACCTGGTCGGCTCAGCAAACATTTTCACAAACTTCACCCAATACGGGTTGCCGGTTGCTTCGGCGATGTTCAAGTGAAAGCGCACGTCTTCCTCCACGCCGTTGACCCCGGCAGCAACGGCTTCTTCGATGCGCCGCAAAGCGTGTTCGATTTCTGCCAGTTGCCCGGGAGTGCGGCGCACCGCCGCCAGTGCCGCCGTTTCTGCCTCCAAACCGCGCCGCACTTCGATCAGATTGAGTAAGGATTGTACCGATTGCTCGGTCAATTCCGCTTCCTTGGCGCTGCGCAGCGTTTCTGTTTGACAAAGAAAGGTACCGCTACCCTTGCGGGTACTGAGGATGCCGCCGCTCTTGAGCAGCGCGATCGCTTCGCGTATCACCGTGCGGCTGACGCCAAAGTGCAAGGCCATGGCTTGCTCGGAAGGCAGTCTGGTGCCTGGTACCAAGTGATCGTCGTGTATTTTTTGTAGCAATTTATCGGCTACGCGCGCGCCCAGCGTACCGGCCGCGAAGCCGCCGTGCGCGTCGCTGGGAAAGGGGAGGGAGAAAATCGTTTGGTCCATGGAGCTGTTCTTTCTTGCAGTCCTCCGAGTGGAGGATCGATGCATTGATTATACAAACATACAGCTTGACACGCATAAAATAGACAAATATCATACAACAAAACAGATTTAATACAAGTTGCCCCTCGCACGGCACGAGCAGCACCAATCAGGCGAGTTCTCACTCATCCACCACATTATGGAGATATTGATGGCAAATTCAGGACTAAACACAACAGGGAGGGGCGGCCGCTCGGCCTCTGCGTCCACAGTCGACGCAGCAGCGGTTTATCGCAAAGTCACATGGCGCATCGTGCCATTCTTAATGCTGTGTTACATCGTCGCCTATCTTGATCGTGTCAATGTAGGCTTCGCCAAATTACAGATGTTGACTGATTTAAAATTCAGCGAAACCGTGTTCGGTCTTGGTGCCGGTGTTTTTTTCATCGGCTATTTCCTCTTCGAGGTACCGAGTAACATCATTTTGCATCGCGTCGGCGCTCGCGTCTGGATCGCGCGCATCATGATTACTTGGGCTGTCTTGTCCGGTGCCTTCATGTTCGTCACGACGCCGTTCATGTTTTACGTCATGCGCTTTCTGCTCGGCTTGGCAGAAGCGGGCTTTTTCCCCGGTATCATCTTGTATTTGACCTACTGGTACCCGGCCGAACGCCGCTCGCGCATGGTCTGCACCTTCATGACTGCCATTCCCTTAGCTGGCGTGATCGGTGGGCCGCTGTCCGGTTGGATCATGGAATCCTTTTCCGGCGTTAATGGTTTGACTGGCTGGCAATGGATGTTCATTCTTGAAGCAATACCGGCTATTTTCCTTGGCCTGATCGTACTGCTGTATCTCGACGATGGTATTCGCTCGGCGAAATGGTTGACTGAAGCAGAAAAATGCTTGCTCGAAGAACGCATCGACCAAGATTCCAAAGACAAGGTTGCTCACCCATCTTTGCGTGCCGTATTTAGCGACGTCCGCGTGTGGCTGATGGCTTTGATCTATTTTTGCTGCGTCATGGGGCAGTACGGTTTGACGTTCTGGATGCCGACCCTGATTAAAACTGCCGGTATCAAAGGCGTCTTCAATATCGGTCTGTTTACCGCGATTCCGTATTCGGCCGCCGTGATCACGATGCTGGTATTAGGACGCAGTTCGGATAAAAGCCAAGAGCGCCGCTGGCATTTGATGATTCCTATGTTACTCGGAGCGGTAGGCTTGGTTGGCAGTGCCTTGGCCGGTACCACCAATACGGAAGTTGCCATCGTTTTCCTCACCATCGCCGCTGCCGGTGTACTGTCTTCGGCACCCTTGTTCTGGAGTTTGCCAACAGCGTTTTTAAATGGTGTCGCCGCTGCGGCTGGTATCGCCGCCATCAATTCGGTCGGTAACTTGGCCGGCTTCGCCAGTCCTTACTTGATCGGTGCGATCAAAGATCTCACGCATTCGACCGATATTGGCATGTACGCCTTGGCCGGTGTGCTGGTGTTCGGTGCCTTGGTCGTGTTCAGACTGCCGGCCCGCATGGTGAATCGTTAATTTTGCCGCCACCGGCTTTCTCAATAGGAGTATTTAAATGACAGTACAAATCAAACGCGTTGGCGTGATCGGTCTCGGTGCCATGGGTATGGGCATCGCCCAATCTTTATTACGTGCCGGTTTCGAGGTGCATGCCTGTGACGTGCGGCCGGAAACGGTGCAAAAGTTAGTCGACTCAGGGGCACACGCTGCCGCCACCCCGGCAGCCCTGGCCCCGCAGGTCGAGGCCTTGCTGATCGTCGTCGTCAATGCACAACAAACTGAGCAAGTACTGTTCGGCGAACATGGCGCGGCTGCCCATTTGGCACCGGGTGCGGTGGTGATTGCCAGTGCCACGGTGGCACCGGAATTTGCCGAAGCATTGGGTGCCCGTTTGGCGGCACTCGGTTTGCGCTTCATCGATGCACCGATTTCCGGCGGTGCGGCTAAGGCTGCCGCAGGGGAAATGTCGGTCATGGCGGCCGGTGCACCGGCTACATTCGAGGTTTGCGCCACGTTGTTTGATGCAATTTGTGCCAAGCTGTACAGGCTCGGTGATCAACCGGGCCAAGGCTCGAAGGTCAAAATGATCAATCAACTCTTGGCCGGTGTTCACATCGCCGCCGCCGCGGAAGCGATGGCACTCGGTATCCGTGCCGGTTGTGATCCCGATGCCCTGTACGAAGTCATTTCCAACAGTGCCGGCAGTTCGTGGATGTTCCAGAACCGCGTACCGCATATCCTCGCCGGTGATTACCGACCGCTGTCTGCCGTCAATATCTTTGTCAAAGATTTAGGCATTGTGCTCGACTACGCGAAAAAAAGCGTCTTCCCGCTGCCGCTCTCGGCAACCGCGCATCAAATGTTCATGCAAGCTTCGGCGGCAGGCTTTGGTGCGGAAGATGATTCTGCGGTGGTGAAAGTATTCCCTGGCATCAGTTTGCCGGTGCCATCCGCAACTGATCAAGCTGCATAAGGGGAAATAACATGGCTGTGTTACTTGGATGTATTGCCGACGATTTCACCGGTGGCACCGACTTGGCCGGCATGTTGGTGAAAGCCGGCATGCGTACCGTGCAATTGATCGGCGTGCCGGACGGTCCGCCGCCTGAGGATGTCGATGCCATCGTGATCGCCCTCAAGTCGCGGACCAGTCATCCCGATGAGGCGGTTGCCGAGTCCTTGGCGGCTTTGCGCTGGTTGCAGCAAGCGGGGGCGCAGCAATACTATTTCAAATATTGTTCGACCTTTGATTCTACCGCGCGCGGTAACATCGGCCCGGTAGCCGAAGCGCTGATGCAGGCACTCGATACCGACTTCACCATCGCCTGTCCGGCGTTTCCTGCCAACGGACGCACGATTTACCGCGGCTATTTATTCGTCGGTGATGAATTGCTGAGCGAATCAGGCATGCGCAATCATCCGCTCACGCCCATGAATGACGCCAATTTGCTGCGCGTCTTACAGCAGCAAGTGCAAGGCAAAGTAGGCTTGGCCGATTACCGCGCGGTCGAGCAGGGTGAAAGTGCCATCGCCGCACGCTTTACCAGCTTACGCGAACAAGGCTGTCGCTTCGCCGTGGTCGATGCCGTGTCAGACCGCGATCTGATAGCGATCGGTGCCGCCTGCGCCGATTTGCCTTTGGTGACCGGCGGCTCCGGCATCGCCCTCGGGCTGCCAGAAAATTTCCGCCGCCGCGGCTTACTCACGCGACGTGATGTGGCCGATTTACTACCGGCTACCGGCGGCTGGCGCGCAGTGATCTCGGGCAGCTGCTCCGTCGCTACTCAACAACAAGTCGCCTACATGCGTTTGCATGCACCGGCATTCCAAATCGATCCACAACAGTTAGCGCGTGGCGACGATGTCGTCAGTGCCGCACTTGAGTGGGCAGCGGCGCATCGCGATGTCGGCCCTATCCTGTTTTATGCCACTGCCGCGCCCGAGAATGTACGTGAAATCCAGCAGCAACTGGGCGTAGCAGCGGCCGGGGCCTTGGTCGAGCAAACGCTGGCCGCCATTGCGCGCGGCTTGATACAGTTAGGTGTGGGACAATTGATCGTCGCCGGTGGTGAAACCTCGGGTGCGGTGGTCAAGGCGCTCGGTGTTTCCGGTCTGCGCATCGGGCCGGAAATCGATCCTGGTGTACCATGGACTACCACCTTACCGAGCGCGCATGACAGTGGCAGTATGCCGCTGGCCTTGGCGCTGAAATCCGGTAACTTCGGCAGCACCGATTTCTTTCTGAAAGCCTGGAGCAAGCTAGCATGACTGTCGCCATCCACAGCCACGCCGAAGAGTCGCGGCAGCGTGAGCAGATCGTCGAATTCGGGCGCTCACTGTTTGAACGTGGCCTGACCGCCGGTAGCAGCGGCAATTTGAGCGTGCGTTTGGAAGATGGTTGGTTGCTCACCCCAACCAATGCCAGTCTGGGTCGGCTTGATCCGGCCAAACTCTCCAAGCTGGACTGGAATGGCCGCAGCATCAGTGGTGATGCGCCGTCGAAAGAAGCCTTTTTACATCGCGCCATGTATCAAAGCCGCGCTGCTGCTGGTGCGATTGTGCATCTGCATTCCACCCATTCGGCCGCGATTTCCTGCATGTGCGGCTTGAATCATGCCGATTGTATTCCGCCGCTGACGCCTTACTTTGTGATGAAAATCGGCCGATTGCCCTTGGTACCCTACCATCGCCCGGGCGACCCGGAACTGGCTGGCGTCATCTCTGCATTAGCGAACAAGCATAGTGCGGTGTTATTGGCCAACCACGGGCCGGTCGTGTCCGGTTCCAGCATCGAGGCCGCCGTCTATGCCGCCGAAGAACTGGAAGAAACCGCCAAGTTATTCCTGCTGTTACGCGACGAGCCTTATCGCGCGCTCGATACCCAACAAATCGATGAACTCAAATCAGCTTTCGGGCTCGATCTCTAATTCGGAAACTACAATGCCAAAATTCGCTGCCAATCTTACGATGATGTTTACTGAAGTCCCGTTTCCGCAGCGTTTTGCTGCCGCAGCGGCGGCCGGCTTCCAAGCCGTTGAATTTCTCTTCCCTTATGATTACACGCCGCAGGAAGTAGCCTCATGGTTGCAAGAAAATAAGCTCGACAGTGCATTGTTCAATTTGCCACCCGGTGATTGGGCCGCCGGCGAGCGCGGTCTGGCGGCGCTGCCAGGACGCGAAGCAGAATTCCAAGCCGGAGTCGCTCGTGCCATCGAGTACGCGTTGGCGCTCGGTACCAAGCGGCTGCACATGATGGCCGGACTGATCCCGGTCGGTGCCGATCATCAACTGCACAGCGAGGTGTATTTGACTAACTTACGTTACGCCGCCCGCGCAGTGGCTGAGCACGGCCTGACCCTGTTGATCGAGCCTATCAATACGCGCGACATGCCAGGCTATTTTCTCAATTCGCAAGCGCAAGCCCATGCGCTCAGAACTGCCGCCGGCGAGTCGAACATCAAAGTGCAAATGGATTTCTACCATGCGCAAATCGTCGAAGGTGACTTGGCAACAACGCTGAAAACCTATTTCAACGACGTCGGCCACATCCAGATTGCCAGCGTTCCCAGCCGTAACGAACCTGACGATGGTGAAATCAACTACCCGTATCTGCTGCGCTTGCTCGACGAATTAGGTTACCAGGGTTGGATCGGCTGTGAATACCGTCCGCGCGGTCGCACCGAAGATGGGCTGGCATGGATGGCTGCCTATCAGCAGGAACGTGCACAATGAAAGTCCTCATTACTGGTGGTGCCGGCTTTCTCGGTCAGAAGCTGGCGCGCGCATTGTTGGCACGCGGTACGCTGAGCAATAGCCAAGGCGTGCTGCAAACTATCGACCAACTGATTCTGATCGATGTGATCGCAGCACCCGACTTCGGTGACAGCCGCGTCAAAGTCGTCACCGGTGACATCACCGATGGCGTCCTGCTGCGCCAACTGATCGACGCTGAGTGTACGTCGATCTTTCATCTGGCCGCCATCGTCAGTGGTCAAGCCGAAGCCGACTTCGATCTGGGCATGCGCATCAACCTCGACGCCGCCCGCCTGCTGCTGGACATTTGCCGTGAGCGCGCACACCAACCCAAGCTGGTTTTCACCAGCTCGGTGGCGGTGTATGGCGGTACGCTGCCAGACTTGGTACAAGACAGCACCGCCCTCAATCCGCAATCTTCGTATGGTGCGCAAAAAGCCATCGCCGAGTTACTGCTCAATGATTTCAGTCGCAAGGGCTATGTTGATGGTCGGGTACTGCGCCTGCCCACCATCAGTGTTCGACCCGGCAAGCCGAACAAGGCCGCCTCATCATTCGCCAGTGGCATCATTCGCGAGCCTTTGCACGGTGAATCATCGGTTTGTCCGGTCGCGCCGGAACTCGGTCTGTGGTTGCTCTCGCCGCAGCGCGCCATCGAATCGCTGATACTCGGGCATGAACTGCCGGCCGCTGCATTCGGCGTCAGCCGCACCATCAATCTGCCTGGTTTGGCGGTGCGTGTCAGCGAAATGGTCGCCGCACTCGCTGTCGTGGCCGGTCCAGAGGTGGTGGCACGTATACAGTATCAGCCCGATCCTGCGATTGAACGTATCGTGCAAAGCTGGCCGAGTGCTTGGGACACGACGCGCGCGCGCCTGTTGGGCTTTTCTGCCGACGAGAATTTTGCCGCCATTATTCGCGCCTATCTCGCCGACGCGTAGAGTGAAATTGAGAGTAGCGCTTCCAGAATCGGCAGTGTGAGTACGCGTCAAGCTGAAATGTAAGAAAATACATGTAGCGCCGACTGATCTGAGTATCAGTTTGCGCATATATATAGAAGCACATTTCAAGGAGCCTCACATGACACAAACGACGACACAAACGACGATGGAAGTCGCCACCCTCGGTGGCGGATGTTTTTGGTGCCTCGATGCGGTGTATCGGCAAATCCGCGGCATCCACAGCGTAGTCTCCGGTTATGCCGGCGGCAGTGTCGATACGCCGAGTTACGAACAAATATGTACCGGACGCACCGGCCATGCCGAAGTAGTGCGCCTGACCTATGATGCCAGCATCATCAGCTACCGCGATCTGCTCGAGATCTTTTTCACTATCCATGACCCGACTACCTTGAACCGTCAGGGTAATGATGTCGGTAGCCAGTATCGTTCGGTGATCTATTTTCACGACGATGCCCAACGCGCCATCGCCGCAGAACTGATCGGCACCACGGCGGAACTGTGGGATGCACCGGTCGTTACCGAACTCACGCCGGTGCCGCGCTTCTATACAGCTGAAACCTACCACCAAGATTATTTCCGCCAAAATCCGCAGCAAGGCTATTGTTCTTATGTCGTGCAACCGAAAGTCGCTAAGGCGCGCAAGGCATTTGCGACCAAGTGGCTGGCGTGATTTAAAATAATATAAATTATTTACCCTATCTACTTGCGCTGCCCGCCTGCGCTTGCTATAGTCCTACTCCCGCTGACGAGTGCAGCGAGATAGCAACAAGGCAAGCGTCTTACCCCGGCAATGTTTGAATAAAACGGCGTCAAGTAAAACAGGGTGTTGACAGTCAAGCGCAAATGCCTCATAATCTCGTTTCTCTGCTGCTGACGAACACAACGCTTCGTAGCAAACCTCGCAAGAGGAAGCGGAAAAGAATACGGTTCTTTAACAATTAACAGTCAATAAATGTGAGCACTTGATGAAAGCGCACCGAACAAATTTATTTGTTCGGCATGCTTAAAAAATATCAAATGCTTCACAAGAAATAAAATAGGAAAATCATTTAGCAATAGATGATGGAACTGTCAGTATTTTGAGTGAGCGATCTGTCGGCAACGACAGAGTTCAGAAATGAACACAAAAACAGAGATTAAACTGAAGAGTTTGATCCTGGCTCAGATTGAACGCTGGCGGCATGCCTTACACATGCAAGTCGAACGGCAGCGCGGGGTAACTTGGCGGCGAGTGGCGAACGGGTGAGTAATATATCGGAACATACCCTAGAGTGGGGGATAACGTAGCGAAAGTTACGCTAATACCGCATACGCACTAAGGTGGAAAGTGGGGGATCGCAAGACCTCATGCTCATGGAGTGGCCGATATCTGATTAGCTAGTTGGTAGGGTAAAAGCCTACCAAGGCGACGATCAGTAGCTGGTCTGAGAGGACGACCAGCCACACTGGAACTGAGACACGGTCCAGACTCCTACGGGAGGCAGCAGTGGGGAATTTTGGACAATGGGCGCAAGCCTGATCCAGCAATGCCGCGTGAGTGAAGAAGGCCTTCGGGTTGTAAAGCTCTTTTGTCAGGGAAGAAACGGCATGCTCTAATACAGCGTGCTAATGACGGTACCTGAAGAATAAGCACCGGCTAACTACGTGCCAGCAGCCGCGGTAATACGTAGGGTGCAAGCGTTAATCGGAATTACTGGGCGTAAAGCGTGCGCAGGCGGTTATATAAGTCAGATGTGAAATCCCCGGGCTCAACCTGGGAACTGCATTTGAGACTGTATGGCTAGAGTGTGTCAGAGGGGGGTAGAATTCCACGTGTAGCAGTGAAATGCGTAGATATGTGGAGGAATACCGATGGCGAAGGCAGCCCCCTGGGATAACACTGACGCTCATGCACGAAAGCGTGGGGAGCAAACAGGATTAGATACCCTGGTAGTCCACGCCCTAAACGATGTCTACTAGTTGTCGGGTCTTAATTGACTTGGTAACGCAGCTAACGCGTGAAGTAGACCGCCTGGGGAGTACGGTCGCAAGATTAAAACTCAAAGGAATTGACGGGGACCCGCACAAGCGGTGGATGATGTGGATTAATTCGATGCAACGCGAAAAACCTTACCTACCCTTGACATGTACGAAAGCCTGAAGAGATTTAGGTGTGCTCGCAAGAGAATCGTAACACAGGTGCTGCATGGCTGTCGTCAGCTCGTGTCGTGAGATGTTGGGTTAAGTCCCGCAACGAGCGCAACCCTTGTCATTAGTTGCTACATTTAAGGTGAGCACTCTAATGAGACTGCCGGTGACAAACCGGAGGAAGGTGGGGATGACGTCAAGTCCTCATGGCCCTTATGGGTAGGGCTTCACACGTCATACAATGGTACATACAGAGGGCCGCCAACCCGCGAGGGGGAGCTAATCCCAGAAAGTGTATCGTAGTCCGGATTGTAGTCTGCAACTCGACTGCATGAAGTTGGAATCGCTAGTAATCGCGGATCAGCATGTCGCGGTGAATACGTTCCCGGGTCTTGTACACACCGCCCGTCACACCATGGGAGCGGGTTCTGCCAGAAGTAGTTAGCTTAACCGTAAGGAGGGCGATTACCACGGCAGGGTTCGTGACTGGGGTGAAGTCGTAACAAGGTAGCCGTATCGGAAGGTGCGGCTGGATCACCTCCTTTCTAGAGTAGCGCCGTAGTTGAGTGTTCACTTTTATTGACTGTTAAATTAAATAACGAGAAAAGCTTGGTAGTGATACCAGGGAAGCCAGTTATTCCTCAGTAAGCGTCGCGAGCGCTTCAAGGTTCAATCCAGAAGCGCAGTCGTACTTCGGTACGACGAGCATCGGAGATTGAAGATTGAAGTGCGCAGTAGCTTAATGAGGTATAAGAGGGGGATTAGCTCAGCTGGGAGAGCACCTGCTTTGCAAGCAGGGGGTCGTCGGTTCGATCCCGTCATCCTCCACCAGTATTAGTCAATGCAGATAAGCGGGTCTGTAGCTCAGTTGGTTAGAGCACCGTGTTGATAACGCGGGGGTCGTTGGTTCGAGCCCAACCAGACCCACCAAGAAATAGCAAACCTAAGTCAGCGAATGAGTAAGACGCAGAGATTTAGGTTTGATCTTTCAAAGCGAAAGTCAGAGTAATAAGTAGTATCTCGTTCTTTAACAATTTAGAAGAAGTAAAGTAGAAATAATCAAATTATTTCTGTAAAGGATAACATCGGAAGATGTTGTCGTTCGGTATGACGACAGTCATGCTGGATAATTTATGGAAGGGTTATGATTGTATCGAAACAAACAATGTATTAAAAAGAGTTTGATCAAAAGCAGCCGAAAGGCAGTTTTAGAAAAAAATAAATTCTTGAGATACGGCAAACGCTAAAGTAATACTCATAAGTAGTAAAGAACTATAACCGCTTTCTGGCGATGAACCTGGTTTCAGCAATGAAACGAGACGCCAGAAGCTAAAGTTATAGGGACAAGTGACTAAGTGCACATGGTGGATGCCTTGGCGATATCAGGCGATGAAGGACGTAGTAGCTTGCGATAAGCTGCGGGGAGTGAGCAAACACACTTTGATCCGCAGATTTCCGAATGGGGAAACCCGGCCGTAAGGTCATTGCATACTGAATACATAGGTATGCAAAGCGAACGTGGCGAACTGAAACATCTAAATAGCTACAGGAAAAGAAATCAACCGAGATTCCCAAAGTAGTGGCGAGCGAAATGGGAAGAGCCTGCAAGATTTAGCATTTTTGATAGACAAACGCAATGGAAAGTGCGACCAAAGAGGGTGATAGTCCCGTAGTCGAAATCATCAATGTGGAACTAAGCTTGCGACAAGTAGGGCGGGACACGTGAAATCCTGTCTGAACATGGGGGGACCATCCTCCAAGGCTAAATACTCGATATCGACCGATAGTGAACCAGTACCGTGAGGGAAAGGCGAAAAGAACCCCGGGAGGGGAGTGAAATAGATCCTGAAACCGTGTGCATACAAACAGTAGGAGCGGACTTGTTCCGTGACTGCGTACCTTTTGTATAATGGGTCAGCGACTTACATTCAGTGGCAAGGTTAACCGCATAGGGAAGCCGTAGAGAAATCGAGTCCGAATAGGGCGAATCAGTCGCTGGGTGTAGACCCGAAACCAAGTGATCTACTCATGGCCAGGTTGAAGGTGCGGTAACACGCACTGGAGGACCGAACCCACTAATGTTGAAAAATTAGGGGATGAGCTGTGGGTAGGGGTGAAAGGCTAAACAAACTTGGAAATAGCTGGTTCTCTCCGAAAACTATTTAGGTAGTGCCTCTTGTATCACCGTCGGGGGTAGAGCACTGTTATGGCTAGGGGGTCATCGCGACTTACCAACCCATTGCAAACTCCGAATACCGACGAGTGCGAGCAAGGGAGACAGACATCGGGTGCTAACGTCCGGTGTCAAGAGGGAAACAACCCAGACCGCCAGCTAAGGTCCCAAAGTATAGCTAAGTGGAAAACGAAGTGGGAAGGCTAAAACAGTCAGGAGGTTGGCTTAGAAGCAGCCACCCTTTAAAGAAAGCGTAATAGCTCACTGATCGAGTCGTCCTGCGCGGAAGATGTAACGGGGCTAAGCTATACACCGAAGCTGCGGATATCCATTTATGGATATGGTAGGAGAGCGTTCTGTAAGCCTGCGAAGGTGTCTTGTAAAGGATGCTGGAGGTATCAGAAGTGCGAATGCTGACATGAGTAGCGATAATGGGGGTGAAAAGCCTCCACGCCGTAAGCCCAAGGTTTCCTGTTCAACGTTCATCGGAGCAGGGTGAGTCGGCCCCTAAGGCGAGGCAGAGATGCGTAGCTGATGGGAAGCAGGTTAATATTCCTGCACCGTCGTATGATGCGATGGGGGGACGGATCGCGGAAGGTTGTCCGACTGTTGGAATAGTCGGTTTCTGGCTCAAAGAAGGCGCTTAGGCAAATCCGGGCGCGGAATTCAAGGGGTTGGGACGAGTGCACTAGTGCATGAAGCAATCGGAAGTGGTTCCAAGAAAAGCCTCTAAGCTTCAGTCATACGAGACCGTACCGCAAACCGACACAGGTGGGCGAGATGAGTATTCTAAGGCGCTTGAGAGAACTCGGGAGAAGGAACTCGGCAAATTGGTACCGTAACTTCGGGATAAGGTACGCCCTTGTAGCTTGACTGCCCTGCGGCAGAAGGGTGAAGGGGTTGCAATAAACTGGTGGCTGCGACTGTTTAATAAAAACACAGCACTCTGCAAACACGAAAGTGGACGTATAGGGTGTGACGCCTGCCCGGTGCTGGAAGATTAAATGATGGGGTGCAAGCTCTTGATTGAAGTCCCAGTAAACGGCGGCCGTAACTATAACGGTCCTAAGGTAGCGAAATTCCTTGTCGGGTAAGTTCCGACCTGCACGAATGGCGTAACGATGGCCACACTGTCTCCTCCCGAGACTCAGCGAAGTTGAAATGTTTGTGATGATGCAATCTACCCGCGGCTAGACGGAAAGACCCCATGAACCTTTACTGTAGCTTTGCATTGGACTTTGAATCGATCTGTGTAGGATAGGTGGGAGGCTTAGAAGCGTGGACGCCAGTTTGCGTGGAGCCATCCTTGAAATACCACCCTGGTTTATTTGAGGTTCTAACCTTGGCCCGTTATCCGGGTCGGGGACAGTGCATGGTAGGCAGTTTGACTGGGGCGGTCTCCTCCCAAAGTGTAACGGAGGAGTTCGAAGGTACGCTAATTACGGTCGGACATCGTGATGATAGTGCAATGGCATAAGCGTGCTTAACTGCGAGACTGACAAGTCGAGCAGGTACGAAAGTAGGACATAGTGATCCGGTGGTTCTGTATGGAAGGGCCATCGCTCAACGGATAAAAGGTACTCTGGGGATAACAGGCTGATTCCTCCCAAGAGTTCATATCGACGGGGGAGTTTGGCACCTCGATGTCGGCTCATCACATCCTGGGGCTGTAGCCGGTCCCAAGGGTATGGCTGTTCGCCATTTAAAGTGGTACGTGAGCTGGGTTTAAAACGTCGTGAGACAGTTTGGTCCCTATCTGCCGTGGGCGTTGGAAGTTTGAAGGGGGCTGCTCCTAGTACGAGAGGACCGGAGTGGACGAACCTCTGGTGTATCGGTTGTCACGCCAGTGGCATTGCCGAGTAGCTATGTTCGGAAGAGATAACCGCTGAAAGCATCTAAGCGGGAAACTCGCCTTAAGATGAGACTTCCCAGAGACTAGATCTCTTTAAAGGGTCGTTCGAGACCAGGACGTTGATAGGCTGGGTGTGGAAGTGCAGTAATGCATTAAGCTAACCAGTACTAATTGCCCGTAAGGCTTGTCCCTATAACCTTAGCAGGTATAGGCTACGAGTGAGTTAATGAAGTGTTTGCCGAAAATGTTCGGTACAAATCATAACCAAAAAAAAATAACAAGATTATTAAGACTTTACTTCTTCTGAATTGGATTGATTGCGTGCCTCAGAGTAAGGAGGTACACAATGAATCAACAAGTTATGCCTGATGACCATAGCTAGTCGGCCCCACCCCTTCCCATCCCGAACAGGACCGTGAAACGACTACGCGCCAATGATAGTGCTGCAACCAGTGTGAAAGTAGGTTATCGTCAGGCTTCTATTCTGCATGCCCCCGTTCTCTTGTGAGAGCGGGGGTTTTGCTTTTGTGCGAACGGTTTGTGGCGTGCTCAAGCGCTCAATTCGGCATTTAAAAAATTGCCCTTGATCGACGTTCCCACTCTGAAGGCACTAGCGTGCCTAGTGATGTATTGAGTGTTGGAAATATTAGGCATAGGCAGCTCCATATGCTTGTCTTAAAATGCTGCCAGTAACAACTTAATGGATCGTCGCAAGCGACGATTAAAGTGGCCCCCTAAGTCCAGACAATTATTCAAAGAGTTTAAGATAGTGCCTGTTTCTGCCACAGCTGCGCGGCGCTGCCCCGTTATTCGCACTACATCACTACCGTGCTTTTCTTTTCTATCATTTTTGAATCAGGCAGTTCAGTACCAAATTTGTTTACGATCTTGGCACCGCCGCCCACGCCTGATCGATACACGGTTTCCGGCGTTTGATAACCCAATGATTGATGTTTACGTTCAGCGTTGTAGAACATAAAATAGTTCGCCAAGCCGATCACCAACTCCGGCATACTTTCATGCTTTTTCAAATACACTTCTTCATATTTCACACTGCGCCATAGACGCTCAACAAAAATATTATCCAACGCCCGACCGCGACCGTCCATACTGATTTTGATGCCGTTTCTAAGCAGCAGCCCAGTAAAGGCCTGGCTGGTAAACTGCGCACCCTGATCGGTATTAAAAATCTCCGGCGTTCCATACCATTTTATGGCTTCTTCCAAGCAGTCCACGCAAAACCCCGCATCCATCGTGTTCGACAACCGCCAAGACAGCACCTTCCGGCTATACCAGTCAACGATCGCCACCAGATACACAAAACCCCGCGGCAGCCTGATGAATGTGATGTCTGTACTCCAGACCATATTTGGTCGAGTGACATCGATACCTCTCAGTAAGTACGGGTAAATCTTGTTCTGCGGATGCGCTTTACTGGTGTTGGGGCCTGGGGCCATACCTGCCAATCCCAGTTGCTGCATCAGCCTCTGTACGCGCTTGCGGTTCACTGCATGGCCACAGTCTCGCAAGTAATGCGTCATGCGTCGCGTGCCGTAAAATGGATGTCTGGTGTATTCCTCGTCAAGCAATTGCAACAGCAAACTATCAAACGGATTGATCTCTTCTTGCAAGCGCTTTTTCTTGTCGTACACGACCGAGCGCGTGACTGAAACGAGACGGCATTGTGTGGCGATTGAAAGGGCAGAGAGCGGCTCTACCCACTGCAATCGTTCCGTTACAGGCTGATCCCTGACTTTTTTTTAAGCCAATCGAGTTCCATATTCAGTTGCCCAATTTTGGCATAGAGACGGTCTGGGTCGTTCTGTGTGCTGGCCGGTTTCGGACCGCGCTTACCTTCAAACAGACTGCCTGCATTTTCCAGTAATTCTTTCTTCCACTGGCTAACCTGCGTCGGATGCACCCCGAACTCTTGGGCGATCTGATTGATCGTCTTTTCGCCTTTGATTGCCTCAACTGCTACCTTGGCTTTTTGTGCGCCGCTAAATATTTTTCTCTTATTTTCACTCATGGTCTGCCTCGTCTCTTTTCGACAGACACTAGTTTAAACTGTTGTCCGGATATGTGGATCCACTATACATGGAAAAGACCCTGGAAGGGGTTTGCATCCCCTCCCATCGCGTCGCTCCTTCGTCGCTCACCGGCCAAAAGAGGCTGTCGCAAAAGCCTGATGGACGTTTTTTACACCTGAAACACCGCATACCTCGTCATTCCCGCATGCCACAGCCTCGTCATTCCCGCATGTTTTTGGCGGGAACCCAGCGTCGTTTTTTACACTGAAAAATGCCACAATTTCTGGCATTTTCAGTTAAGCACGAACGCCGCTGGGTTCCTGCCAAAAGCGCGCAGGAATGACGTGGCCACCAGTTAGGGTAATGATACCGACTCAATACCCTTTTGCGACAGCCTCTGAAGGCCGGGGTTTCAAACCCTAGTCAGATTTTTGATGAAAAATATTTATTTTTTTATCTTTTAAAAATTGCCCGTTTTCATTTCGACATTTCGCTTGTTTGCGCTCCCGTGTACGGCCGCGTCGCGTAGGCCAATAGTAAAAAGGCTACTGCAGAACCTATCCAATAATCGATCGGGGTACCCCACAACCAGTGATGATGCCAAGTCACGGTCGCTTGGTTGAAGTGTTCCCAACCCCAGGCCGGGTTCATCACGAACCACATGCAATCTTCAATGATCCAGAACACGATGCCAGCGGCAAACACGCGTGCTTCGGTGCGCCAACTCCATGGCTGGGTAAGAAAAAACGGAAAGTGGAAAAACAGGGCGATGAAGGGAAATACCCAGGCATGGTAGCCGGTCATCGCGCGTCCACCCCAGAACAGATCGAGCAACCAGTGTTTTTGTATGCGCCAGGTCGGCAAATTGGCCCCCCAACCGGCGGCACCCTCGATTTGAATTTCCACCTGGGCAAAAAAAATCGCGAGTACCGCGACATAGGAGAGCATGAACAGGCTGGCTCGGAAGGAAGTGTGAGGCTTCATGGCAGGGCTTTCGATGGCAGTGAGTGTAAAACTTGGTGCAGCACGGTGGCGGCGGCATACGGTTTGCCAGCTATCCCTGCTTGTGTGCGCATGGCCTGGAGTTTTTCCGGATGCTGCAGCAAATAGCGCACACGATAGAGCAGGCTGACATCGTCATAGGCTTTGAGGGCAGCGCCGCATTCGAGCAGGTAGTCGGCATTGCGTTCTTCTTGGCCGCGGATCGGCGCGTTGAGTAGCAGCGGCAAGGAGTAGGCCAGGCATTCCGAGGTCGTCAGTCCGCCCGGCTTGGTGATGACCAGATCGGCGCAAGCCATCAGGCGCTCGACCTGCCGGCTATACGCAAATGGAAACAGGCGCGTGGGAAAGCGCTGCGCCAGTTCTTGTAGTGCTGCCAGTGCTGGGGCGTTATTTCCTGCCAAGACTAATAATTGAAACGGCGTGTCCAGTGCCAGCAAGCCTGCGGCAATCTGCGCCAAGCCACCCAAGCCGGCACCTCCCCCCATGAGTAGTATCGTCAGGCGTGCGGGATCGATGCCGATTTCGGCCGCGCATTGTTGGCGTAAGGGTTTTTCTTCAAAATGTGGCATTACCGGAATGCCGGTGACATGGATGCGCTCGGGGGCGATACCGGCGCTGCGCATGCGGTCGGCAATTTCTTCACTGGCGGCAAAGTAGCCAGCCATATGCTGGTGTACCCACATGCGGTGGAGGTCGAAGTCGGTGACTTGTACAAATACCGGACAATGAAATTGTTGTTTCGCTATCCGGCGTGACAACAATTCTGCCGGTAAAAAATGCGTGCAGATGATGGCGTCGGGCGCGAACTCAGCGATAGCTTGGAACAGCGTGCGGGTATTGAGTCGCTCCAAACTGCGGCGCAGGCGTTCGAGTGCGCTGTTGGTTTTGGCTTCATTGCTGGCTTGGTAGAGATAGCCCCACAGATTCGGGGCGGAGCTGACCAACTTAATATAAAAGTCAGTGTAGATTTTGCGAAAGCCGCTGCTGACAAAGTCCATCACGTCGAGATGGATCACCTCGCTGTCGGCGGCGTGGACGACTGCACTGGCTTGCAGCGCTTCGGCGGCACGGCGATGGCCGGCACCGGCAGAAACACTGAGTAAGAGGATTTTCTTTTTTCGCATCGCATACGCAAGTAGCCTTCAAGCTGACAGGCTAGCATGCGAGTGTGATGACTTGATGACGCGCGCCCGCGTTTCTATTAAGGCTGTAGGCGGCTGATTTGCCAGTTGTGCTCGGGCTGACGCGTATAGACGATGCGATCATGCAGGCGCGAGCTGCGTCCTTGCCAAAATTCAATTTTTTCTGGCACCAAGCGGTAGCCACCCCAGTGTTCGGGGCGCGGTGGTTGGTCGCCATAGCGAGTAATCACCTCTGCCAGTTGCTGCTCGAGTTGGTCACGGTTGGCCACCGGCTGACTTTGTATCGACGCCGTGGCACTCTGACGACTACCGAGCGGACGGCTATAAAAATACACATCGTTTTCGGCGGCAGAGATTTTTTCTATGCGGCCTTCGATGCGGACTTGGCGCTCGAGTGCCGGCCAAAAAAACAACAGTGCGGCATGTGGATTACTTGCCAAGTCATTGCCTTTGGCACTGTCATAATTGGTAAACCAGGTGAAGCCACGCGCATCGTATTCTTTGATCAGCACGATCCGTGCCGATGGCTGGCCCGCCGCATTCACCGTTGCCAAGCTCATGGCATTGGCTTCGGCGACGTTGGCTTGCAAGGCTTGTTCAAACCAGTGGCCGAACTGCATGAACGGGTCGCTGGCGACATCGGTTTCAGACAGGCTGGCTTGCTGATAATCTTTACGCAGATCGGCGATAGACATACATTTCCTTAAATAAACGAGAGCTGAGCAGTTCAGGCCGGCTCGGCCGTAGGGACGATACCGCGCCGGGTTTGCATCGCGGTACCGAGTTTTTTCATCTGGGTGGCGTCGAACAGGCGCAGCGCCATCGGCGCAATATGCCCTTCTTCTATCGCCATATGGGCTTGATACAATTCGGAAAATTCTTCTACATCGCTGGCCGATAAATCACCGCCCTCGCCATCTTCTATCGCTTGCAATTGGCTTTCCAATCCCTTCCAATGTATTTCCATTTGGCGATGATGCAGCAAAATCTGTAGTGTCAACTCTTGCAACAGCACGGCATCGTCACCTTTTGCCGTGGCTGCCAGTTCGGGCAGTAAATCGACCTCTTCATCTTCGTGATGCAAGGGGGCCGCTTTTCGGAAATAGCGCAGTACCGCTTTGGCTGCGCGTTGGGCTTCTTCATCTACCCCGGTATCATTGAGGTGACTGACCAGCCGCTCGAGCGTGCTTAACTGCTTGCGTATGCGATCGTGGCAATGCTTTAAGATTGCCAGAGGCTGATCGAAGTCTGGTGCGCTATCGAATAAACTGTTCATGCTGACTCCCTGTGGAGAGGTTGACCATCATTATGCAGTAGGGATTGTAGACCTACTTGCGACACATCAATCACGCTCTTGTAAAATGGCGACAATATTTAAAGCTTCGTGTCTGCATTCAGGCACGATGTTCACACACTGCTCACCAAAACATTAATAATACTATTATGCAACAAAATTCAGATATCGATTTCGATCGCCGTTTCGGCGGTGTCGCCCGACTTTACGGTGCCGCGGCGCTGAGTCGCTTTCGCGCCGCACATATTGCTGTGATCGGCGTCGGCGGCGTCGGTTCCTGGGTGGTGGAAGCGTTAGCGCGCAGTGCCATCGGTACGATCACTCTGATCGATCTCGATCAGGTTGCAGAATCGAATATCAATCGCCAGATTCAAGCCACCAGCGCGAGTCTTGGGCAAGCCAAAGTCAGCGCGCTGGCCGAACGGATTGCCAGTATCAATCCGTTTTGCGTGGTTCATGAGGTAGAAGATTTCATTACACCCGATAACCTTGGCGAACTCGTCGGGGCCGCTGGGTTTGATTATGTCATCGATGCCATCGATGATGTCCGAGCCAAGACGGCATTGATTGCGTTTTGTCATCAACAGCAACTGCCGCTCATTACTATCGGTGCGGCCGGTGGACAAACCGATCCGGGTAAGATAGAGATTCGTGATCTCTCGCGCACTGAGCAAGAACCTTTGCTAGCCTTGGTGCGCAAACGCTTGCGTCAGAACTTTGGTTTTCCGCGCGGTGCCAAGAGTAAATTTGGCATCGAGGCGGTGTTTTCCATGGAGGTGCTGACTACCCCGGCGGAGGTCTGTGAAACGCCCGAGTCGGCCGCACAAGACACGGCACTGAGCGGCTTGAATTGTGCCGGCTTCGGTTCTTCTGTGGTCGTGACGGCCAGCTTCGGCTTGCGTGCTGCGGCACGTGTTTTGCAGGTCTTGGCGCTGGGGCGGCAAGACTGAAAGGTTCTTTAGTCATAACAATCGCTCACTAATTCTTTTCAGATATTGGGAGTATGAGCGTGCGCTGGCTTTTCCTGCCCAGTTGGCCGATCTCTGTGAACAAAATGGCATATTTGCTACTTAGTAGTAATATAGGGCAAGTGCAGCTTCAAGCTGCCGTATAATAAAATAAAATTGCCGCATGGAATTATTTCATGCGTCGCTGATCTGTTTTTATTCACGCGCATTCAGCCAGTGCGCAAGGAAGATAATGATGAATGATTCCGCTGTGCTCGATATCGCTGCCGAAGTTACTACTGAGCAGGAGTTCCTGGCATTTCGTCTTGGTGCCGAGGAGTATGGCATTGCGATTTTGCAGACGCAGGAAATTCGTAATTTCGAAACTCTCACGCGGCTGGCTAATTCGCCTGATTACTTACGTGGGGTCATGAACTTGCGCGGCGTAATCGTGCCGGTAATCGATCTGCGTCTGCGTTTCGGTACCGGTGCCGATGCCCCCGACTCGTCGACCGTGGTGATCATTCTCAATATTCACGGTCGTGTGATTGGCGTCGTGGTTGACAGTGTGTCTGATGTTGTCACGCTGATCACGGCTGATATCAAACCGGCACCTGAACTCGGTACTACCTTCTCTAGCAATTACCTGATCGGTTTGGGGCAGATTGAGGAAAGAATGATCATTCTGCTCGATATAGAAAAAGTCATGTCTGGGCCGGAATTGGGTTTGATCGCGCAGACAGCCTGAACTACCGACGCCATCTCAGTGGGTCGGCTGAGGATCAGGATTTGCCGAACACTTCGTTGAGTTGCTGCGTCACGCGTATGAAGGTCGTGCGTTTAGTCAATTCTTTCAGCTTGTGTGCGCCGACATACGTACATGCTGAGCGCACGCCACCTAAAATATCTTGCAAGCTATTGCTGACCGGACCGCGATACGGCACCAGTACTTCCTTGCCTTCAGAGGCGCGGTAGTGAGCCACGCCACCGGCATATTTATCCATGGCCGCGCGACTGCTCATCCCATAGAAACGTTTGAATTGCGTGCCGTCGCGCTCGACCACATCACCGGCGCATTCATCATGGCCAGCCAGCATGCCGCCGAGCATAATGAAATCGGCACCGCCACCAAAGGCTTTGGCTAAGTCACCCGGCACCGCACAACCGCCATCGGCGCAGATTTGCCCGCCCAAGCCGTGGGCGGCATCGGCACATTCGATGATGGCCGACAATTGCGGATAGCCTACCCCGGTCATTTTGCGGGTAGTGCATACCGAGCCAGGTCCGATGCCGACCTTGACGATATCAGCCCCAGCCAGTATCAATTCTTCCGTGATATCACCGGTGACGACATTGCCGGCCATGATAGTCAGTTGCGGAAAATCAGTACGGACTTTTTTGACAAAATTAATGAAGCCTTCGGTATAGCCGTTAGCCACATCGATGCAGACATATTCGATGGCGGCTTTGGTGCGCGCCATTACGGCAACAAATTTATCGTAATCGGCATTCGATATGCCCATGGAATAAAAGGCCGCTGATTTTGTTTGCAGACGCGTGAAATAATCAACCAGCGTTTGCTCATCGTAGTGCTTGTGCAGGGCGGTGGATAATTGTTGCGCTTCGAGTACGGCAGCCATTTCCAGCGTGCCGGTCGAATCCATATTGGCAGCGATGATAGGAATGCCGCGATAGGTTTTACGCGAATGATGGAACACGAACTCTCGTTCGAGGTCGACATCTGAACGTGAGGTCAGGGTTGAGCGCTTGGGGCGGATCAGAACGTCTTTAAAATCCAGTCTCAGGGTTTCTTCGATATGCATAACGACTCCGGTGCGCGTCTGGCGGACGCAGGAATGGAACGACTCGAACACCGAGCCATTGAGCCGTAATTGAGTATAGTGGAAAAAACCGACTAGTGTCGATCTGCTGAAGCGATGCCCGGTATCACGCGTTTCGTATACCGGACACCCTAGGGAAGTGCTGGCTTAATGGCAAACGCCCTTACCTTTATCGCCGAAGCTGGCACCGTCCGTGGCCAAGAATTCCCATTCATAGGAATTTTCTTGTAATTTCAGACGTAACACGCCGTGGCTGGAATTATCGCGCATCTCGGTGGTGTTTTTTGGTAAAAACATCGGCGTGGTTGCCGCCCCGCCGGTGCCGACCACAAAACTGCGCAAGCCATTGACGTCATCGCGCTCGCCATTGCCATCCATGGGGGCGAAACGTTCATAGTCATGGTCGTGGCCGCTGAGGACCAGATCGGCTTTGGCCGCTACCAACATTTTCCAGGCTGGCCACATCAATTCATTGTTGCCATGGCCACCAGAGCTGAATGCCGGATGATGCCAGAATGCCAAAGTACAGCGCTGTTTGTTGTTACTCAATTCTTCTTGTAACCATGCCAACTGCGTTTGCATTTGTTGTCTGTTAAGGTTGCTGTTGAGCGAGATTATCTGCCAATTGCCGATGTGTTTGGCGTAGTAACCGCGTCGATCGGGGCCGGCCAGTTCGCCAAAGTAATTGTAGTAACCGAGTGCTTTCGGCATGGCGTAGTCATGGTTGCCGGGCGAGGGCAGGGTACGCTGTTTGAAGCGACCCCAGGTCGGGTCGTAACAATTACTGAATTCTTCAGGTTTGCCAACCGGATAGGTATTGTCGCCCAGCGTGATGGCCAGCGCGCTCGTGTCTTGTGCCAGTGCCGTGGCAATCAAGTCGGCGGTACGGGCAGCCATGCTCTCCAGGGCTGGTTTTTTCTTGCAGTCAGCGATATCGCCCGCCGCATAGATCGTGATGCTCTTTGCTTTGCTGGAGAGTTTTTGTTTAGCACTTTTGGTAATCGGGTTTTCCAGCGCGTAGGCTGACGAAGTCGCCAGCGCTGCGAGAAAAAGTAAGGCGGGAATCAAACGCACACAATGCATAGGAGGTCTTTGGAAGTAGGTATAGAACAACAGGGGGGTATTTTACCGTGTCCCGGTCGCGCTGCCCGATTGTTTACAATGTCAGTGAGCGCAAACGCAGCGCATTGCTGATGACTGAGACTGAACTCAGGCTCATTGCCGCACTCGCCAGCATAGGGCTGAGCAACAGGCCCAGCCATGGATAGAGTGCACCGGCAGCGAGCGGCACGCCGATGAAATTATAGGCAAACGCAAAAAACAAATTCTGCCGAATATTACGCATGGTAGCGACACTCAGACGGCGCGCACGCGCAATGCCTTGCAGCTTGCCTTGGATTAACACTAAATCGGCGCTTTGCATGGCGATATCGGTACCGCTGCCCATGGCAATGCCGACCTGGGCTTGCGCCAGTGCCGGCGCATCGTTGATGCCATCGCCGGCCATGGCGACAAGGTGTCCTTGGGCTTGTAAGTCACGGATCATGCGCAATTTGTCTTCAGGCATGACTTCTGCGTGAAACTCGGCGATGCCAAGCTTGTTTGCAACGCTTTGCACCGCCAGTCGATTGTCACCGCTCATCAAGATCACACGGATTCCGAGTGCCCGCACCTCATCGAGTGCGGCAGCGGCATCGGTTTTTATGCTATCGGCAATACTGATGAGCGCGAGCGCGCGTTGATCGCGCGCCAAAATCACCACCGCATGGCCATTTGCTTGAAATGTTTGTATCTGCGCATCAAATTCGGCGGTGTCGATACCATGCGCGGTTATCCAGGCGGGTTTTCCCAGCATCAGCGCTTGCTCATTTTGCCAAGCACGCACACCTTGTCCGCTGACTGCTTCGAAACGGCTGATCGTTGCGGCAGCAATATTTTTCTGCTCGGCGCAGTCGACGATGGCGCGCGCCAACGGATGTTCGCTGGCTTGTTCCAGCGCCCGCGCCAGTGCCCAGACTTGATCGTGGTGTTCCCCTTGGGCCAGCAAGAAGCCTTGTACCGCAGCATGGCCAGCGGTCAGGGTGCCGGTTTTATCGATGACTAAGGTGTCTATTTTTTCCAATAATTCCAAAACCTCTGCATTTTTGATCAACATGCCAGCCTGAGCCGCCCGGCCTATGCCGACCGTGACCGAAATCGGCGTGGCCAAGCCAAGTGCGCAAGGGCAGGCGATGATCAGTACCGAGATCGCCGCCATACAGCCGTTGGCCAATGCTGGCGCTGGCCCGAGCCAGTACCAGAGCAGCAAGGCGGCAAGGGCGGCGAACAATACTGCTGGCACAAACCAAGCCGAGACCTGATCGGCCAACTTTTGTATCGGTGCCCGTGAGCGTGCGGCTTGATTGACCAAGCTGATGATGTGCGACAACAGCGTATCGCGACCGATCTTTTCCGCCGACATGGTGAAACTACCCTGTTGGTTGAGTGTGCCGGCACGCACCGTCGCGCCGCTGCGTTTGGCCACCGGCATGGCTTCGCCACTGATCATGGCTTCATCGACATACGATGCGCCGCTGATCACGCTGCCATCGACGGCAATCTGCGCCCCCGGTCGCACGCGTAAGGTGTCGCCAAGCTGAACTTGATCGAGTGCGATGTCGCTGTCGGAACCATCGGCGTTGACCCGTATCGCGCGGCTCGGCGTCAGCGCCAGCAAGGAACGAATGGCCAAGCCGGTTTGGGCGCGTGCGCGCAGTTCTAACACTTGGCCGAGCAAGACCAAGCAAATGATGACGGCTGCTGCTTCAAAATACAGCGGCACCATGCCATCTATTTTGAAGGTGTCCGGTAGTGCCGCCGGGAATAGCAATGCCACCAGACTGAGTAAGTAAGCGGCACCGGTACCGATGCCGATCAAGCTGAACATATTCAAATTGCCGCTGCGAAAGGACAACCAGGCACGGGCAAAAAACGGCTGCCCCAGCCACAGCACCACTGGGCTGGCAAGTGTACATTGCAGCCAATTGAACAGCTTCATGCCCAGCCGCGCATGCAAATCTACCCCGGGAAGCATGTCACCCATGCTCAGCATCAGCAGTGGCAGGCACAGCGCGATACTGAAGTATAAGCGCCGGCGCATGTCATGCAATTCGCTCTGGTCATCAACGAATGAAGCTTCTTTGGGTTCCAAGGCCATGCCGCAGAGTGGGCAGATGCCGGGGCCGAGTTGTTCGACTTCTGCATCCATAGGGCAAATATATAAGAGCTCGGCGGCATTGGATGGCGGCGCGACAGGAGTAGGCGCAGGTGCCAGCGCGGCATCGGGCTGGGCACGAAATTTCGCCAAGCAAGCGGCGCAACAAAAATACCAAGTGCGGCCGGCATGCTCCATCTGATGCGGGCTGTTGCTACTGACGCGCATGCCGCAAATCGGGTCGCGTTGCTCACCGGCCCGATCTTCTTGCATGCTCGTCGTCGTTGCTGCAACTGCACTCATGTTTCCTGTCCCCAGCAGGGTTTTGGCGCGGACATAATCTGTCGGTATCGCGTTGAATTTGGCCGCGCATGAGGCACTGCAAAAGTAATACGGCCGTCCTTGAAAGCGCACGCTGAACTTGGCCTTGCTGCTGACTGTCATGCCGCAGACTGGGTCGAGTGTGGCTGCTGCGCTCGGCTCTGGGCTTGTGCAGCAAGGGCTGTGACTGTGTTCGTGCGTCATGGTTGGCTTCCAAATGTGGTCTATGCTTTATCATAGACTGCGTACCCAACTACGGAGTCAAGGAGTTTCTGATGTCTGATCCCAATCAATTAACGATAGGACAATTGGCCAAAGCGGCGGCGGTCGGTGTCGAGACGATACGCTATTACCAGCGGCGCGGTTTGTTGCCTGTGCCGCTGGTTGCCAGCGGCTTTCGCACCTATACCAAGGCCTACGTGGCACGGATTCGTTTCATCAAACGCGCGCAGGAACTTGGTTTTCATCTCGATGAAGTCGCGCAGTTGCTGGCGCTGGAAGATAGTCATGATCGCACTGCCGTGCGCGACATCGCAGCCGAACGTTTGCTGCAAGTGCGTGCCAAGCTCGCTGATTTACAGTGCATGGAACAGATTTTGGCTGGTCTCATCGCTCGCTGTGCCGCCTGTGGCGATGATATGAGCTGTCCTATTATCGATGCGCTCAGCGGTACCTCTATGCCACCCTGAAATAATAACGACCAGACGTATCTGGTCGTTATTTGCCTCATTGATGTTTATACTCAGGCAGCGTTACCCAGCATCGGATAATCGGTGTAGCCGATTTCTTCGCCACCGTAGAACGTCGCGCGATCAGGCGTGTTCAAGGCAGCACCGGTGGCGAAGCGTGCCACCAGGTCCGGGTTGGCGATGTAGGGACGGCCGAAGGCGACGGCATCGGATAAGCCGCTGGCAATCAAGGCTTCGGCTTCGGCCGCGGAATAGCCGCCGCAGCAAATCAAGCTGCCGGGGAAGGCGGCCCGCAAAGCTTGGCGGAAGGCGGTACTCAGTTCGGGACCACCGGCCCAATCTGGTTCTGCAATATGCAGGTAGGCAATGCCACGGGCGGTAAACGCCTTGGCCAGATACAGCGCGATCGCTTCGGCTTCACGGTCGGCGATGCCATGGGCAACAAAATTCGGTGACATACGCACGCCAACCCGATCGGCACCGATTTCGGCAATTGCCGCATCCACCGCTTCGAGCGTCAAACGGGCGCGATTTTCCAAGCTGCCACCGTAGGCATCGGTACGCACATTACTATTGGTTGACATAAATTGCTGCAGCAAATAACCATTGGCGGCATGCACTTCGACCAAGTCAAAGCCGGCGGCTTTGGCGCGGATGGTGGCGGCGCGATATTGCTCAATAATTTGGGGCATTTCGGCCAGTTCCAGCGCGCGTGGCTGGGAGGTTTGGATATTGGCTGGGGTGCCATCTTTTTCGATGACGAAACATTGGCTGTTTTCTGCCGTCAAGGCCGATGCCGATACTGGTGCGGCATCATTTTCTTGCAGCAAAGTATGGGAAATGCGGCCTACGTGCCACAGTTGCAGGGCTATTTTGCCACCCTTGGCATGCACTGCATCGACCACGGTTTTCCAGCCCGCTTGTTGCGCATCCGTAAATATACCGGGCGTCCAGGCATAGCCTTGACCTTGGCGCGAAATTTGGCTGGCTTCGGTAACGATGAGGCCGGCACTGGCGCGCTGGGCATAATATTCAACATTGAGCGCGCGCGGAATATCGCCCGGCTGGCCGGCGCGTGAACGCGTCAGCGGTGCCATGATGATACGATTGCTGAGCGGGATGCTGCCGACTTGCAGAGGGGAGAGTAATTGTTGGTACATGATGATTCCTGCTGAAGTTAAATTGTATGGTTAAATTAGACCGGTCGTCTAGGTTTGTGTAGAAAAAAAAGCCCCTTGTTCGTACCGATCAGTGAAAACAAGCGAACAGCGCGCAGTGTGAATTCGCGCATTCCTCATTATTGCTTGCTGACTTGGAGTAAGCGTTCGGTCTGTTGCATTGCCAATTGCAGTGGCTGCAAGTCGCGCCTGACCTTGGTCAGCACCGATGCTCCCACCCACAGACTGTACAGTACTTCGGCCAGTTCGGCTGCCGGCACCGCAGCGTTGATGCTTTGCTCGCGCTGTGCGGCATCAATGGCAGTGGCAATGTGCCGAGTAATCGCTTGCATGCCGGCTGCCAGTGCGCTACGCATCGGTTCTGACAGGTCAGCCACTTCGGCGGCCAGTTTGACGGCCAAGCAAAGCTTATGACAATCACTGCCACTGGCCAGTTCCAGCCAATTATTGAAGTAAGCCAGCAAACGCTCGCGTGCAGTCAGTGTTTGATCGGCGAAGAGTGCCGTGATTTCTTCTTGATACTGGGTAAAATATCGCTCAAGCAATGCCACACCGAAGCCTTCTTTGGAGGCAAAGTAGTGGTAGAACGAGCCTTTAGGGACTGCTGCGGCGTTGAGAATCTCACTTAAACCGAGTGCGCTGAAGCCACGGCCGGCAATCAGCGCTTCGCCGGTCGCCAAGATGCGTTCGCGCGTGTCATGATGCGGTGAGCGGTGATCAAGTTTAGTCATGTCGACGATGATAGTAGACCAGTCGTCTTATGTCAAGGCTGGCGCGCGCTGATGTACCTGCCTGACATCGGCCTGTAGAAAAAAGAGCAACAAGCCTCCCCTTTGTAATTCTGTTTGTGAGAGAATCAAACGTTGCTCATCTGAATAAAAGTAGTTCAGCCGCAAAAGCCGCCCTGATCAATCACCGTATCTGTTCTTCTTACTGATAAAAACACTATGTTTCGCTGGCTTTTCCTGAACCAGAATGCCCCTGTCGGAGAGAACAACTGGAAGTTGGGTGTCTTACGCATCATTTTGCTGTCGGCTTTGCTGCTCGACTGCGGTATTGCTATCGTCCAGAGTATGTCGGCTGAGAGCACGCAAGAAACCGGCAATCGGATTTTTCTCGCCGGCTTGATCGTTACCAAATTATTGGCGCTGCTGATTTGCTCAGCTGCACCACGTCGCGCGGCTATGTTGATGTTGGCAGGCATTTACGGCGGTGCGGCAGCGATTCTCAGCTCGGTTGCTGATATGCAATTAGCCATGCTGGCCTTTCCTTACATCTATGCCGCGCCCTTGCTGGCGCGCTTGTTTTTCGGTCAAGCTTCCGTGCTGTCTTTGATGTTTGCCAATACATTCGCATTTCTATTGTTGCTGACCGGTATGATGCCGGCTTGGTTCGGGGTGCCGCTCACATTGAGCGGCTATGGCCAACTGGTGATGGCGAGCTTGATCTTTTTGTTTTTCAATCTCCTCATGCCGCTGGTCGTGTCGCGGGTCTTGCTGGCATTTGAAGAATCGTTCGAGCAATTGCAGCAGAGTAATAGAGCACTCAATGTCAGCTATACCCAATATCAGGAAGTGTTTGAAAATGCCGGTACGGCCTTGTTGCTGACCGATGCCTTCGGGCAGATTTTACAAGCCAACCATCAGGCTAATCTTTTGCTCGGCCGGCATCCTGATGCCGAAGATGATTTGGCCTTGTTCAGTTGGTTGTCGGCGGAAAACAATCATCGCCGCAAAAATGATCAGCTCGACGACTCGCTCACTTTGCCGCTGTCGGCTTATCGCACGCGCGATGGGCGGATGGTGGCGATGGATAACATCTCGCGCACCTCCTCGGATCATTGGATTGTCGCTTTGCGCGATGTCTCAAATTTGCAGAAAATGCAAACGGCGCTGCAACTGAGTTTGGAACGTGAAGACTATCTCAACAGCCATGATGCGCTGACCAATTTGCCTAACCGTGAAATGCTGCGTCAGTATTTGCAAACCGTCTTGACTAAGCAAGATCCCAATAACATCAATGTGACGGCGCTGGTGTCGTTTCGCGTCAATAGTATTCGTCATGCCAATCAACAGTTTGGTGCGCATACCGGCGATGTGATGCTGCGTCGCTTCGCTGACGAGTTGAGCTTGGTCTTGCCGAAAAACTGTTTTTGCGCGCGTTTGCGCAGCATTGTCTTGTCCTTTGTGGTCGATCAATTCCGCACCCCCGGCGACATCATCGATTATGTGGATCAGTTGCGTCAGGTTTTACCTAAGGAATTGGAAGTCAACGGTGAAATTCTGGTGGTCCAGTTTTCTGCCGGGATTGCCGTTATCCGCGCCGAAGACAGTAACCCCGACGAATTGATACGACGCAGCGAGGTCGCGCTCGATGGCGCGCGTCGTGCCAGCGATCAGAGCGTCACCTTGTTTGATGAAGGCAATGCACAGCAGCTGCGTCGCACCATCGACATCGACGTTGGCATAGCCAATGGCTTGAAACAGAATGAATTCGCCTTGTATTACCAACCCAAGGTGGCGCACGATGGCAGTGTCGGCGGTGTCGAGGCTTTACTCCGCTGGCGATCTGCCGCCATGGGTAGGATCTCGCCGGCCGAGTTCATCCCGATTGCCGAACGTTCCGGTTTGATACACCAGCTCAGTAATTTCGTCATTGAACAGGCGTGTACACAGATTCGCTGCTGGCTCGATGAATTCGGTACTAGCCCAGTGGTCGCGGTGAATCTGGCGGTCAATGATATTGCCCGCCTCGATTTGCTGGAATTGATAGAGGCCAGTTGCGCGCGTCATCATGTTGAACCGCGCTTTTTGGAATTCGAAATCACCGAGACCGGCTTGATTGCCAATGAAAAGCTGTCGATACATCACTTGAACGGTTTGAAAAATCGCGGGTTTGGTATTGCCATTGACGATTTCGGTACCGGCTATTCTTCTTTGTCCAAACTCAGCCACTTCCCGGCGCACACGGTAAAAATCGACCGTTCCTTCGTGGCGCAAATCGGCTACAACCGCAAGAGCGAGATGATAATTAAGGCGATTGTCTCCTTGGCCGACATTTTATCGTGCTCGACGGTGGCCGAAGGGGTAGAAAACGAGAGCCAGGAAGCCTTCCTGAAAGATGTAGGCTGTGAGTTTTTTCAGGGCTATTACTACTATCGTCCGCTCGATGTCGCGGCGATGAATACATTGTTGCGCGACGCTTACGTGAGCAAACAAGTGCTGCTGCAAACTTCCTGAGCGCGCGCGGCAGCAGCGCGGGTATGTGGCCTGACGATAAATTTTCCCGGCCAATTTTTCTATTCTGAACGCTTTTTGCGCTTTTGGGAATGGAAACATATTCTTCACATATTTCCTCGACACACCTCCCTAAATTCATCTACACTCAAGTTGTAGTGCGACGATGCGTCGGTCCGGCGTTCGGCGCTATGGTGTCTGTGTATTCACTTGCTTAATCACGGAGGTCGGGATGAACATCTTTGACAACTACGCCGCTCGTTACGATAAAACGCGCGAAGAAGTCTACTCAATGCAAGAGTATCTGGAGCTGTGTAAAAAAGACCGGCTCGCGTATGCCAGTGCGTCCGAGCGTATGCTCGTCGCCATCGGCGAAGCAGAACTGGTCGACACCCGACATGATCCCAGACTGTCGCGCATTTTTTCCAATAAAGTCATTAAAATTTATCCGGCTTTCCGTGAGTTTTACGGTATGGAAGAAGTCATAGAACAAGTCGTTTCTTATTTTCGCCATGCCGCACAAGGTCTGGAAGAGCGCAAACAAATCATTTATTTACTCGGGCCAGTTGGCGGTGGCAAATCGTCGATCGCGGAAAAACTCAAAGCGCTGATGGAAAAAATTCCGTTTTACAGCATCCAAGGTTCCCCCGTCAATGAGTCACCGCTGGGCCTGTTTTCTGAAGAAGAAGACGGTGCCTTGTTGGAAGAAGATTTCGGTATTCCACGCCGTTACTTACGCGGTATCCCCAGCCCTTGGGCCGTGAAACGTCTGCACGAATTTAATGGCGATATCAATCGTTTCCGCGTGGTGCGACGTTATCCCTCGGTGCTCAAGCAGGTGGCCGTATCGAAAACCGAACCCGGTGATGAAAACAATCAAGACATTTCTTCCTTGGTCGGTAAAGTCGATATCCGTAAACTGGAAGACTTTGCCCAAGATGATCCCGATGCCTACAGCTACTCGGGCGGATTATGTTTAGCCAATCAAGGCTTGATGGAATTCGTGGAAATGTTCAAGGCACCGATCAAGGTCTTGCATCCTTTGCTGACGGCTACTCAAGAAGGCAATTTCAAAGGGACCGAAGGTTTTGGTGCGATTCCCTTCGAAGGCATCATCTTGGCGCACTCGAACGAATCGGAATGGAAAACCTTCAAAAACAATAAAAACAACGAGGCATTTTTAGATCGTATTTACATCGTCAAGGTGCCGTATTGCCTGCGCGTTAGTGATGAAATAAAAATTTACGACAAACTGGTGCGCACCTCCTCGCTGACAGCCGCCCCTTGCGCGCCCGGGACCCTGAAAATGATGGCGCAATTTGCCATCTTATCGCGGCTGAAAGAACCGGAAAATTCCAGCATCTACAGCAAAATGCTGGTGTATGACGGCGAAAACCTCAAAGACACCGATCCGAAAGCCAAGTCGCATCAAGAGTATGCCGATTACGCCGGGGTCGATGAAGGTATGAATGGGCTGTCGACGCGCTTCGCTTTTAAAATTTTGTCGAAGGTATTTAATTTCGATAATACCGAGGTCGCGGCTAACCCGGTACATTTACTGTATGTGCTGGAGCAGCAAATCGAGCGTGAGCAATTCGCTCCTGAAGTGGAACAAAAATACGTCTCGTATATCAAAGAATATCTGGCGCAGCGTTACGCCGAATTCATCGGCAAAGAAATTCAGACAGCGTATTTGGAAAGTTATTCTGAATACGGCCAGAATATTTTCGACCGCTACGTGACCTTTGCCGATTTCTGGATACAAGATCAGGAATTTCGTGATCCCGATACCGGTGAAAGTTTCAACCGCGATGCGCTGAATAACGAATTGGAGAAAATTGAAAAGCCGGCCGGCATCTCCAACCCTAAAGATTTTCGCAATGAAATTGTCAACTTCGTATTGCGCGCGCGAGCACAGAATGCCGGAAAAAATCCGGCTTGGACCAGCTATGAAAAACTGCGCACCGTGATTGAAAAGAAAATGTTTTCCAATACCGAAGAGTTATTGCCGGTCATTTCTTTCAACGCCAAAGCCAGCAGTGATGATGCCAACAAGCACCAGGAATTTGTCGACCGCATGATCAGTAAGGGCTATACCGCCAAACAGGTCAGGCTGCTGTGCGAATGGTATCTGCGGGTGAGGAAGTCATCATGACCTGAGTTCGGGTGGCGCGACAAGTCGCGCCAATCAGCGCACGGAAAACGGGAGGCCATCTTGGTTCATTTGATAGACCGACGTATTCAAGGAAAGAACAAATCTGCGCCCAATCGCGAACGGTTTTTGCGTCGTTATAAAGAGCAGATTAAAGGTGCCGTCGCACGTGCGGTCAAAGGACGTTCGATCACCGACATCGACAGCGGAGAAAATATTGCGATTCCGGTAAAAGATGTCAGTGAGCCGAATTTCGGCCACGCCCACGGCGGCATCTGGGAAGCGGTACATCCAGGTAATGAGCAATATCAGAAAGGGGACCAAATCGCCCGTCCCAAAGGCGATGGCAGTGGCAAAGGACAGGGCGGCAACAGCGATGACCCGGCCGAAGACGATTTTGTGTTCCAACTCAGTCGTGAAGAATTTCTCAATTACTTCTTCGAAGATTTGGCCTTGCCAAATATGCTCAAAACCCAACTCACTTCGACCACGGATTTCAAGAGTCGACGGGCCGGTTATAAAACCTCCGGCAGCGCCGCCAGTTTGCATGTGCTGCGCTCGCTGCGTGGAGCCATGGGGCGGCGGATTGCCATGGGTGGAAAATCGCAGCGTCGTTTGCACTTGGCCGAAGGCGAATTACAAGAATTACTGGCCGCCGGTGTGCCTGAGGAGGCGCTGACAGTGTTGGCTTTACGGCATGAAATCCAGCATTTGCGCACGCGTTTGTTGGCGATTCCTTTCCTCGATCCACTCGATTTACGCTATAGCAACCGGGTAAAAATTCCCCAACCGGCCAGCCAGTGCGTGATGTTTTGCTTGCTCGATGTATCCGGTTCTATGGATGAGCAGAAAAAAGATACGGCCAAACGATTTTTTATTTTGCTGTACCTGTTTTTAACTCGCGCGTATGAAAAAATCGAAGTCGTTTTCATTCGCCATCATACGACCGCGCTGGAAGTCGACGAGGAAGCGTTTTTCCATTCGCGTGAATCAGGTGGCACCATCGTCTCTTCGGCGCTCAAGCTGTTGACCGACACAATACGCCAGCGCTATACCGCCTCAGATTGGAATGTCTATGTTGCGCAAGCTTCCGATGGTGATAATTGGGACAATGATTCGGTGTTGTGCCGTGAATTGCTGATCAATACGATTATGCCTATGGTGCAATATTATGCCTATGTCGAAATCACTGAGGGCGAGCCGCAAAACCTTTGGCTGGAGTATCAGCGGGTGGCGGCTAGCCATCGTCATTTTGCGATGCAAAAAATCGAAACGGCCGCCGATATTTATCCGGTTTTCAGGGAATTATTCAAAAAGCAGCCGACTTGAGGTCCCCATGAAAAATACACAGCCCGTCCCGCCGGTACGCCATCCGCGTGCCTTGCCGGAACAATCAGAATGGACGTTTGACTTGATCGAGCAAGCGCACGAAGAAATTCGTCGTGTGGCAGAAAACTTCGGACTCGATACCTATCCAAATCAACTCGAAATCATCACCGCTGAACAAATGATGGATGCCTATGCCTCGGTTGGCATGCCGGTGTCGTACAACCATTGGTCATTCGGAAAACATTTTCTGTCTACTGAAAAAAGTTATAAGCGCGGACAAATGGGGCTGGCCTATGAAATTGTGATCAATTCCAATCCCTGTATTTCGTATTTGATGGAAGAAAACAGTTTGACCATGCAAGCTTTGGTGATTGCCCACGCTGCCTATGGCCATAACTCTTTTTTCAAGGGAAATTACCTGTTTCGTACTTGGACCGATGCTGATGCCATCATCGATTACATGGTCTTTGCGAAAAATTATATCGCCCAGTGTGAACAGCGTCACGGCAGCGTAGCGGTTGAGTTAATACTCGATTCTTGTCATGCCTTACAAAATTACGGTGTCGACCGTTACAAACGGCCGGCGCGCATTTCTTTGCTCGAAGAACGCGAGCGCCAAAGCGAGCGCGAAACCTATTTGCAGTCGCAACTCAACGATTTATGGCGCACACTGCCACGCCGTACCGAAGTGATCGCCACCGAAAGTGAGCAACGCTTCCCGCGCGAGCCGCAGGAAAATCTGCTGTATTTCATTGAAAAATATTCCCCACTGTTAGAACCGTGGCAGCGTGAAATCGTCCGTATCATTCGGAAGATTTCCCAGTATTTTTATCCACAACGGCAAACCCAGGTGATGAACGAAGGATGGGCGACGTTCTGGCATTACACGATTTTGCATCAATTGTATGAAGAAGGCATCGTGGGCGACGGTTTTATGATGGAGTTTTTGCAAAGTCATACCAATGTCGTGTTCCAGCCTGCGGTCGGCAGTCGCTATTTCAACGGCATCAACCCGTATGCACTCGGCTTTGCGATGATGCGCGATATTCGCCGTATTTGCGAGCAGCCGACGGCGGAAGACCGTACTTGGTTTCCCGAGATTGCCGGCAGCGATTGGAAGCAAACGCTGCAATTTGCCATGCGCAATTTCAAAGATGAGAGCTTCATCGCCCAGTACCTTTCACCCAAGCTGATACGTGATTTTCATTTCTTTGCCATCCTCGATGACGATAGCAAGGCGCAATTACAGGTGGCGGCGATTCATGATGAAAGCGGCTACCGCACGATACGCCAGCAATTGGCGGCGCAATATAATCTGGGTAACCGTGAACCGGCCATCGAGGTCTGGTCGGTCGATATGCAAGGCGACCGCTCGCTGACCTTGCGCCATCAACAATTTCAGCGTCGCCCATTGAATTCCCAGACCGGTACCATGCTCAAACATGTGGCGCGTCTGTGGGGCTTTGATATTTATCTGGAAACTGTCGATCAACACAACAAATTACTGGCCCGGCAAGAATGTAAATGGGAAAAGCATAGCCGTTAAGGATAGCTTCGGATAGAATTCAGCGGTACCCCTACCATGGAGAGCAGCTATGTTTCTGGACCACCCGAAAATTTCCGCAACCAACAGCGAAACCGAACCGGATCGCATCGATCGCTTGAGCCGCGTCTATGGCTACGCGATAGGCTTGGCCGATATCGATGGCAACGTCGACTGCCTCTCCAAGCTGGCTAAAATCCATGATCACAAAGGCACGCTGATGGTGATTTGGTATACCGCTCCCACGCCTACTGAGAGAAGCTACTTTCTGCGTGCGTGGAAAAGCCGTATCGGTGACGAGTCGGTTCAGGTTGAGCATGCCTTGATGCTCAACGAGGTGGCTCAAGCCGCTGCCGATTCCAGCTTGGCAGCATAAGTCAACAGCCGCACACCGTTGAGCACGACTAACAAACTCGTGCCGGTGTCGGCAAACACAGCCATCCACAGACTGGCGTGACCGCTGAAGGCAAGCACGAAGAACAACAGCTTGACGGCCAGCGCGAAACTGATGTTTTGCCACAAGACGGCATGGGTTTGGCGTGAAATACTGATGAATTCAGGTAATTTCCTCAAGTCATTTTGCATTAACGCAACATCTGCAGTTTCCAAGGCCGTGTCACTGCCGGCCGCCATGGCAAAGCCGATATGGGCGCGTGCCAAGGCTGGCGCATCGTTAATGCCATCGCCTATCATGCCGGTCACTCCTTGTTCTGCCAGCGCGGCGATCGCCGTCAGCTTATCTTCCGGTAACAACTGACTGCGCACATCGCGGATCCCGGCTTGTTGCGAGATTGCTTGCGCGCTTGCGTCATTGTCGCCAGTCAACATCAAGCTGCTGATGCCGAGTTTATGCAAAGCATCGATGGCGCTACGGGTGCTCGTTCTGACTTGGTCGGCAATCGCCAAGATCCCGAGTACCTTGCCGTCGCAACACAGAAAAATCACACTGTTACCTTGCGCTTCCAAGCCTGTGGCAGTCGCCTCCAGCGCCGGCATATCGCTGGCGCTGGCAGACAAGGCGGCGAGCATGGCGCGATTCCCCAATTGATACGATAGTCCCTCGATCACACCTTGTACGCCACGCCCACGACCTTGTTCAAACAAGCTGGCGTGCGTCACTGCGGTAAGCGCAGTTGGGCAAGCTTCAAGCAGCGCCAATGCCAGCGGATGGCTGGAATTGGCATCGAGACTGGCAGCCAATTGGAGCACCTCGGCCTGGCTGAGTGATGACAGGCTGATGCTGCGGCTCAGACGCGGTTTGCCTTCGGTTAAAGTACCGGTTTTATCGAAGGCCAAGTGTTTCAGCAGTCGTCCTTGCTCCAGAAATAAACCGCCTTTGACGACAATACCGCGCCGCGCCGCCAATGCCAAGCCGCTGACCACCGTGACCGGGGTAGAAATCACCAAGGCACACGGGCAGGCAATCACCAGCAAGACCAGAGCTTGATACAGGCTGTCATGCCAATTGTGGCCCAGCAGCAGTGGTGGCAGTATCGCTGTCAGCAGCGCGATCACGAACACCAGCGGCGTGTAGATGGAGGCAAAGCGATCGACGAAACTTTGCATCGGCGCGCGTTGGCTCTGGGCTTCTTGGACGGAGTGTGCGATGCGCGCGAGCATGGTGGCGCCGGCGGCGGCGCTCACGCGTATTTGCAAAGCGCCGGTTTGATTCAGACTGCCGGCATACACAGTATCACCACGGTTTTTTTCCACCGGCATACTTTCACCGGTGATGGCGGCTTGGTTGACGCTGGAGCGACCATCTTCGATCACGCCATCAAGCGCGATGCGGTCACCTGGACGGCATAATAACAAGGCACCGAGCGCGATGTGCTCAGTCGCTTGGGCCAGCCAACTACCATCGGCTTGCGCCACCAGCGCCGTTTCCGGTGTTTGATCGAGTAAGCCGCTGATGGCGTCGCGGGCGCGGCTCAGACTGGCGGCTTCGAGTGTCTCGGCAACAGCAAACAGACAAATCACCATCGCCGCTTCCGGCCACTGACCGATCGCGCAGGCACCGATCACAGCGGCAGTCATGAGTAAATGGATATTGAGAGTGAAATGGCGTAAAGCAATCCAGCCTTTTTTCAATGTTGGTAAGCCGCAAATCAGAATGGCACTAATGCTCAACAGCGCCACCAGCCAAGAAGTCTCAGCGCCGCTGATCCATGCGCTGATTTCAGCGGCAGCGGCGGCCAGCGCACCGATCGCCAGGCGGCGGTAGGGATGCGCCGGCGCTGCCGCAACCGGTGCGCTGGCGTGTTCGCCCAGCACGCTGCCATGCATGCCGATGGCGTGCAATTTGGCATGAATTTCAGCCACATCCTGGGCTTCATGGTGCACCGTGAGAATGCGGTTGAGTAAATCGAAATCGAGCCCGAGCACGCGTGGCAGGCTGCCGAGACTGCGCCGTATCAAGGCTTCCTCGGTAGGACAATCCATCGCACTGATATGCAAGCGCAGACGCTCAGCATGGGCTGGGATGGCTGTTGCTGCGCGCGCTGGGCCAGGTTCGTCGGTGCGCGCGTGATCGTGGGAGTGCCCGTGAGCGTGGCTGTGCGCAGCGCCGGTATCGACTGCCTGACTGTGCGTATGTCCGCAGCAAATAGTTTTCTCTGTCATGATAGCTCTCAATACGATAAGGTAAATCCAGTGTAAACCGCGTAGCCACTACAGGGTCAAGCGATATACTGAGTTTTTTTTGAGCAGTCTTACCAGGAGCAATCATGCGCATCAGTGAACTGGCCAATGCCACCGGGGTCGACCTCGAAACCATACGCTACTATGAAAAACAAGAATTGTTGCCGGCCCCCGAGCGCGAAGACAATGGTTATCGCAACTATACCGCCGCGCATTTGGAACGGCTATCCTTCATTCGCCATTGCCGTGCGCTCGATATACCGTTGGCCGATGTGCGCAGACTGGTCGGATTCATGCTGCGACCGGCCGAAGATTGTGGCGATATCAATGCCCTCGTCGATCAGCAAATCGTGCGCGTTAAAGCACGGCTGAAAAGCATGCGGGCCCTGGAGAAACAATTGAGCCAGTTACGCGCCCGTTGTGACGACCGCCACCAAGGCAAGCAGTGCGGCATCTTGCATGAATTGGTGGCAGCCGCACATGGCGAGGCCTGTGCCTGCCATGCCGATGCCAGTAAATAGGATAGCTCAGCCCCGGTTCAGAGGTAGTTCGCTGATCAGGTCAGAAATACCGGCCCAGCCTATCGAAATACCGATACACAGCAAGATGAATGCCGATAAACGCAATACCACGGTGGCACCGATGTCGCCGAGAAAGCGTTCCATATTGCGTGCAAAGCGATAGCATAGATACACTACTAAGGTTGTCAACAATACCCCGATGGCCGAGGCAATGCCGGTGACCAGCCAATCTACCGGCTTGTGCGGCATTTGCGCACCGAGCGCGACCGCGGCCGCTATCGTGCCCGGGCCGACGGTGAGCGGAAAGCTGAAGGGATAAAAGCTGCGCGTGCGCAATTCTTCGCGGCTCCAACTGCCACCATGCGTGGCGGCGACTGAATTGAGCAATTTATCCTGACTTTGATCATTCAACAGCTTCCAGCCAGCCATACTGACCACGATGCCACCCGCCACCCGCACGATGGGAATGGAAATGCCGAAAAAATCGAGCACATACGAGCCGATGAAGATAGCACCGAGCAAAAGAAAAAAACAATTGAGGGCAATTCGTTTCGCCAGTCGGTTCGCCAACTGCGGTTCGATCGGCCCGGTCATGGAAAGAAAAATCGGCGCGATCGCGATAGGATTGAGAATAGGTAATACCGTCACAGGTACCACGACAAGGGCTTTGAAAAACACGGTCAGTGCAATGCTCATGGTAGCTCCGAAAAAATCATGTGTGCGATTATAAAGTCCGCGGTCCTGGAACGGCGAAAAACTTCATGCTCGTTGGCAGAGTCCCTGCGACCTCCCATGCTCTCGTCTCATCATTCCCGCGCAGGTAGAAATGACGACTTGGGCGGCTGGGTGGAGATTCAATTGACCTGAATGTGGGTAATGATCAGTCTAAGGCATGCGGTATTTTTAGATATAAAAAAACCTCTGCCAGGCTTTTGCGACAGCCTCTTTCTGCGTAAGCAGCAGCCCTCAGGCTAAGGTGGGGGAGGACGTCAAGTACATGTCGCTGGCAGCGTGATCAGCAGATTTTTTGAGAAAATTCTTACAAGAAAAACAGAATTTTCTGATGCACTGCTGCGCGGAAAAAAAACTAAGATTATTATCTCGGGAAAATGTCTTTTATCGCCTTCCCGAGTTCCGATGATTTTTTTTCAGAAAGCGATTCATGTCTCCCGTTTCTCCCTTTTCTCCCGCCCGTCTCCTCAGTGTTTTTTCCAACACACCCGCGCGCCAACAGCGCACATCCTTGGCCGCTGCCCAAGCTTCGCAGAGCGAAGTGCAGTGCGCTGCTGCGGCCAAGCCGACCAGTCAAGGTCGGCGCTCTTTGCTGAGTAGGCTCAATTTCCGTGGCGCATCAAAGCAGGCCTCAGCGTGTACCTACAAACCGGCTAAATTATACTCGATTGATAGGAGTGGATCCTCCTACTATGTAGCTGATCAAATGCGTCAAGGGCGGCCTACCGGTCAGCAAGCTGGGCTGATCAATATTTGTTTATCCATGACGGAGCATGAGCAAAAAGGACAAATCGACCGATTGCAAAGCTACTTCGCAGCACGCACGCCGGTACGGCATGAAAATGTGATGACGCTGCAAAGCGCACACTTCAAAGCCCCGGCAACGCTATTGGATGGTCCAGCGTTTGAAGTCATCACCGAGGCCAGTGTCCGCTACCCGCTCAATCTCTTATTCCAAACGCCCCAGCCGATAGAATCGGTGCAAGCGCTGATCAAAGGCATGGCGAGCGGATTAGCGCATCTGCATGAAAATGGGAATGTGCATAATCATGTTCAGGGCGCTACCGTGTTTCTTGATTGTGATGGCGAGAATTTTGTCGACGCGACGCCGAAAATCGGCGCTTCTTTTGAGCATGTTTTTGAACTTCCCCACGAAGCGGGCCTCGAGTCCGAGCGCGCCTCCATGGTGCCACCCGAACTATGCATCAACCAAACCGGTAGCAAGCCGAATGCCGACAGTTGGGCCTTAGGCAGTTTGACACTGCTGTTGGCCAGCGGAAAGCCCTTGGAATACGAATACGAGGGAGGCATTGGTCCGATCCAGAGCTTTGCATTAACCGAACATATCCAACTCCAAGGCGGAAAACCGCATATCCCAGCCAACTTACCACGTGAATTGCGCGAGTTCGTCGCACTCTGTCATCTTGATGCAGAGCATAGACCGAGCGCCGCCGATTTGCTTAAAACTGAGTTTTTGACGCAGCCCAGCGCGCTTCCCTAAGGATACCCTTGCTGCATACCGCCGACATCACGGGTACATCTACCTGTTGATGTGGCTGTTCAACAGACTTGCCGTTCAGCGCTGCCCCCCCGGTGTTGCGGGCGGCATTTTGTCTTTGCCGACGGCAGCAGCGGTGTTGTCGTGAGCTTTGATGTTATGCTTACCATACTGATTTTTTCTCCCCGCAACCGTTTTTCAGCCAATAAAGCGACCCTTCATGATCATTACTCCCACTCTGCCACGCTGGTCCCTGCTGGTTCCCGTGTTGTGCTGGGTGGCGCTGGCCGGAGTACTCGGCAACTTCGGCGCATTCTACCCGCTGGTCCTGACACTGGCTTTGTTCGGTGGCGTCTTGACGGCCGTCTATCATGCCGAAATCGTCGCATATAAAATCGGTGAACCGTTCGGCACCTTGTTGCTGGCGCTGGCCGTCACCTTGATTGAAGTCGCCCTGATCGTCTCGCTCATGTTGGCCGGCGGCGAAGTGACGGCTGGTTTGGCGCGTGACACCGTGTTTGCCGCCATCATGGTCATTCTGACTGGCATCATCGGTCTGTGCTTGCTCTTCGGTGGAATTCGCCACGGCGAGCAAAGCTTCGGCCTGCAAGGTGCCAGTACCGCGCTGGCCACCTTGGCCGCCTTGGCCGTGCTGACCTTGGTATTACCAAATTTCACATCCAGCGTTTCCGGTCCGCATTACAGTCAGGGCCAGTTGGCATTCATCGCCGTCGTTTCCTTGGCCTTGTATGGCACCTTCGTGCTGGTGCAAACCGTGCGGCATCGCGATTATTTTTTACCCGAAGTAGAGGCCAACGACGAAGCCATCCATGCGCCGGCACCGTCGACGCGCATGGCTTGGAGCAGCGCCGGCTTACTCATCGTTTGTTTGGTGGTGGTGGTCTTGTTAGCCAAAGCGCTGGCACCCTCGCTGGAAGCGGCCGTGGCTGCTGCCGGTGCTCCTAAGGCCTTGGTCGGCATCATCATCGCAATTATTGTGTTGTTGCCGGAAGGAATAGCTGCCCTCAGCGCCGCACGTGCCAATCGCTTACAGACCAGTATCAATCTTGCACTCGGCTCAGCACTGGCGAGTATAGGGTTGACGATACCGGTGGTGGCAGTGATTTCTTTACTGACCGGCTGGCAACTGAGCCTGGGGATAGATCAAAAATCGACGGTCTTATTGTTATTGTCTTTGTTCGTGACCACGATTTCTCTCGGCACCGGTCGCACCACAATCATGCAGGGCACGATACATTTGGTGATCTTTGCGGTGTATTTGTTCACCACAGTGATTCCTTAAAAAACGACAGAAGGGTGTTCATCGCTGCGGAATTTACCGTTATGATGATGCTTTCACGAGTTGAAACGGCCGCACACGCGGGTGCCGACTTGGCGGGAACGGGCTTTGCTTCTACCACAGCCTTGCTTCTTGCTTCTTACTCGGCCGCGTCGCGTCAGCACGCATGAACATGCATTAGAAAAAAAAGGATAAATCTTGAGACTACCATCGTTTTTTCAACAATTAGGTCGCACCAAACCGGTCGAAGCCCATGATTTGCTCAGCGACGAAGCAGCGGCACAGCAACTCGGACTACATCGCACGCTAGGCTTATTCCAACTGACCATGATTGGGGTCGGCGCCACCATCGGCACCGGGATTTTTTTCACCATGGTCGAAGCGGTTCCCAAAGCCGGTCCCTCGGTGGTCTTATCGTTTCTGATCGCCGCCATGACTGCCGGTTTGACCGCCTTGTGCTATTCCGAATTGGCAGCGCGCATTCCCGCTTCCGGTTCGTCTTACTCGTTTGCCTATGCTACCGTCGGTGAGTTCGCCGCCTTTGTCGTGGCCGGCTGCCTGTTGTTGGAATATGGCTTAGCCGCAAGCGCGACGGCGATAGGCTGGTCTGCTTATCTCAATAATTTTCTCGAAAATGCCATAGGCTGGCATATCCCGGAAATGCTGCGAACGCCGATGATTATTGCCGGCGCACACGGATTGGAAATTCATCCCAGTCAATTTAATTTCCCACCTATGGTGCTGGTCGCCATCTGTTGTTTTTTGCTGTTGCGTGGTGCCAAAGAGTCCGCCACCGTGAATGCCGTGATGGTCATGATTAAACTGGTGATACTGACATTTTTTGTTGTCATCGCCTTTTCCGGTTTTCATCTCGAACATTTCACGCCATTTTTTAATACCGATAATACCCATGGTTTGGCCGGTATGGCCGGTGTCACGGCAGCGGCCGGTACGGTGTTCTTTTCCTTCATCGGACTCGACACAGTGGCCACTGCCGGTGCCGAAGTGAAAGATCCGAAACGCAATGTTCCGCTCGGCATTATGGCGGCTCTACTGATCGTCACCGTTTTTTACCTGTTTGTTGCGGTAGCGGCTGTCGGTGCGCAACCGGCTGCCTTATTTGCCGGACAAGAAGCCGGGCTGGCGGTGATTTTGCAGAACGTTACAGGCAAAGGCTGGCCAGCCTTGATTTTATCGGCCGGTGCGGTGATTTCTGTGTTCAGCGTCACCCTAGTGACGATTTACGGACAGAGTCGCATCTTGTACGCGATCAGTAAAGATGGCTTGATCCCGGCCTCGTTTCAGGTCGTCAATCCACGCACGCGCGCGCCGGTCATCAACACGGTGCTGGTGTCGCTGGTGGTTGCTTGTGTGGCTGGGCTGATCGATGCCACCTTCCTCTGGGATATGGTCAGCATGGGTACCTTGGTCGCTTTCATTGTGGTTTCCTGCGCCATCCCGGTTATCCGGCATAAACGTATCGGCCATGGCAGTGCCGGCTTTCGCGTGCCTTTCGGTCCTTACTTGATACCGGGGCTCAGTATTGCGGCCTGCCTGTATATCTTAAAAGACTTGTCTACTCTGACATTTCAAGTGTTTTTCATCTGGATGGCCGTCGCCATCGCCATTTACTTTCTCTACAGCAAACGGCATTCGCGTTTGAACAAGAGCGTGGTGTGATGCTGCTTAGCTTGAAATATTTTCAATGAAAAAGGACATCTCTGCATGAAACGAATCATCACCATCACTGCGCTGCTCTTGCTGGGTGCTGCAAGTGCGCAGGCGGAGACCATCGGTGCCGTCGATACTGCCTTCAAATTGATCGGTCCCGACCATAAAGTAGTGATTGAAGCGTATGACGACCCCAAGGTCAATGGCGTGACCTGTTACGTGTCGCGTGCCAAAACCGGTGGCATCAGCGGCGGGCTAGGCTTGGCTGAAGACAAGGCCGATGCGGCTATCGCTTGCTGTCAGGTTGGACCGATCAGCTTCGTCGGGACGGTCAAGCAACAAGAGGAAGTGTTCAATCAAAGTTTGTCCATCTTGTTTAAAAAACTCCGGATTGTTCGTTTTGTCGATCAAAAACGCAATACCTTGGTGTATTTGACCTACTCCGACAAAATCATCGATGGTTCACCGAAAAACAGCGTTACGGCCGTGCCGGTCGAGCGCAGTGTGAGGATCCCACTTAAGTAAGTTGCCGCTCGCGGTTTGTTCCATGGGGGAAGAAATTGTTCCCTAGCGCAACTAATCCGTTAGAATGGCAGACCTTCCTGACGCTTCCAGCCTTGATTCGTTAACATGACCTCATCCAGACCTACTCCCATGACCAACGAACTCTCGGTTGATGCCTTGATCAAGACGATACGGATACCGGCGCGCCCGAGTTTGTTGCTCGATGTGCAGACCGAATTGGCCAGCCGGGAACCCGATCCGCGGCGGTTGGCCGCGATGATTGCCAACGACGTTGCCATGTCAGCATCCTTGCTCAAACTAAGTAATTCTTCCCTGTTCGGCTTGCGCCTTAAAGCTACGTCGGTTGAGCATGCCGTGAGTCTGTTAGGCATGCGTCAATGCGGCTTGCTGATGACTGGCATCATTGCGCGTCAAGCGATACAGATTGAGAGAGTGCCTCTGGCGCAGTTTTGGGATGAATCATCGAAACGGGCCTTGGCGATGTCGCATCTGGCGCAGCATTGGCGTGTCTGCTCGCCCGATCTGGCCCATACTTACGGGTTATTTTGCGACATCGGCATTCCCTTGCTGCTGGAGCGTTTTCCCGATTATCAGCAAACCCTGGTGCTGGCCCAGCAACAATGGGAATCGCCATTCACCGCGGTAGAGCAAGTGCGTCACCACACCAGCCATACCTCGATCGGGGCCTTGATGGCGCGTACTTGGGCCTTGCCAGAAGATATTTCGATGGCGATTTTACTGCATCACGATTACCGCGTGCTGACCGATCTCAGCACCAGCGAAACGGTGCGCACCTTAGTTGCGCTCTCGCTGCTGGCCGATTACGCGATCCACCTCTACCGCGCGCAAGAGCCGTTGGCAGAGTGGGAAAAAGGCGGTAGCCTGGCCTGTGAATTTCTGGGTGTCGGCCATGATGATATCGATGACCGCTTCGAAGAAATCCACGAATTATTCAACCACGCCCATCATTGAGCAGTACGGCTTAGGGTAACTTACTCAGCAACACTTCGATCATCGCCGCAGTTTGCGCATCAGCAATACCATCAAAGTTTGCCGGACGGTATTTGCTCTGGAACGCGATCAAAACATTTCTCGTCGCCTCATCCAATACCCCATCTTGCTTGATGGTATAACCGATTTTAGCCAGTTTTTGCTGAAACCACAGCGTCGTCGGTAGTTCTTGTTCGAAAGCAACCTGCCGAATCGCTACCTCGTCCGGATATGGCCAAGGAATCAGACCGGCGTCGGCAAGTTGCTTCCAAGGAAACAGTGGTCCCGGATCAGACTTGCGCTGTGGCGCGATATCGGAATGACCGAGTATGTATTGGGGACGAATTTTATAGCGAGTCGAGATGCTTTTGACCAAGGCAATCACTTGATCGATCTGCGCTTGCGGAAACGGATAGTAAACCCGACCAGTTGGGGTATCCTGATAACCAAGGTTGACGATTTCTATGCCGATGGAACTGGCGTTGAGACGGCTGTAGCCTTTCCATTCGCTCAGACCGGCATGATAGGCCATGCGATTTTCATCGACCAGTTGCCAGACTTTGAGTGGATTTTCATTGCCAACCAGATAGTGGGCGCTGACTTCTTGTTGGCTTAATACCCGCAGCGAGGCGGCTTGATCGAGTGCAGTGTAATGCAGAATCAGAAATTGTACGCGGTCTTCTTGCCCGCGCGCAGCAATGCTGGCATCGGGACGAATGATGGTACTGCAGGCGCTGAGCAGGGTGGCCAGCAAAGTGAGTAAAAGAATTTTTTTCATAAGGCTTTCAAATGTTGGGCGGCCAAGCGTGCCGCAGAAAAGTGCGCCTGACAAATACTTTGCCGCAGACTGATATCATCAGCCAAATGCGCGCGCATCGATTCTACAATAATCGGATGCAATTCTTGCACTCTGCCACTCAATACCATTGGTCGTTTGCCGAAGCGGCGGCATAAAGCCATGCCCAAACGCGCCAACTCGACACCGGCACGCTGCAAAATATCGAGCGCGACCGGATCCGTGTGCGCTGCGGCGGCCACCGCCAGTGCCAAGGTGCCGATTTCGCCGCGGCCACGATGGTAAATGAAGTCGCGCGAGGCATTCCAATCGCTGCTGCCGATCAAATGGAACAGCGCTTGCGCCAATGGCGAATGCCGCCATTGCTCTGGTGCTTCATCTTCCAGTCGCCAAATATGCCGCATCGCTTCGCGTGCGATCCAGAAACCGCTGCCACCATCGTCGAGCAGATAGCCGCGGCCACCGGCACGATGAAATTCACCGGCTTCATCGATGAAGGCGGCGATCGAACCGGTACCGGCGTAGATCAGGTAACCGGCACCGGCTTTGAAACTATCAAGATAAGCAATTTCGATATCATTGCTCAGACGGATAGAGCTCTTCGGTAAGCCCAAGGTCTTGGCCAGCATGTCATGCAATTGCTGGCTGTGAATATCATCTCCCAAACCGGTAATGCCGGCGCGGACCGTTTGCAAGATTCCATGGCTACGTGCGGTATCGGCCAAGCACGATAAAACTTGATGAAACGCTTGCTTGCCATCGTGATTGCTTAATTGCAAGGCACTGAGGCCAGCCGCGGTGCCGCTGGCGATAATTTCTTCAGCGTCATTGGCCAGGGCCCAGCGCGTCTGCGTGCCGCCAGTATCTATGCCCAAGGCCAGTACAGGCACGCTGACAGGCGAGGAGGGAGGTGTATTCATAAAAAATTTTCTTGGAAAAAAACAGGCATTGCCAAATATACTTGCATCGCATGATAATGCGCTTCGATTATGATACAGCGTGGTCGTAGGGAAAGGCCTTCTGCCTTGGTACATTCCGCGTAAAGCAATGAAAAAAATTGACTATTATCAACAATATAGCCCACTGACAGGCCCCTGTCATGGGTAAACAACTGCACTTGGATGTAGTACCAGCCGAAGCGGCGCACAGCACTTCGGCATGGACTTGGATCGCCTCGCTCTACTTTGCCCAAGGTATGCCCTACATCGTCGTCATGACGCTGTCGGTGATTCTGTATAAGAACCTTGGTGTCGACAATACCGCCATCGCCCTCTACACGAGCTGGCTGTATTTGCCGTTTGTGATCAAACCCTTGTGGTCGCCGCTGGTGGAACTGCTCAGTACCAAACGACACTGGATCTGCAGCATGGAGTTGCTGATCGGTGCCGTGTTTGCACTGGTCGCCTTGACGATGCCGCTGGCCTGGTATTTTCAAGCCAGCCTGGCGCTGTTTTGGTTGCTGGCCTTCAGTGCCGCGACCCACGACATCAGTGTCGATGGTTTTTACATGCTGGCGCTGGAGCCGCATGAACAGGCGCGCTATGTCGGGGTACGCAGCATGTTTTACCGCATCTCCATGCTCACCGGGCAGGGCGCTTTAGTCTATCTGGCTGGCACGGTCGCCGAGCACAGTGGCAGCGTGACTTTGGCTTGGAGTTTGGTGTTCATCGTGCTCGCGGCACTATTCATCGGCTTGGCTGTGTGGCATCGCCATGCATTGCCGCGACCTCAGAGTGATCGGCCAGCTCTGGCCGGCCCCCACATGCTGGCAGAGTTTTTGCTGGTATTCCGGAAATTTATGGAAAAAAAACAAGTATGGAGCATGCTGGCCTTCTTACTGTTCTATCGTTTCGGTGAAGCCCAGTTACTGAAAATGGCCGCTCCTTTTTTACTCGATAGCCGTGCCGTTGGCGGTCTCGGTTTATCCACCCAAGCCGTCGGCATTATCTACGGCAGCATAGGTATGCTGGCGCTGAGCCTCGGTGGCTTGCTGGGTGGCTTGGCGATTGCCGCCTACGGTTTGAAAGCCTGCCTGTGGCCGATGGCATTGGCCATCAATCTGCCCCACCTGGCCTATGTGTATCTGGCGTTGGCGCAGCCCGATAAGCTATTGCTGATCGGCAGTGCAGTTGCTATTGAGCAGTTCGGCTACGGCTTTGGTTTTGCCGCCTATATTTTGTACATGATCATGGTTTCTGACGGTGAACATAAAACCGCCCATTATGCGATTTGCACCGGCTTCATGGCCATGAGCATGATGTTGCCCGGTATGTACAGTGGCTATTTGCAAGAGGCGCTAGGCTATGCCCATTTTTTCGTCTGGATTTGTTTGGCGGCAGTGCCCACCTTCATCGTGACGGCGCTGATACGCGTCGCCCCCGCCTTCGGTAAGAAAGCCCCATGAATCACACTCACCCCCAGCATGGCCAGCGTGAGCTTGGCAAGCCTTTGCGCTCTGGCCGCAAGTTGCTCGGCCTGGCAGGCATCATTTTTTGTTTACTGCTAACAGTCGCTCACGCCAGCGCAGCGGAAAAAATTCTGCGTGTCTTATTAACCACTCCCGAGGGCGTGCTGGATCCGGCCGTTGCGACCGATGTGACGACCGTGAGCTTGAATGAAAATATTTTCGAAGCGCCGCTCAGCTACGAATACTTGGCGCGCCCGCTCAAACTCCAAGCCAATACCGCGCAAGCGATGCCGGAAATCAGCGCTGATGGCAAAACCTATATATTGCGTTTCCGCTCAGGTATACATTTTACGCCCGACCCGGTATTTCAAGGCCGTCCGCGCGAATTGACCGCCGCCGATTATGCTTACAGCCTACGACGACTGTATGACCCAAGCTTGAAATCGCCGTGGCTATTCATGTTTGAAGGAAAACTGGTTGGCGACGAGAAATGGCGCGCCAAGCAATTTGTGAACGGCAAAAAATTTGCTAATGCGCCCGACATCGCCGGTATTCAAGTGCTTGACCGGTATACCTTGCAACTGCGTTTGAATGCGCCAGACAGCAATTTTTTATATATCTTGGCAACCAATGCCGTGTCCGCCTTGGCACGTGAAGTGGTGGAGCAATATGGCAGCGATGTCGGCAATCATCCAGTCGGTACCGGTCCGTATCGTCTCAGTGAATGGCAGCGCAGTTATCGTTTGGTATTACAGGCCAATCCTGATTATCGCCGCGTGGTGTTTGCTGAAACGGCAGCCCCTGGCGATACGCTCAAGCAAGCCATCGCCACCGATCTGGCAGGTAAAACCTTGCCGCGTATTCAACAAATTCGCATTTCCATTGTTGAAGAACCACAAACGCGCGTACTCAGCTTCCTCGAAGGGCAATTTGACTACCTCGAACAAGTGCCGCCTTTGCTGTCCGACATGGTCATGAAACAAGGAAAATTATTACCTCGAGTGCAGCAGCAAGGTATACGGCTGGCCTTGTTTCCCACCTTGCAGACCTATTACATGTGGATGAACATGGAAGACCCTGTGATCGGCGGATACACAGCGGAAAAAATTGCCCTGCGCCGTGCGATCGCGCTCAGCTATGACAGTCAACAAGATATCGAATTGTCAGAGAAAGGCTTAGCGCTTGCCGCGCAATCGCCGCTGCCACCGAACGTGCTCGGCTATGATGCCGGCTTTCGCAGTCCGCTGCGGCATGATCTGGTGTTGGCCAATGCCTTGCTTGACCACTTCGGTTACACGCGCGCAGCCGATCATTATCGCCGTCTGCCCGATGGCCGCCCCTTGGAATTGCTCATGCATACGCAAGCCAGTACCACCGGTCGCCTGCGTGACGAAGTCTGGCGCAAAAATTTCTCGGCACTCGGCCTGCGGGTACGCTTCAAATCTGACAAAATGTCCGAAATTCTGCGCGCGGCACGCTTGGGTAAAGTGCAAATGACCGAAGCGAATTGGATTGCCGACTTCCCGGACGGAGAAAATTTCTATCAACTTTTATATGGTGGAAATATCGGGCGGGCCAATTATGCGCACTTCAATTTACCGGCGTTTAATCAGCGCTATGAACAAGCGGCTAAAATGAGTGACACGCCAGAACGCCGTGAACTGTATCGGCAGATGGCGTTACTGGTGCACGGCTACAATCCTTGGGTGCTGCGCCTGCATCCCTTGTCGGCCGATTTGACACAGCCATGGTTAAAAAATTACCTGCGCCACCCGGTCAACTTTACCGCCTGGCGCTATCTCGAGCTCGACCCTGTCACCGTACCACCGCCAACTGCCTCAACAACGCGCTAAGGCCTCGTCGAGGCAGCGTTCTAATGCGGCCAGCGCCGCCTCGCTGCCTCTGAAACCACGCTGCACGCAGAGATCGAAGTCATGGCACGCCGCCACTACCTGCGTCTGCCTCAGCATGGCAAAGGCGCCGCGCAAGGAGTGCAATTCCGCCTTGATGCTGCTCGCTTCACGCGTCGCGACGGCAGCCCGGATCGTCGTCAGCGAAGATTGTGTGGTTTGGTACAAGGCCTGGCGCAATTCTACGCTCAAACTCTGCGCTGCCGGCGTATACGCCAGTTTGAAATCGCCGCGCGCACGCGCGCTGAGTGCCGCCGTGACGACGCGCTCAAGTTGCTCCAAACTCACAGGCTTCAACAAGATTTCATCAATCCCGGCTTGTTTGCAGCGTTGGTGCTCTTCCACCGAGGCTTCGGCGGTGATGGCGATGATGGGCAAGGTCGCGCCTTGCTTACGTAAGATCTCCGCAAAGGTATAGCCATTCATGCCGGGCATGCCGAGGTCGGTCAGTACGACATCGTAGTTGTTTTGATTGAAAAGAATCAAGGCATTGACGGCCGAATCGCTCGCCGTGATATGGTAGCCGAGCACGGTCAGTTGTTCTTCAATCAGCATCAGATTCACCGGATGGTCCTCTACCACCAGCACCCGCACGCCATCCCAAACCGGCTTGGCCGCGTTAGGCAGCGCCGCCAGTAGCGCCGACGACTGCTTGTTGTGCATGGCGCTGGCAATATCAATGAGGCTAGCCTGTAAGGCTAGCAATGCGTAGCATGACAGCAAGGTGTGGCGGGTCCCATGAATTGCCGTGCGCGGGCCATTTTCTGTCAATTCCAGTAACCAGCCAGTGGACGAGTGCAGTGATGGCATGCGTGCTTCCGCTGCGCGGGAATCGGTTCCTACGCGCACCAGTAAAGCATTTTTTTCCTGTACTTGATCGGGATGAGACAGCAGCGTGACATGGATATTCCAAGCCGTGAAATGCGGGAGTAAAGCGGCTTGCCAAGTGCGCTGCGGGCACCATAGCTGCAGCCGAGCGGGTAAGCCGAGCGGCAGCGCCGGCCAGTGGGCTGCCACGAGCAGTGGCATACTGACCGTAAAGCTGCTGCCGCGCCCCTCTTCACTGTCGAGCACAATGTTGCCACCCATTAAGTCGATCACACGCTTGCACAAAGCCAGCCCCAAACCAGTACCGCCGTAAAGCCGGGTCGTTGAGCTGTCAGCTTGGATGAATGGTGCAAATAATTGCTGTTGCCGCGCTGGGTTGATACCGAGACCGGTATCGCTGACTTGCAATACTAAGTGTGGTTCACGATAACTGAGTGTGACGCTGATGGCACCATGGTCGGTGAATTTGATGGCGTTACTCAAAAGATTGAGCAGAATTTGTCGCAGCCGGGTCGGGTCGCCGGCATAGCATGGGGGAGTAGTCGGTGTGACGGTGAAAAATAAAGACAAGTTTTTTTCCTGGGCCAAGTACACAAAATCTGCCAGCGCTTGCTCGACCAAACTGATGGCATTGAAGTGAATATTTTCCAAAAACATTTGCCCTGATTCAACTTTGGAAAAATCCAGAATATCGTTGAGAATTGCCAGCAAACTACGCGACGAGGCGACCACCCGTTCGACCCTATCCTGTTGTAATTGATTCAAACTGGAATGAGATAAAAGTTCCAAGTTGCCGAGTATGCTATTGAGTGGCGTGCGAATTTCATGACTCATGGTCGCCAAAAAAACCGATTTGGCATGGTTGGCCGCATCGGCCGCCATCTTGGCTTCCTGTAATTTTTGTTCCAAGCGTTTGCGAATCGTAATATCGACGTAATGGCACAATAACACTTCCTGTGCTTGGAAGCGGCTATTGACTAAATTGACCAATAAATGCCGCTCATCGCCGTCGCTCATGGTCAAGCTCATATCATACGCATCAACCGGTGCTCTCGGGTTATCCGTTTGTTGCGCATACAAGGCCAGCATTTTTTGCGACAGCGGTTGCTCGGTATTTTCATACGCCGCCATCGTGTCATTGTTGAGTAAGACGCTGCCATCGTGCAGGGACAACAGACTGATACCAAATGGTGCCCGCGCGATAATGCTACGGTTCAGTGCTTCACTTTCAAACACGCGTTCCGAACGTTGCAAGATAGGAATAAAAATCCGTCGGTCGAATATAAACACCAAACACCAGAGCAAGGCGATCAGCGCCGCGGCACCGCTGGTATAGGCCAGCATACTGAATAGCTTTGCTTCAAGTATGGTGCGCCACGAATAAGCATACGCAAAAATCCAACCAGTCCCGCCCAGCGGCTCACTGATGGTGAACATACCATCATGGTAAAAAAATGCAGAGGAATCGAGATTCTGTAACCAACTGTCTGACTGCAGCACGCGCTCAGTCAGGCCTGGGTCGGAGGCTTGCTTGAACCAAGTGCTGAACAGCAACTCGCGTTGCGGACCGATGAGCATGAAATTGCCATCATAAGGCGTTTGATGCAGTTGCTTGAAAATAATACTTCCAGGAAAATTCCTGACGATGACCGCGAATGGCGAGCGGTCTTTGAATGCCGCTTGTACCAGTTTGAAACTATCTATGCCGGAAAAGGGATCGCGTGCCAGCGCTTGCCAAATGATGCGGCGTGATTGTTTTAATTCCGCAGCAACAGTGGGAAGCTCGAGTTCGTCGATGGTCGGCGTGATATCGGCAATCAAGCGACGCAGCTGTATTGGTGTCTGAGCAATGGCGGATGCGCTCGTCGGTGGCGGTGGGAAAATCGACAAAAAGCTACGGTCCAAATTGAAAAAATACCCTGATACGCGACGTGGATCGGCACTTGAATTGGCGGAATTTTCGTAACTGAGAATTTCACTCACTGCGCACATGGCTGCATAGTGTTGCGCCGCATTCGCGTGATTGGTGTCGGCAAGCAATAGTTGCGGATTGATTTTACCCATGCCACCAATGCGCAGCATGCCACCGTGCTGCACCAGCTTTTCGTTCAAATGATAGACTGATTCTTGCCAATCCTCCCATGGCGTTTCTGCTGCCAATACATCGCTATGCAAGGCGTTTTCTGCTTTCGACACTTCCAGTAATAACAGTGTTCTGTGCGTCAGGTAAACACTTTCGCCTTCGGCAATATAATTTTGTATGCTCGAGGTGATGGCCAGCACATAGGCTACCAGAATGGCGATGGTCAGTAGCGTACTGCCGCCGAATAAAAAACGGCGTTGATAGACGCTGAGATTTTGAATGTCGTTGCTTAGTTTCAATTCACTCATAGTAGATCGCTGATTGTTGCTGATATAAGGCCGAACTGCTTCGACATCACGTAATTGCATTTCAGTAATTTCATTTCATTAATCGGATTGAATCAATTAATGTTTGGCGTTTATTCAAGTATACATTGAATAAAACGGGGCTAACACATAGCCTGATTCCAAACGGTGCACAGAAATTTTTTTAAAAAAAATAAGTAAATAAAAAAATGCGATCCAGTCCTATTAAATTATATTGATTTTAGTATTTGTACTATTAATTTGTTTCAGTTGAACGCTTATAGTACTTACTCAATGGCAGAGTCGACATAGGGACGCGCGCTCGCACTTGAGGCTGGCAGTATTTTTACAGAATTTAATGGACAGGAATCCGATGCAACACATGCAGCTCAGATCTGATGATAAAGTAAATCGTTTGTTACGCGAATTTGCTGACTTATCATATGGCGATGCAAAAGACTTCATTACTGGGCTCAATCACTCAGCAAAAATCGGAGAGTTGCTTGCTAGCTACGCGTCACTCGATGAAGATGATGCAAAAAAATTTGTCGTCAGCGTCAATGATTTTATGTTCGCTTCAGCCATGCGCAAACAATCGATGCGTTTGGTTTGGAAACGTGGAAATGATGAAACCATCAATAACTTGCTTTAAGAAAAGGCTCGCGCGCCCAGCCGCGATCAGCAGCACTGCCTCGACGCTAAATTAATAATGGTGTCACGCAATAAGCATTTTATTCAATCACTTTAAGGTAAACATGTCGACGTTTTCACTTCGTATCGTCATTGCCGATGATCATCCGGCCATACTGATCGGGAACAGGCAAGCACTACAAGCAATGGCCACCATAGAAGTCGTTGCTACAGTCAGAAATTCCAGCGAATTGATCGCGGTATTGGAAACAGAAAATTGCGATATTCTAGTCACTGATTATTCCATGCCTGGCGGCGAATACGGCGATGGCATGGCCTTGTTTGAATTTATTCAGCGCCGTTATCCGGCGCTCAAAATTGTCATCATGACGATGCTCGACAGTCCCATCGTGCTGCGCCCGTTGATCCGCTCCGGCATCCGTTGTATTCTGAGTAAATCGGATGATTCCACGCATCTCATCCCCGCCATCCATGTCGCCTCCGCCGGCGGCAGTTACTTCTCACCAACCATTGCGGCGATGGCGCAGGAATTGGAAAATAATACGCGTGGCAACGTCAGCAAAAGCGAGCTGACCAAACGCGAGCTCGAAATTCTGCGCTATTACACATCCGGTTTAAGTGTGACGGAAATCGCCGAGGTGTTGAGTAGAAGCAAGCAGACCATCAGTTCGCAGAAATCGAGTGCGATGAAAAAGCTGGGTATAGAACGCGAAGCCGATCTGTTCAAATATGCGATGGAAATGGGTTTAATTTCTTCTTCACAATAATCATATCTTCGCAGCGCTAGCGGCATGACAAGACATGTTGGCGCAGCGGCCATGCTGCGCGACTTCGCAAGCCTACTTTCAACGCCACCGCCTGTTAGATAATTTCAATTTTAGTATTTGTCTGACTCATTCCCCTCATTATTTCGGGCTTGTCTGATAGATATTCCTTCCTTCCTATGCCAAAGTTTGTTCAGGCATTCAGTCGTCATCACTTGAGCCATCAAAAATCTGACTAGGGTTTGAAACCCCGGCCTTCAGAGGCTGTCGCAAAAGGGTAGTGAGTCGGTATCATTACCCTGACTGGTGGCCACGTCATTCCTGCGCGCTTTTGGCAGGAACCCAGCGGCGTTCGTGGTTAACTGAAAATGCCAGAAATTGTGGCATTTTCAGTGTAAAAAACGACGCTGGGTTCCCGCCAAAAGCATGCGGGAATGACGAGGCTGTGGCATGCAGGAATGACGAGGTATGCGGTGTTTCAGGTGTAAAAAACGTCCATCAGGCTTTTGCGACAGCCTCTTTTGGCCGGTGAGCGACGAAGGAGCGACCCGATGGGAGGGGATGCAAACCCCTTCCAGAGTTTTTTTCATCGTCGCTTGCGACGATCCATTTAGTTGTCTGATGTAAGCATTTTTCTGTTGGTTTGTTGTACTTCCAAAGGAGATTTGTTCATGGAATTAAAAAAAACGGCCGTCGCGCTCGCTTTTCCCACGATCATCGTACCGCCTGCTGTGGCTCAGCAAGACATCGCTGCAGAAGCTGCACAACAGCAAGTGATCATCAGCGGTTCGCACATACGGCGCGCTGAGAAAGAAGGCTCGAGCCCAATACAAAGTATCAGCGCCGACGACTTGAAGAAATCGGGCTACACCACGGTGTCTGAAGTACTACGCAATATTACCGCGAATGGCCAAGGCACACTCAGTCAAGGTTTCGGACGTGCATTCGCGTCAGGCGCGAGTGGTATTTCTTTGCGTGGTCTCAACGTCGGCGCGACCTTAATACTCATCGATGGTCATCGGCTCGCCGCCTATCCCTTGGCCGACGATGGCCAACGTCCATTCGTCGATATCACCAGCATTCCCTTTGAAGCGGTCGAAAGAATCGACATCGTCAAAGACGGTGCCTCGGCAATTTATGGTTCCGATGCGATTGCCGGCGTGGTCAATGTCATCTTAAAGAAAAGCTACCTCGGTTCCCGCATCACGGCCGAAGTCGGCACGAGCGAGCAGGGTGGTGGTACGACACAGCGCGCTTCGTTGATCCATGGCTTCGGCAACCTCGCCAGCGATGGGTACAATGCTTACGGCGGCATCGAATACCGCTCTCAGGGCTCGATCGCATTAAGCCAACGCAGCGGCCAAGACTGGAGCCGCAGCGACTGGCGTGGTCAGGGCGGCATGCATCTGACGCCCGGCGCGGTCAATAGTCTCATTCCTCAGCCCAACATTCAAACACCGTATTTGTTTAATCCGCACGGGGTGGTCGGGGCTAATGGCGCGGCCGATATCGATAATCCGGCTAACTACTCTTTTTATCCGGGGCGCTGCGTCGGCTTGGCGGCACTCAAGGCCGGCCAGTGTACTTACACCGATCCTTGGTACCAATTGCAAGCACCAAGCGAGCACCTCAACCTGCTCGCCAGTGTGAGCGGCAAATTGCGCGATGACTGGGAATGGAATCTCAAGGCATCGCTGTTCCAAAGTCGCACCCGTGTCGTGGTTGGTAGCGTTCCTACTTTCCCGCATCCGTCTTACCCCGGCAATGTTGCATTGGGGCCTGGGATCACGCCATATCAGGTCGGGGCGGTCTCCGATTTCGCCGTGCCAGCCGGCTATCCTGGTAACCCCTTTTCAGGCCCTGCCTATGTGTATGGCTATCTGCCTGATCTTGGTCCGCTGACGATAGATAACGACAGCAAGACGCTGCGTGTGGTCGGTGAAATCAACGGCAGTCTCGGTGCTTGGGATGTCAGCGCCGCGCTCGGTTTGACACGCGTTGACATGCGCCAAGACATGCACAATTACATCAGCCGCACTCGCTTGCTCGGCCTCTTGCACGACCCCCAGCCGTTCCAAATCACGGGCAATAATTCTCCTGCCATGATGGCCGCCTTGGCACCGCCGGTAGGCATCAGTAAGACCAGTGAATTGCACTTTATCGAAGCGCGTGGGCAGCGGCCATTATATGAACTGGCCGGCGGGCCCTTGGTGCTCTTGGTCGGTGGCAGCTATCAGTACCGCAATCTCGCCTCACCGGCACCGCAACAATTCGCGCTAGGCCAGCTTGATAGTGGTTCCGCCGTCTATGCGTTCGGCCGCCAGAAAAATGCCGCCGTCTATGCCGAGCTGTATGCACCAGTGCGTAACAAGCTCGAACTCGAGGCCGCCTTACGGTTTGATCATTACGATACCTACGGCTATTCCACCACCCCGAAACTCGGTTTCAAATACACCCCGACCAATGCGCTTAGTCTGCGTGGTACTTATTCGCACGGCTTTCGTGCGCCGGCACCGACGGAAAATCAAAGCGCCGGCTCACGCTTTCAGTTTAATGCCATCAACGACCCGCTTACGTGTAGCGATGGCAATACCGCCACTGCGGGCAATGTCATCAACGCCTGTAATTTCCAACCACCCTACCTACAGGTGACGACATCGAACATACAACCGGAAAAGTCGAAGGCACTCACGCTCGGCTTGATACTCGAACCGGTGCAAGGCTGGAGCACCACTCTTGATTACTACCGTATCGAAATCAAAGATTTGATCGCCAGCGAATCCGGCTTGTCCGGCTACCGCCCCGAGTATGTGCGCGGCCCCGCGCAGCCGACCTTGATCGCTGATGGGCAAGGTGGCAGTTATATGGGCACGCCGGCCGTCGGCCCTATCCTCTACGCCACCTCGGCCTATGTGAATGCCAATGCGATCAGCACTTCCGGCTTCGAATTTGGCAGCCGCTTCCGTCATCGTCTCAGTGACGCTGCTGCGCTTACGGCCGAGCTGCAATGGACCCATACACTCAGCTATCGCATGCGCATAGACGGTGTCTCTTATGAACTCGCTGGCACCCACGGACCGACTATTTACTCCGGTGACACCGGCAATCCACGTGATCGCGTACAAGTTACGCTGGCGTATGATCGCGGCCCGTTCAATCTGAGCACCAGTTTTAACTGGATAGGCGGCTTTAACGTCCTCGATCCTTCCGCCGGTCAGGGTAAAAACGATACCTGCGAAAATTCGCTGCAAAACTCGAACAACTATTTTTTTGGTGCGACTTATCCGCAGCAGTATTGCAAGGTCGAAAGCTTTCTGTCTACTAATCTCTCAGCCAGCTACCAAATCGACAAACACTGGAGTGTGCGCGCTGCCATCACCAACTTATTCAACCAGTCGCCACCGCTCGATTTGCAAACCTATGCAGCTATCGGCACCGTGAGCGGGAGCAGCACCGCGTATAACCCCTCATTACATCAAGCCGGTGCGATTGGCCGGTATTTCCATCTCGCCGCGTCCTATAGCTTTTGATTTTCTTACGGAGCCACACGTGATAAAACGCTTGCTTTCGACTGCCATACTGAGCGCGGCCTGTAGTCTGACATACGCGCAGACCAGTGGTTTTCTCACTGCCAGTCTGAATCGACTCAACTGGAGCGGCTCTACGATTGCGCGCAGCAACGTCGGGCCTATCGGCCAAAAAGCACATTTCACCTATCTCGAAATCGAAGCTGGAAAGCTCGGTGAGTGGGGCGATTTATATGGCTTTGCCGATATCGAAAACCCACATCATGCCAATGACTACGAGCGCGATCCACGTGGCAATCGTCGTTTCGTGCTCAAGCTGGTCGGCCGTCATCAATTAAGCAAGATCGCCGGTGTTCCTCTGTTCGCCTATGCTCAGATCTATGATCTGCGCGATAAAGATTTTTTCGACCAGAATCGCGTGTTCGGCTTGTCGACTGAATTGTCGGAAGGCAAGCTGTGGATCAAGCCATTTCTTGGCGTGCATCAAGAATTCAAATCGGGTATTGGTGCGCAATTCAATGGTGGTATGGCCGGTTACGTAGCCGGCTATGACTTCAGCTTGGCCGGACAGGCACTCTCTGTGACGCAGTGGCACGAAACCGAGTTTTCCAGACGCAGTCAATTCTTGACGATGGCTGAACCGGATCGCATCGTCACCGGCCATCGCAGCGGCCAAAATGGTGCCGTCTCCTTGTGGTGGAAAATCGCAGCTGATATCAGCACCGGGCTCAGTTATCGCTACGCGAACCACAAGCTCGGTGTGGCCGGAATCGAAGATGGCTGGATTATCACAGTGAAATACCATTTCAAATAAGGAAAAAAATTATGGTCGTCAATTACCCCGGCCTCAAGAGGCTGTCGCAAAAGCCTGATGGACGTTTTTTACACCTGAAACACCGCATACCTCGTCATTCCCGCATGCTTTTGGCGGGAACCCAGCGTCGTTTTTTACACTGAAAATGCCACAATTTCTGGCATTTTCAGTTAAGCACGAACGCCGCTGGGTTCCTGCCAAAAGCGCGCAGGAATGACGTGGCCACCAGTCAGGGTAATGATACCGACTCACTACGCTTTTGCGACAGCCTCTCAAGGCCGGAGCTTGAAAAAGCTCGGTTGACCAGACTGAGCGCAACGCATCGCGCTACGTTGCAACGAAGTACAAGACGCAGCTTGGAATGCTTCCTCAGTTCCAAGCTCTGCAAGCAGCAGAAGCAGACAAGCATAGGGTAAGCACGAAACGTTCTGCTGCAAGGGTCATCGGAGAGTGCGGGTGAGCATTCCGAACCGAAGCTGCGTTGTGACATTGTCGAGGGGAGCGGCACCGTCAGATGCCCGTCACCAGGCGCGTAAGCGCATAGGGAAGTGCAGATTACATCTGCTATTTCATATTGGAGATACAAAAATGGCTGTATTTGTACTAAGCAGAACACAAGAACCGCTGATGCCATGCAGCGAAAAACGGGCGCGCAAGCTGCTCGCAGCAGGCCGGGCACGCGTGCATCGCCTGTTCCCGTTTGCTATACGCTTGCTTGACCGTACTGTTACCGACAGTGCCTTCCGACAGGGAAGAAAACCGGCCAGTACATAGGCCGCGTAGCAGTTCGCGCAAGTGGCAGTTTCAACATACAAACGCAAGAATCTGTCGTACAAGGCATATCGCATAAGCACTGCAAGATCATTCAGCGTGCAGATGGGTATAGTTATTCACTGGTGGCAAACATGGACGTGACAGGCACGCCACCAAAGCAAGGAACGCTGCGCGTTCCGCGCTCTGCCTCCTCGGCCTGAAGGCTGAGGTTTCACGCGTAAATCTGATGAAGCAGCGAAGAAAATGTGCATCCAGCAGCGTGATGTTCTATCTTGTATGGCAAATTACTGCCGCGCAAGCAGCCGATCTCAAGCTCGCGCTGGTGTATGACGGTGGCGGGAAATTTGATCAATCCTTCAATCAATCGGCCGCGACCGGTGCCGAGCGCTTTAAAAAAGACACGGGCATCAACTATCTCGAAGTGCAGATCAGTCAGGAAGCGCAGACCGAACAAGTACTGCGCAATTTGGCGCGACGTAAAACCGATCTGATTGCCGCGATCGGTTTTTCACAGGCACAAGCGGTACAGGCCGTCGCCAAAGAATTTCCAAACGTAAAATTTCTCTTGATTGATGCCGTTGCCAACGGCGACAACATCAACTCCATCATTTTCAAAGAACAAGAGGGTGCCTATCTGGTCGGCATGGCAGCCGCCTTGGTTTCGAAAAACAAACACCTCGGCTTTATCGGCGGCATGGATATCCCACTCATCCGTGCCTTTGCTTGTGGCTATGTACAAGGTGCCAAAGCAGTCGACCAGAAAATCACGATCACACAAAACATGATCGGTACCACGATCTCTGCCTGGAATGATCCAGCCAAAGGCAGTGATATTGCACGTTCACAGTTTGTGCGCGGTGCCGATGTGGTATTCGCGGCGGCCGGTGGTAGTGGTGCCGGAATTTTGCAGGCGGCCAAGGAGAAAAATCGCTATGCGATCGGCGTCGATTCTAATCAAAATCATTTATATCCGGGCACGATGTTGACCTCGATGGTGAAAAACATTGATGTCGCCGTTTACGACAATTTCATGCAGGTAAAAAATGGCACTTGGCGCGCTGGTGTGCAAAACCTTGGTCTCAAAGAACGCGGTGTGGATTGGGCCTTAGATAAAGATAATCGTGCGCTGATTTCAAGCCAGGTGGAGCAACGCGTCAATCAAGCACGGCAAGAGATTATTGCCGGGAAATTGCTGGTAGCTGACTATCGCAGCGAGCAGCGTTGCCCGCTCTGAGCGCCATTTTTTTCTCTGTTGATGCAGGCAGTATTTGTATGTAAATTTGCCATTTCCATACGAGTTCGCACGCATTTTAATCGATTTTAGTACTCGTCCCATTTCATTGCCGCGTTCGAGTTTGTATATTGGAACTGACATCGCCTGTCCTGTATTGCTTGTCAAATAAGTGGCAATAAGTTTTATTTTCTTCAGCGCCGGCTAGTCCTTGTTGAGCATTTTTTTAAACATTCAATAATTTATATTAATCGAGACATGAAAACACTTTCCCGTATCCTTCCCCCTCTCGCCTTCATTGCTGGCTCTTCATTCATGGCAAGCAGTGCAGTAGCCCAATCAGCTGGCGACACGGTTTTCAATGTCGGTTGGTTTTATATTCAACCCAACGATTCCAGTGAACCATTGAAGCGCACCGCGCCATCATCGATGGCCGGAACCATTCCGAATTCCAGTGCCAGTGTTGGCAATGCCAATACCTTGGCATTCAGTTTGACCCATTTTGTCAGTGATAATATGGCTATGACACTCGATGCCGGTCTGCCGCCGAAGTTCACGCTGACTGGGGCCGGATCTTTGGCCGGTTTAGGGGTGTTGGGCACGGCAAAACAATGGAGTCCCGCTTTGCTTGGTAAGTGGTATTTCGGCAGCGCGACCAGTGCTTTTCGTCCCTTTGTCGGTGCCGGCGTAACTTACGTTCGCTACTCAAACATCGAATTATCAAACAGTTTTCAAGCGGCGTCTGGTGGCACGGCCACGGCTGATCTCAGTTCTTCATGGGCACCGGTGGCTAATATTGGTGCTACCTACCAGCTTGATAAAAATTGGTCGCTACTATTTTCTTTGTCCTATGTCCCACTCAAAACCAAGGCTGACATTACCGGGATGACGCCATCGAATGTACAAACCAAAGCCAACACTAGCCTCACGCTCAATCCTCTCGTGGCGCTGGTATCGGTTGGGTATAAATTTTAAGTCGGTATCTTCTTTGGTCAACAGCGGGCTCAGGCCCGCTTTTTTTCGATAGACCCGGATGCACTTGCTGCAATGCGCTGAGTATGCTGGCTTTTCCTGCGTGACGCCCATTTTCTCCCAATTTCTGCATTTTCCCGCACCAGCTTAGATGTGCTATAGTGGCCTCGAGTTTGGCATAGGCCTGCGCGTCATCCCTCACCGCAGCGCTTCCGGTGCCGCCAAACTGTCTGAACTGTACTCATTCCATTGCGCAGTGAGTACGGCATCTTGTATATGGCCTTGCAGAAAAATTTGCAAGGCTGAATGCGCTGCCCTGCGGTAGTGCTGGAGCAGCGTCATTTCTCGGTGCGCATCACCAGAAACCGGCGCTCGCTGCGCTCCATGGCAATCGCATAGCTGATCAGGTGTTGATCGGCTTGCAATAAACGGGTCATTCGCTCACTGACGGCGCTGGCCTGCCATATCAATTTCTCTATCGTCAACAAAGCAAAGATGCTGGTGACGCTCCAAAGTAAAGCTGAAGAAGGCTGATAACAGCTGCCGAAACGCGAGTGCGAAAAAGATTTTTATCATCGATAAAGATCTTTCGTTCCTCATACGACACTGAGCAGTGTTGCTTACAAAAAAATAGGCTGGCAGATCGCTGCAGCGCATACCGATGGATTTGATTTTTCGTGCAACCGAAGAGCAGATCGGCCTTATGGTCATCGGCATCGTATTTGGGCGAGTGTGCACGCGGAACTTTTCATCGAGGAGAAATACAATGACTTTGAACAAATTTAAACACTCCGATTCATTGAGCATGGGTGTGGAATTGGAATTGCAGTTGATAAATTTATCGAGTTTTGATTTATCTCCATCCAGTCCTGCACTGCTTGATCTATTGCAGCAAGACGTATTTCCTGGCATGGTCACACCCGAGATTACTGAAAGCATGATCGAGGTGGCGACCACGGTTCACCTCTCGTATCAGGAATTGCTCACGCAATTGCGCGCCATGCGCACAACCCTGTTGGGCGCAGCGAAAACGCTTGATATTGGCATTGCCGGTGGTGGTACGCATCCATTTCAGATGTGGTCAGATCGGCGGATTTTTCAACTGGCACGCTATGAAAAAGTATCGGAACGTTACGCCTATCTGGCGCAACAGTTTACGGTTTTTGGTCAACACATTCACATCGGCTGCAGTAGCGGTGATGAGGCCATGTTTCTACTGCATGCCCTCAATCGCTACGTGCCGCATTTCATAGCCTTGTCGGGTAATTCACCGTTCGTGCAAGGGACTGATACCGGCTACCACTCGGCGCGCCTGAATTCGATTTCAGCATTTCCCTTGTCGGGACGCGCACCGTTCATACTCAATTGGCAGCAATTTTGCAGCGAGCATGTCGATAAATTGCTGCGCGCCGGAATACTCACGAGCATGAAAGATTTTTATTGGGATATTCGACCTAAACCGGAATTCGGCACGATTGAATTACGCGTCTGCGACACCCCATTGTCGGTCGAACGTGCCGCGGCTTTGGCGGCGTACTTGCAGGCATTGTGTCGTTACCTGTTGACTGGCGGCGAGCCGGCTGTGTGCGAGGAAGACTATTTGGTCTATGATTACAATCGTTTTGAGGCCGCTCGTTTCGGTTTCGAGGCGCAATTGGTTGATGCGCGTGATTATCAACGCCGCACATTGCGTGATGATATCGCTGCCACTATTGAAAAAATTCGCCCGCATGCACGTGCGCTCAATAGTGAAGAAGCATTGCTTGATATCGAATATATCGTCGCCGAGGGTGATGAAAGCAAGCTGTTGCGCCATCAATATGAACGACGTGCCAGTTTTCCTGATATGGTTGGCTATTCCATCGAGCGCTTTCGTGGCGACGCGGGTTGATCTGCTTCATTCCGGCATACCTCTGAGGTGGGGGAGGACGTCAAGACAAGCAGCCTCCGGCGGGCAAACCGCTTGGATTAAATCTGTGCTTCCCTGGCTTTCAGCAGCGTCGACAAATCTTGGCGCAACACGGTTTCCAGAGCCAGCACGGCGCATTCCAATGCGGTGACGATGTCAGCGATGCGCGTGGCACTCTGCGCATCGCTGACAGTATCTTCAAGCTGCTCGCAGAGTTCCACCAACTGCTGGGCTTGAACCATGCGCGCACATCCTTTGATGCGATGTACCAGCGCTGCGACTTGTTGGAAGTCGGGCAGCGCCGCTGCGGCTTGTAACTGCTGCAGATCGAGACGATTGGTTTTGATGACTTCTTTGAGCAATTTTTCCGCCAAGGCATCATTGCCCATGCACAGGGCTTTCCAGCCTTGGAGCTCGCTGGCGCTGTCCTTGTTTGTGACGGCTTGAGATACACGGTTGAAAAAAGCGACCAGCTTGGTGCGCAGTTCTTCCAAGCCGGCTGGCTTGAAAATACAATCGTTCATGCCTGCGTTCTGACAGCGTTGGATTTCCTCGGTCTGGGCATTGGCGGTGTAGCCCCAGATCGTGGTCGGCGACAGATCGGGCAGATCGTTTTCGATACTGCGTATGGTCTGCGCCAATTCATAGCCGCTTAAATGTGGCATATTGCAATCGGTGATGACCAGATCGAAACTTCCTGGTGACCAAAGTTGCATGGCTTCGCGGCCGTCGGCCGCGACACTGACTTGATGACCGAGAAATTCGAGTTGCTGTTCGAGTACGATGCGGTTCGATTTATTATCGTCCACCACCAACACCGTTAACTGCTTGAGGTCTTTACCACTCATAGCCGGTACTGCCTTGGCGGGCAGTGCTGGCGGCTGTTGTGAAGTAAGGCCGGCCAAACTCGGGACCGACAAATTCACCACAACCAGTGTACCCTTGCCCGGCGTACTGCTCAACGACAGCTCGCCCCCCATCATTTCACATAATTTTCGGCTGATCACCAAGCCCAGACCAGTACCGCCGCGGGCCTGGCTGTCGTGCTTGATTTGTGAGAAAGGATGAAACAATTTTTTTTGATCGTCAATGCCGATGCCGATGCCGCTGTCTTGTACGCTCAGCGTCAAGGCTAAGCGATTATCAGTTAAGGGCGCGCAGTCGAGACGGACATTGACAGTGCCATGTTCGGTAAATTTGATCGCATTGCCGATCAGGTTGAACGCGATTTGCATCAAGCGCTGCGGGTCGATCAATACTTCTTCGTTACCGAGTGCGGCGATGGATAGCGTGAGTGTCAAAGATTTTTCTTTGGCCGAGCCTTCGAGGACGGCGACGACCGACTCCAGCAGCTCACGCAGTTTGGTACGGCGCGGTTGCAGGTCGAGTTTGCCGGATTCGATTTTGGCGATATCGAGTATATCGCCGATCAAACCGAGCAGGGCCTGTGCCGAATGGTGCGCCAATTCGACTTGCGAACGATCCCAACGGCCTTGATCGGCATACCGCAGCGTCAATTCCAACATGCCGATGATGGCATTCATCGGTGTGCGGATTTCGTGGCTCATGGTTGCGAGAAAAATACTCTTGGCCTGACTGGCTTCATCGGCACGGCATTTCGATGCGGTCAATTCTTGCAGCAAATGTTCGCGCTCGGTCATGTCGACCCAACCGGCAATGGTGCCGACTAATTCACCGAAGGAATCATGGTACGGCACCACCCAATGGTAGACGCAATAGCTTTTTCCATGCAAGTCGATGAACAGGTCTTGTAACGCGGCTTGGCCCGTTTGTAAGGATAGGCGACAGTGTTGGGCAAATTCTGGCAAGACCTGATGTGCCTGCTCGTTGCCTGCACTATCGAGAAAAAACCGGCGGTAGGCGGCGTTGCACAAGCTCAGATTTCCGTTGACATCGGTGGCATAGATGGGGTGGGGGGTGCCGTCTATCAGTGAGCGCATGAAGGCGAGCTGATCATTGAGCTTGATTTCGGCGCTCTTGCGGCGGGCGATTTGGCGGCGCAGGTACAAGATCCAGCCGAGGAAGGCCAGCAGTATCAACAGCGCACCGCTGACAATTTGGTAAATATGGGTGCGGTAATTGATCCATGTGCTTAAGGTCGAGTGCGGTTCTTGGCGCCAGCGTCGGGTAATTGTCAGCAATTCGTCGGGCGGGATGCTGAGTATGGCTTTGTTGAGTATCGTGAGTAATTCGCCGGAATCGCGATGGACGCCAAATCCCATATGTACCGGCATGTCATCGACGGCGGCAACGACTTGGAGCTCATCTTTGAAAAAATGTCGAATCAGGTAATCGATACCGATTTGTGGATAGACCACGCTGTCGACTTTCCCCTCCTTGAGTCGCAGTAGTCCTTGGGTCGCATTGTCAACCAGCACTAAGCGAATGTGCGGATAGTCTTTGCGTAACAGTGGGAACAGCGGATTGCCATGGTTAATCGCCAAGGAGCGGCCAGTCAGATCAGTGAGCCCACGGACTTTGTGTTCAGATTTTCGCACCACCAGCACAAACATATCGCTCAAAAACGGATGGGTGAAGTCGATTTTGCGGCGCCGTTCTTCGCTTACGTTGAGCATGCAAATGGCCGCGCCGGCCTCGGCCTCCACCTGATCGACGATTTCTTCAGCCGCGGCAATGTTTTTAATTTCGAAGTGCAGACCGGTACGTTCGCTGATCAGGCTCAGGATATCGGCGGTGATGCCCTGAAATTGTTTGTCATCATCGAAAAAAGCCACCGGTGCCGACAAACTGTTGACGTACAGACGCAGGGAGCGATTTTTTTCCAACCAACGTTGTTCCCTTGGATTCAGATCCAAGCTCGCACCGCTCTGGGTATGCGTGCGTACCCCCCATTGTTTGAGCAGATCGCTGTTTTGATAGGGCGTGAGCGCAGCGAGAATTTGATTGATACTCTCGAGCAGATCGACATCGGTTTTACGCATGGCAAAACTCAAACCAACCAGTGGGTTGGGTAAGCGTGCCACCACCCGAACTTGGTCGAAATTTTTTTGCATCAGGTAGTCACTGGAAATATCATCGGCCAGATAGGCATCGGCTGCGCCGTATGCCAGCTCGGCCATGGCGCGTCGATTATTGGCCACGGTGTGGGCGACCGAATGCGGGTACCAGATGGGCAAATAGTCGTCGAGCGGCAGGTAAGCCGACAAGGCTATGCGTTGTGGCATCGTCTTGGTATCGGTTTGCTCTAAGCTGCGCAGCAAGACCACATCTTGTTTCACATAAGGGGCTGAGAGCATGAGCTCAGGATGCTTGGTATTGCCTTGGTTAGCGCTGCCGAGTAAATCAATGCGACCGTCCAGCAGTGCATGCAAGGCGGCACTTCGGCTATTAAAACGCAGTACGCGAACTTGCACGCCCATTAATTTTCCAAGCAAATCGATATAGTCGGCCGTGATGCCTTCGTAATTCGTATCTCCAGTGGCAACTTCAAATGGCGCGGAATCAGGTAAGGCTGTGCCTATGGTCAGCTGGCGTTTTTGTCCTAGCCAAGTCCAGTTTTTCCCTGACAGGTGAAAATCGACATGCTCAATCTGACTGCGACCGAATACGTTCAGCGGCGTACCGGATTCCAAAGCATCGGCGACGCTTGAAGTTTGCCATATGGCAAACATGAAACCGAGGCAGCAGCGTAGCAAGATCGCCATGTACATGCTCAAATGATATTGGTGACGTCATTGCGCTTACCGAACTCGATGAGTTCCAGCAGAGATTGCATTTTAAGTTTGGCAAGCAGGCGGGTTTTATAGGTACTGACGGTTTTTTCACTCAGCATCATCGATTTGGCGATATCTTTGTTGAGCATGCCATCGGTCAGACATTGCAAGACACGGAATTCGCGGTTACTGAGGTGATCGAGTAATTCAACTTCGATTTCCTCGGTGTCGTTCGGTATCAGCGGCAGGTCATGCGGGCGGCGGAAATAGGTGTGACCGGACAGGATGGTATTGACTGCGTGTCTGACCTCGAGCAAATCACCTTGCTTCCAAACGAAGCCGGAGGCACCGGCACGTTGGCAGCGGCGCATGAACACCGAGGGCTTATGGGAGGTAAACACCAGTACCGGTACGGCCATGTCATGCGAGCGTAGTCGCGCAATCACCTCGAGGCCATCCAAGGTTGGCAGCGCCAGATCGAGCACCAGTAAATCCGGTAACAATAGTTTGGCCTCGGTCAGTGCATCAATGCCATTATTGCTTTCCGCAATCACGTCGTGGCCATCCTGTTCAAACAGTGCGCGCAAAGCGATCAGTATGACTGGATGGTCGTCGACGATCATTATTTTACTCATGGCTTACTCCCTTGTTACTGCGCACGTTCAGACATGCGTCAATCTGTTTGAATAGGGCCGAGCAGGGCGCGGCAGGTCCAGGCTTGAGGATGCTTCATGGCCATCCGTGCGCGCGTGATACGCGAGAAATTCATGCACCGATAAGGCTTTGGAAAACCACCAACCCTGCGCGTATTCCACGCCGCGGGCACGTAAATAGTCGACTTGTCGCGCCGTTTCCACGCCTTCCGCGACGATCTTCAAGCGCAGCGACTGGGCCATGTGGATGATATGTGGAGTGACGCCGGCATGCTCGCTCGTCGCCGCATCGTTGCCTATGGTGTCGATGAATGATTTGTCTATCTTTAATACATCGAGCGGGATTTCTTGCAAATACGATAGACTCGAATAGCCGGTACCAAAGTCATCGATGGCCACAGTATGTCCGGCTTGCTGTGCCCGTAATATAGTCGCACGGGCATGCTTGATATCGAGCGTGCCACGTTCAGTTGCTTCAATCCAAATCTGATTGGCGTTGATCTCAGCGGCGGCCAACTGCGTGGCCAGCACATCGAGCACACGCCCGGACTTGAGGTCTTCGGGGGCGACATTGATGGCAATATGGAAGTCACGGTTGCTGCGTAAAAATTCTTGTAAATCGCTGATCAAGGTGGTGATGACGATGTCGGTAATCGCCGCGATCAAGGCATGTTGTTCGGCGCAAGGTATAAACAAATCCGGCCGAACCAAGCTACCATCCGGCCGTTGCCAGCGAACCAAGGCCTCTGCACCGATGCAGCGACCGTTGCGCAGATCGATAATTGGCTGGTAGTGATTAACGAATCGCTTTTCGGCAACAGCATGTTTCAGTTCGCCTATGAAAGAGAGTCGACGACGCACGCTCGCGACGATGGCGAGCAGAATTAAGGCGATCATCGCTGCTGCCCACGGCAACAATAAGATGGTTTGCTCACGCACGGCCGCGCTTGCCGCCGCGCGCGGTTTGTTGATGGCGACGGCGAAGTGGCCGGCCTGCAGATTTGCCGCGTAGTCGTCCGTTGCGCCTGACTTGCTCAGCTTAGTCGTTTTTTCCGCTATTTTTTCATCATTGTAGTAAACCGATAGCTGCGTATCAGCGGGTACACCGAGATCGGTGAATCGTAAAGGGTTTATTTGCAGCATATAGTGCGATGAACGCCATGTCGTCATCGCACCAGGAAAGGGTTGATTAAAACTGATGAGCAAACCGTCATCGCTGAGCATTTCAGTTTGCGGCATGGTTTGTTGGGGTGAAATGTTGCCCCAAGAATCGCATTTAACCGCGCCATTTTCAATATAGGACACGGCTTCAAAATGGGTTGCATTGAAGCTTAATTTTTGCATCGCTTCGCGATGTTCGTCTGAGCAAGGCGGAAGATTCAGTTGTTCAAGAGTAAGCAGACTCACGCTCGCCGCATGCATGGTGCTGGTGGCACGGTCGAGGGCTTGTCGTGCGGTTTGTTTTAATTGATTTAGTTCACTTTTTTCGGTGCGCAGGGAAGCGATCTGCGAGACCGACCACATCGTTGCCGCCGTTGCCAGTAATGCTGACATGCTGGCAATACTGATAATCGTGCTCTTGTTCATCTTTTCTGAATCCCCTTGATTGCCGGAAACATGATCCGTGTGCCGGAAAATGTCGGGCAATATTGCAACAAAGATTGAACGATACCGAAATGTACGCCGAGCTTATATAGTTCTATGACTACTAATGCGTAAAAAGTAATAGGACTGGTACTAAAAAACGAAATTGCAGTCAATCAGTCTACATAAAAATATCCTCAAAAAATATCATCATCGTGTTTAGTGAGGTGAAATTTCCCGCCATTTATTTTTCAGACCAGCGTTTTTTTTCGTACAGTATAAAACGAAAAAAAAGAGAATAGTCGGAATTTTCCTACTGTTGAAGCATTTTATTTTCAGTCAAAATTCGCTAAGTTCTCTGTGAGTAACTCCCAAATTTTTCCCAGATAGGCAGTGCGAAAATTACTCAACTGATAATGCGATGTCGCTTCATTGTGTGTCGCGACAATTAAGAAATAACCATACTCAATAATTTCTGTTGGTATCGGCAATATTTTCGGAATTTTCTTACATTTATTTTCCTAAAAATTGAGTAGAGTGACGTATGCAATTTGATGTGAGTGCAACCTACATTGAAAATATTGTCGGCCGTTGAAATTTGTTATTCATTTCGGAATCAGTGACAAGAGGCGGAGGCTGATCGACAGTGTTACCGATGCGAAACAGGCGGCGATTTTTGCTTTCCAGCCGTTGTACAACATTAAATCTATATTGATCAGTGTTGAGATCACGACCCATTGATGGCATGAGAAGTTTGCTTGCTATCTTCATGTCGGAGGCAGTCGTGCGCTTTTCAGCGCGATCAATATCTTTCATATTGCCAAATGTGTCAATCATTTTGATTTTCAATCGGCAATGGATTTTTTAACTGTATAGGAGTGGACCATGCAAACAGAGACCCAAACCAACACCAATTTTTTCAATTACGATCCGAACAATTTGCTCAATTTTATTTTGGAAAAATTGGAATTAAAAAACGATGCAAGCCTGTGTCGTTTCTTGGAATTGAAGCCGCATGTGATCAGCAAAATTCGTAATTTTCATGTGATGGTCAGCCCATATGTTTTGATACGTATGCATGAAAAAACCGGTTTGAGTATTGGTGAGTTGCGCGCTTTAATGGGCGATAAACGTAAGAAATATATGAAGGGCGGCGAACGCTGGGTCAGTACTGCACCGAATGATAAAGTTTACGCACAGCCGGATGCCGAGAAGCAAGCAGCAGTGGCGTGATGCAGAGCGCGGTTCCATATCGGTCTGATATGGAGTTGTGCTGTTTAATTCTTTCCAATTGGCACCGATCATTTAACATGGATCGGTGTCATTTTTTTTAGGTAGGCACGAATTTTATCGCAGCGAAATTGAGCTTTGCCAATTAAACTCAGTGTATCAGCGTCAGGCTGCTGGCCAGGCTTTCTTGGCCGGAGCGACTGATCGCCGTAATACTGATTTCCTTCGTCTTGGCCTTAGCTGGCAGTGTGATGTCGACTTGTAGTTGCTGCGCACTCTGTACGCTGAGCAACCATTGTTCATCGCTACGTCGCCACACGGCTAACCAACGGGTATTCTCAGGGTCGGCCAAATTCACTCGCAGTGATTGCTGATCTGCATGCAAGTGCAATTGTGGGGCGGCCAAGTTGGTACTTTCCAACCAAGGCGAGGCAGGTACCACGGCCACCGTTGCATATTTCTCGGTCGCCAGTCGCTGGCGTATCTCTTTGCGATTCTGTAATAAGCTGATCATACTGAAATGAATATGTCCGTCGCCTGAACGTTCGCGCAAGACCTCGACTTGATTGAGAATTTCATCGGCGCTCCAAGAGCGCTCGCTTTGGTCGATGCGACTGGTGTACAGGCCAGGCCAAATATGGCGTTGCTGCGAATTTTGCGCTTGCCAGTAGTCATACAATACTTTGAAGGCCTGCGGCGTTTGATTGATAGGCCAATACAGTTGCGGTGCCAGATAGTCGAGCCAGCCTTGCGCCAACCACAGTTCCACATCGGCATACAATTTATCGTATTGGCTAAATCCGGTAATGCCGGCGGGCATGCGATCGAGTCGCCCTATGCCAAACGGGCTGATACCAAATTTCACCCAACTTTTTTCTCGGTGGACAATCTGGTTGAGCGCCTCGACCAAGTTGTTAACATGCGTGCGCCGCCAGTCGGCGCGACTAAGTGTGCCAGCGCTTTGCAGATAACGGTTCCAGTTCGCATCATCGGGAAAATCGACTTCCGCGCCACTGGCATTTTTGATCGGGTAGGGATAGAAGTAATCGTCGATATGAATGCCGTCGACGTCGTAGCGGTGAACGACGTCACTGATGACACGCAGAGTTTGTTCCATCGCCTGCGGTTCCGACGGATCCATCCATTGCAACTCACCGTACTGGCGCACCACACCGGGTACGCTGCGGCTGATGTGATTTTTTGCCACGCTACCCTTGGCACCTGCGCTGCGCGCGCGGTAGGGATTGAACCAAGCATGTAATTCCAAGCCACGTTGGTGTGCCTGTTCTATCCAAAATTGCAGTGGGTCGTAATAAGGGCGCGGTGCACGTCCTTGTTCTCCGGTCAGAAATTCAGACCACGGTTCGATGGCCGAGGGATAAATCGCATCGGCTGCTGGCCGCACTTGCAAAACGATGGCATTGAGCTTCATCTCGGCGGCTTGATCGAGCACGGTGAGGATTTCTGCTTTTTGCTTTTCGCTACTGAGGTCGCGCCGGCTTGGCCAGTCAATATTGGCCACCGTCGATACCCAAACGGCGCGGAACTCACGCGGTGTGGCGGGGGGCTGGCCAGCAGTCGGCGGGCTCGTCGGTCGGCTGGAAGGCGGTAGCAATGGCGTCTTGCTTGGGCTTGAAGGCGGCGGTGGCGACTGGCAGGCCAACATCAGCAAGACGGCTGCCGACGCGCTCAGCAGGCTGAGGCGGCGCGATCGGAGGGGCGTGGTGAGCGCGAAGACGTGGGCAAGCATGCGGCAATGATCGTTGTAAAACAAAAGAGCTCAGATGCTACTGCATTCCACTTAGGCAGACCAGCATTTTCAGCAGCAAGCCGGCGGCGGAATGATTGTTGATTGAAGCTTATAATTCTTATTTTAGCAATAATGAATTGTTGCGGGAGAGCTTTATTTGGACTAATTTCTCGCATATAGTGCGTGCATGCCGTCGATTCAGCTAAAAAATGAATCAAAATATAAACAATAGCTACTTGTTGAGCAATAATCGAGTCCTCTCGAAACACCAGCAAGTCGCCCCGCTCGGAGAAGTAACAATGAAAACCACGCAATGGATAGCCGCCTTGAGTTTGCTCGCTTTGAGCAGTAATGTATTGGCGCAAGAAAGTGCCGATAAGAAGTATGCTTATCTGCTCGGTACCGCGGTACCGACCCAGGCGGCGCAACGTACTATTGCCATCACGCCAAATACCAAGGCTGTCAACGTAACCGGCGGCGAGACCGTGCAGTTCACCGTCGGTGACTCAGCGTTTGCCTGGAAATTTGACGTTGCCATGACGGTCAGCAGCTTTGAACTCAATGCCGTCGCACCGGCCGGCTTGTTAGCGCAAACTGTGCGTGCCTATGTGGCAACTGACCCGCAATATCTGAATCCTTGATGTTTACCGCCATCAGATTTGAGCGCGCCCACGCGAAAACGTGGCAATATCAAGTCTGATGAATAGCAGAAAGCGGCGCAGATGGATAAATTGATTGCGATGCAGGTATTTAACGAGGTGGTCAAGTATGGCAGTTTTTCTCGCGCGGCCGAGCACCTCAATATGGTGCCCTCGGTGGTTACTCGCCATGTTTCTGCCTTGGAAAAGCAATTGGGTTCGCAATTATTGGTGCGTACCACGCGACGCTTGTCGCTCACTGAGCGCGGCGAAATTTACCTGGAGCACAGCCGCCAGATTCTCGACGATGTCAGTCATGCGGAAGCCTTGGTCAGTTCGGCCGGGAAAGCGTATTCCGGGGTATTGAAAATTTCGGCACCGGTTAATTTCGGATTACATTTCCTGCCTTCGCTGATACGGAAGTTTCAAGAACTTTATCCTGACATCGTTTTCGATTTGATACTGTCCGATGAGCCGGTCGATTTCGCTGCCAGTGGCCGTGACCTTGCCATCACCATTGGCGGCAATGCCATCCATTCCGATACAGTGACGCGCGAATTGGTCTCCACCCGTTTGATTCTGTGCGCTAGTCCGCAATACTTGCGGCAAGCACCGCCCTTACAATGTGCTGAAGATTTGCCGCTGCACCGCTGTATCGTGCTGCCAGGCTATGCGGGCGGCGGCGAGGTCTGGCCACTGATGGCGCGTGATGGGCGTATTACGACGGTGCCGCTCAAGCCATCAATGGTGTGTAATACCTCAGCCATGGCGTTTCAATGCGCGCTCAACGACCTCGGTATTGCCATGCTGACCTGCGTACTGACTGAGGATCACATCAGAACCGGTCGCTTGGTGCATGTGCTGGGCGAGTACGAAGTACCGGGCTTGCAATTGCTGATCGCCTATCCGAGTCGGCGCTATTTGACCTCGAAGGCGCGCAGTTTTGTGGAGTTTTTGATTGCGCGCATCACGCAAAACTCCGCTGCGCTAGCCCTTAGCCAGGCACCGGCGGATGCGCTGGCGCTGCTGACGCCGGCGCGCTTTGCTTGACGAACACTAATTGGCTGGTATCGAAACCGAGTGCGGCGGCGCGCGCCAGTAAGCGGGCTTGGACTGCCGGGTCCAGCGTAGGTGTGCGCGATAGCAGCCACAGATACGATTTATCGGCACCGCCGACGAGCGAGTACTGGTAGTGCTCGGTATCGAGCTCAAAGATCACGTAGGCACCGTAAAACGGTCCGAAAAACGACACCTTGAGAAAACCGACCTCAGGACCATCGACAAAAAACGCTTTGCCGGTCGATTCGCTCCATTTACCATCAGCGGCATGAAAGCCGCGATTGATCACGCGCAGGCCGCCATCCTCGCGCGGGCTGTAGTCGGCCGTGACCTCGCTCAAGCCGCGTTCAAACCAATGGTCGATGCGGGCAATTTCATACCATTTACCGAGATAACGGGCGCTGTCGAACTGCGCCACTGGCACCACGTCGGGTGGGCGATTGACGCAGGCGCTGAGCAGCACCGGCAACATTAACAGAAACAGGAATTTGCGCATGGAGGGGCTCGCCTTGTTAAAAAAATCGCAGGCTACGCTGACTTCTGAGAGCCGCGCAGATACATCAAGATACAATTGGCCGGACAACCGAAATCAAGCTGATGGCGTTATTGCATGAATGGCAGACTAGGTACTGCCCTACCGAAACTTTACAGGGGAACTCACATGCACACAAATAAAAAATCATCGGCACTGCGCTATACCATCGCTTTACTCGGTTTGGCCGCGGCATTGAGTGCGGCGACCAGCCAGGCCGAAGAAACCCCATGGCAGAAAGCGCATCCGCGCCGCGCCGAAGTCAATCAGCGGCTCGACAATCAAAACAAACGCATCAATAAAGAAGTGGCGGAAGGAGAAATGAGCAAGGGGAAAGCCGCCCGACTCAAGAAGCAAGATCATCAGATTCGCCAGGAAGAACGCGATATGGCGTCGCAAGATCACGGCCATATCAGCAAGCAAGAACAGAAAACTTTGAATCAGCAGGAAAATGCCGTCAGTAAAAAAATCGGTTCTTGACTCTTGATTCTTGATTCCTGATCGGTATTCATCAAAAATCTGACTAGGGTTTGAAACCCCGGGCTTCAGAGGCTGTCGCAAAAGGGTATTGAGTCGGTATCATTACCCTAACTGGTGGCCACGTCATTCCTGCGCGCTTTTGGCAGGAACCCAGCGGCGTTCGTGGTTAACTGAAAATGCCAGAGATGATCGTGTTTTCAGCGCTGAAAACGACACTGGGTTCCCGCTAAAAGCATGCGGGAATGACGAGGCTGCGGCATGCGGGAATGACGAGGTATGCGGTGTTTCAGGTGTAAAAAACGTCCATCAGGCTTTTGCGACAGCCTCTTTTGGCCGGTGAGCGACGAAGGAGCGACCCGATGGGAGGGGATGCAAACCCCTTCCAGAGGCTTTTCCATCGTCGCTTGCGACGATCCATTAAGTTGCTGCGGTATACGTGCCACGGCAAGCAAGCCGCCGCGTTGATGCCGGCGATTAGACTCAGGGAAGCGCGGATTTCATCCGCGCTTCCCTGATTTGTGATAAATCGGGTATTTCCTTTTATTACAGAATAAAATTCTGCCGATTTCGGATAAGTTATGCATACTGAGCTCCTGCTGACCAGCATTCCATTTCCTGATGACGCCTTAAGATGAAACTTGACTACTCTGCCATCCTGGCCACCATTTACGAAGAAGTTCAGCCTTTGCTTGCCGAAGGTCGCGTTGCTTCATACATACCGCAGTTGTCGACGGTGCCTTTGGCGCAATTTGCCATGGCGATTTATTGCCTTGATGGCAGTAGTTATCAGGTTGGAGTGGCCGAGCAGAAGTTTTCCTTGCAGAGTATTACCAAATTATTCGCCTTAGCATTGGCGTTTTCGCGTGAAGGAGATGCGATTTGGGAGCGGGTCGGGCGCGAACCGTCTGGCAATCCCTTCAATTCCTTGGTGCAAATTGAGCACGAGCGCGGTAAGCCGCGCAATCCCTTCATCAATGCCGGGGCCTTGGTGATCAGCGATATTTTGGCGAGTCGCTTTGTCCAGTCCGATATCGCCGTGCTGCAGTTTGCCCGCAGCATCTGCGGTAATGCCGGCATCGATTTCGATACGGCGGTGGCCGAATCGGAACGCGCCACGGCGCACAGAAATTACGCCATTGCCCATTTGATGAAAGATTTCGGTAATTTGCATAATCCGGTTGAGCAAGTCATCGCCAGTTATTGCCGCCAGTGTTCGATCACGATGACTTGCAGCGAGCTGGCACGCTCCGGCAGCTTTTTGGCGCAACACGGTACTATCCCTTGGAATGGCACGGCGATTCTCGATCGCAGTTCGGCCAAGCGCCTCAATGCCCTCATGCTCACCTGTGGAACCTATGATGCGGCCGGCGACTTTGCCTATCGCGTCGGATTACCGGCTAAAAGTGGCGTCGGCGGCGGTATTTTGGCGATTGTTCCCGGCGAATTGGCGGTAGCCGTCTGGTCGCCCGGTCTCGATGCGACTGGCAACTCATTGGCCGGCACCTATGCTTTGGAACGATTTACGACGCTGACCGCGCGCTCCATTTTCTGATTGCACCACGCCTCCCTCTCTCTCTCCTTCACAGCACCGGCGCGATGACAGGCATGCTGCCGTTACCGCCATATTGTTCGCCAGAGTAAGCGGCCTTCGTGTGCGCGCTGCCGCTCGCGCTGCGTGATTGCGATAAATATTTCCTGTTGGCACAATTTGTGCTCGGTAATTATGCTTGATGCAGGCAAACCGTCCCGCGCTACGCCTGGAAAATATTTTGACTGATTGCACTCCCTCGTCAGCGGCGCAGCCGTGGGCGACCCAAATGATTGGAACTACCATGCCTTTGGCATATGAGCCTAGCAATGCGTGTGTAAGATGCGAACCGCAACGTACGGCACAAACCCCTGCCTTTGTCGGCCTGGCCTTATCATGTCGGCAACAGTAATGCGCGGCAATAGCCAAGCAGAAAGCGTTGTCGATACCCCACTGTGGCAGTCTATCGTTGCGCGCAGTATCGTGCCGGAGCAAATTGAAGATCTGAGCGCTTACGGCCGCTGGTGGCTGGCGCGCGCGCGCGGACAGATGAGTTTATCCATGGTTGCCGCCGCCTATCTGGGGGTAGCCGCCGGCGAGCATGCCTCGGCTGAGGCTTGCTCTACCCATGTGGTTCCGGATGATTTGCCAAGTTTCAGTGCAGCCATGGAGCAAGCGCGCCATGGTGGTGCGCCGCTCGATTGTGAATTTCGTTTGATCGATCCGCTCGAAGGGGTGCGCTGGTTTCGTCTGCGTTCTTTGGTTGCCGAGTCTGCCGCGATCAGTTCGGGCGTGCTGATCGATGTGACATCGGTCAAGCACGCAGCGATGCGCGAGAAATTCAATTTCGCCCTGACCCAGTATTTGATCGGTACCGACACGCTCGCTGAGGCCGTCACTAAAATTATTGAGTTAGTGTGTCTCGATCTTGGTTGGGAATGGGGCGCGTATTGGGAGTTGGGCCAAGATGGCAGCGACGCGAATATCTTGCACTGTAAGCATTTTTGGCATGGGAATAATGCCCGGCTTGTGCCGTTCCAGCTCTGTAGTGAAGCCATGCATATTTCCCCTGAGCACGACTTGGTCGGACGGGTTTGGCGTACCGGTCAGGCCGAATGGATAGACGGTTTTAGTAGCGGTGGCGAGTTTTTACGCGGCGCATTAGCGAGTGCCAGTGGCTTACAGTCTGGGTATCTGTTTCCGGTTACCTATGTGACCGCGGATGGCAGTTTGCACCGTCCTGGCGTACTGGAATTTTTCAGTAATTTTCCGCGTCAGCGCGAAGCCCAATTGCCCGATTTGTCGGCGGCAATCGGTGCGCTCATCGCCTTGACCGCACAGCGCATGACGCAGCAGGCGCAAATCCGCCGCTTAGCCCTCAGCGATGAAATGACTGGTCTGGCTAATCGCAAGCACTTTCATGCAGCGCTCGATGCGGCCTGTCACGATGGAAAACAGCCGAGTTTCGGCGTCTTGTATATCGATCTCGATCAATTCAAACCGATTAACGACGCCTTAGGCCATCAAGCCGGCAATTGCGTATTGATAGAATTCGCGCGCCGTATGCAGGCAGTCGCACCGCGCGATGCGGTCATCGGCCGTTTGGGTGGCGATGAGTTTGCCATACTCGCCAGCGGCAGTGTGCTCGAGCTCGATATGCTGGCGCAGGCGGTATTGCAGGCGGCACGCAGCGTGTTCATTTATGAGGGCAGTGAATTGTCGGTTTCTGCCAGCATCGGCATCAGCGTGTTTCCGCAGCATGGCAGCAGCACGGCGGAACTACTGCATGCGGCCGATGCCGCCATGTATCTGAGCAAACGCAACGGCCGCAATCTGGTCAGTCATTACCAAGACGATGGCAATCGTGCCCAGCAAGAATTAGCCGGACAACTGGCTTTATTATCTGAGCTACATCATGCCCACGCGCGCAATGAATTTTTTCTTGAATACCAGGCGATTTTCGATAGTGTCGATGGCCGCGTCTGCGCCGTCGAGGCCCTGATACGCTGGTGTAAACCGAGCGGTGAAATCGTGCGGCCCGATCAATTCATTCCGATTGCTGAACGCAGTCGCCTCATCGTACATCTCGGTCGCTGGGTGGTCGAGCAAGTTTGCCGCGATTTGCCGCTCATGCATGCTGCCGGCATGATGCACATGCAGGTCCATATCAACATGGCCGCGCCGGAATTCCTGGACAGCGAACTGCCGGCCGAATTGATGCGCATCGTCAGCCAGGCCGGTATTACCAGCGATAATATCTGCCTTGAGCTGACCGAAAGTGCGGTCATGAGTCAGCCGGAAAAATCTATCCCCATCATGCGCGAGTTGACCAGCTTAGGGTTTTCCATCAGCCTCGACGATTTCGGCATCGCGTATTCTTCCTTATCTTTAGTCAAGCGCTTGCCGCTGTCTTCCTTGAAAATTGACCGCTTATTCATCTCCGGTGTGCCGCATGACCGCGACGATTGCGCGATCGTCCGCGCCATCCTTGAATTGGGCCGCAATATGAAAATCGGCGTGATTGCCGAAGGCGTGGAAACCGATGCGCAGCTGAGTTTTTTGCGTCAATTCGGCTGTCCGGTGCAAGGCTATCTGTTGGGTCGGCCTATGAGTGTCACGGCGCTGATTGCACGGCATCGAAAAACTAAGCTAAGCAGTTTGTAGCGGTGCTCGGTTGTTTGAAATAAAAAAATGCCTGATGAAAAAAATCATCAGGCATTTTTTTATTTCACTGGCGCGCACTGTCGCGCGTCAGCGTGTATCAGAACTGATTCATCGTGTTGTCTTTACCCGAGGCTTTCAGTGCTGCATCGCCGCTGAAGTAATCTTTATGATCATCACCCATGTCGGAACCGGCCATGTTTTGATGCTTGACACAGGCAATACCTTGACGGATTTCTTTGCGCTGTACACCGGCGACATAGCCGAGCATACCTTGGTCGCCGAAATAGTCTTTAGCCAGGTTATCGGTCGACAAAGCAGCAGTATGGTAAGTCGGCAAAGTGATGAGGTGATGGAAAATACCAGCTTCACGGGCCGAATCAGCCTGGAAGGTGCGGATTTTTTCATCAGCGACGATGGCCAATTCAGTACCATCGTATTCGACATTCATCAGCGCAGCGCGGTCGTAAGCGGAAATATCTTTGCCTTCTTGTTTCATGATATCGAAAATCTGCTGGCGGAAATTCAAAGTCCAGTTGAACGATGGGCTGTTGTTATAAACCAGCTTGGCATTCGGGATGACTTTACGAATTTCGCTGACCATGCCACCGATTTGAGCGATATGTGGTTTCTCAGTTTCTATCCACAGCAAATCTGCGCCGTTTTGCAGCGAGGTGATGCAATCGAGTACGCAACGCTCTTCACCAGTACCGGCGCGGAATTGGAACAAGTTACTCGGCAAACGTTTCGGGCGCAGTAATTTGTCGCCGCGTTTGATGACTACGTCACCATTGTTCATCGATGCCGTCGATACTTCGTCCACATCGAGGAAAGAATTGTACAGATCACCGAGGTCGCCGACTTCGTTAGTTACCGCAATTTGCTTGGTCAAACCGGCACCGAGCGAATCAGTACGCGCAACGATGAGGCCATCATCGACACCGAGTTCGAGGAAGGCGTAACGTACGGCGCGGATTTTTGCCAAGAAATCTTCATGTGGTACCGTGACTTTGCCATCTTGATGGCCGCACTGTTTTTCATCCGACACTTGGTTTTCGATTTGGATGCAGCAAGCACCGGCTTCGATCATTTGTTTTGCCATCAGATACGTCGCTTCGGCATTGCCGAAACCGGCATCGATATCGGCAATGATAGGCACAACGTGGGTGATGTGATTGTCGATCTTATCTTGAATTGCTTGCTTTGCAGCACCCTGTGCAGCATCGAGCTGACGGAACAAACCGCCGAGCTCACGCGCATCGGCTTGGCGCAGGAAAGTGTAAAGTTCTTTGATCAAACCGGCAACAGCGGTTTTTTCATGCATAGATTGATCTGGCAATGGGCCAAATTCCGAACGCAGCGCGGCGATCATCCAGCCCGACAGATAGAGGTAGCGGCGATCGGTGCTGTTGAAGTGTTTTTTGATCGAAATCATCTTCTGTTGACCGATGAAACCATGCCAGCAACCAAGAGACTGCGTGTATTTGGATGGATCGGCATCGTAGTTAGCCATGTCGGTACGCATGATCTTGGCCGTGTAGCGAGCGATGTCGAGTCCGGTTTTGAAGCGGTTTTGCGCGCGCATGCGGGCGGCCGATTCAGGATTGATCGCGTTCCAGGCACTACCTTCTTTGTCTTTCAGACCGGCAATGGCTTTGATGTCGTTTTGATATTGTGACATGGGGCTACCTCAAAAAAAATAAAACAAGATTGAGAAATTTGTATCGGCGATCACGTCAATGATGCTCTTACAAAAACAGGGTGTTGAAATCGAAGCGAAACTGCATGAAAGAATAATAAACCGTTTTTAGCTCGTGCACCATGTCTTATATAAGACATATAACTTAAATAAACACCTTTGTTTTCAATGGCTTATGTTTGTATTTTTGCGATGTGAAATAAATTTTCGTAAAATGAAAATGTCTTCACGGTGTTTATCATACGTCAATCTCACAATGTGAATCCAAATTTTCGTATGGTGAGAAACGCGCCATGGGCATCTCAGTTTGCAGCCGACTCCGTTCTGCCGCTCAGGCGCCTGGGTGCTTAAACCACATTAAATCGCAATGCAATTGATAATCGTTACTATTTACAATATAATTCATGTTGCTTTGAAGCGTCATTGTCGCGCTTCCCATTTAACCGCCACTGAAAGTCAGCATGAAACGCCGCACACCTATCGCCGCCGCCCTGATTACCTTATTTGCTCAGTCACAAGTTGTATTAGCGCAAGAAGTCGCTGCAACGAGTCGTGTCGAGCAAACTGCCGATCATTTACCGGAAGTCCAGGTGCAAGGCCGCCGCAACGACTTCGTTTCCGGTACGCTGTCATTGAGTAAGTTGGCGGTCGAGCAGCGTGATATCCCACAATCGGTCACGGTGGTGAATAAGGCTTTGATGCAATCGCAAGGGGCAAACTCGATGTCGGAAGCTTTGCGTAATGTCTCCGGCATCACCCTCGGTGGTGCCGAGGGCGGACAAATCGGCAATAACGTCAATCTCAATGGATTTTCTGCGCGCACCGACGTCTATCTCGATGGCTTTCGCGATCGTGGTCAATATTTCCGCGACACCTTTGCGCTCGATGCGATTGAAGTGCTGATGGGGCCATCGTCGATGTTATTCGGTCGCGGTTCAACTGGCGGTGCCATCAACCAAGTGAGCAAAAAGCCGCAGCTCAAAGATCAAACCGAAGTGAATGTCTCGCTGACCAGTAATAGTCTGGCGCGTTCCAGCATCGATGTGAACCACGCCACTTCCGATACCTCAGCCGTACGTGTGTTGGCGATGGCGCAGGATGGCAATGCCAGTACGCGTGATCAATCCAAGGTACAAGACTTTGGCCTGGCACCCTCGCTACGCTTCGGTATCGGAACGGCGACTGACATTACCCTGTCTGCCCTGTTACAACATAATCGTGACCAGCCCGACTACGGCATCGGTCCTTTGAACGGCCGGCCGGCCAAGGTCGCACGTGACACCGCCTATGGCTATGAGGATGACCACACCACGTCCGATGTGGCTGCCCTCAATGGCACGGTGATACACAAGCTCAGTGCCGACACCACGCTGCGTAACCAAAGCCAATTCAATTACGTGCGCACCAGTGCCGTGGAAACTGCCGCCAATACCATAGGCACGGTCGGCGCAAAAGGCTTCTCTACCTTGCCGGTGTCGGCCACCAGCGCACTGCCACTGAGCAGCCTGTCGGTACGCTTGCAAAGCCATGATCGCACGATCAGCGACTATTCGTTTTTCAATCAAACCGAATTATCCAGCGTACTCGTCAGCGGCGGCATCAAGCATCATGTCTTGGCTGGGCTTGAACTCGGCCACGACAGCTATGAGAATCAAGCCTACTACCGCAACGGCACTTGCAATGGCACTGCCCTCAATGCCGCCAACGCCACTACCGGCTATGTCGCTTGCGTGTCATTATTAAACCCAAATAACGCTAACTCGCCAACGAGCGTAACGAGCAGCGCTGGTAATCGCGCCGGCGGCTCTGCCAACACCGTGGCGACCTATGTTAACGATACCATGGACCTCACGGACCAGGTCAAATTGGTTGCCGGCTTACGTTATGATCGCTTCACTGCCAGCATCAACAATTCCATCAATTCGACCAATACGGTCGGCAGCACCGCGATCGCCAATGCCTATCAAGCGATCGGCTTTACCAGTGTGCGACTCGGTACGATTTGGCAACCGGATGCACAACAATCTTACTATGTATCGTATGGCACCTCGTTTAACCCTTCGTTGGAACAGTTGACCGGCACATTGGGTCAACAGAATTTGGATCCGGAAAAAAATCGTTCGTATGAACTGGGCGGGAAATGGGATGTATTGAACGGTGATGTAGCGCTGACTTCGGCCATATTCCAAATTCAAAAAGAGAATGCGCGCAGCCAGATCAGCACCGGGGTCTACGAACTTGACGGCACCGTGCGCGTCAATGGTTTTCGCGCCGGTGCGACTGGCCGCCTGAGTAAAACTCTGCAAGTGGCGATGAACTACACTTACCTCGATGCGCGCATCCTTGCCGCCTCTGCAATCGATGGAACCGCAGGGAAAACTCCGGCCAATACGCCGCGCAACACCCTGACTGCATGGACCACCTGGGAACTTGCCAAGCATTGGGAACTCGGCGGTGGGCCGGTGTATATGTCGCAGCGTTACGCTAATTCCACCAACTTGGTCGGCGTTGGTGGCTACACGCGCTGGGATACGACACTGGCCTATACGCAGAAAAAATACGATGTACGCTTGAATTTGTTTAACCTGACCAATAAACTGTATGCCGATGCGCTGATCCAGTCCGACGGCGGGCGTGCGGTACCGGGCAGCGGTCGTAGCGCTATGCTGTCATTGGCCTATCGCTTCTGATCTCAACAGGAGCGCGACGATGCTGATTCATATTCCGCAAGTTCTCACGCCCGATACTCTGGCGGCAGTGCGCCAATTGTTGCAGCATGCCGGGTCGGCATGGGTTGATGGGCGCGTTACTGCCGGGTATCAGGGGGCAGCGGTGAAACTCAATGAACAAATCGATGAGCAGTCTGAGGTGGCGCAGCAATGCCAGCAGATCATTTTATCGGCACTGGAACGGCACCCCTTGTTCATCAGCGCGACCTTACCCAATGTCGTCTACCCGCCGATGTTCAATCGTTATGGTGCCGGCATGGAATTCGGTTTGCATGTGGATGGCAGTGTGCGTTTGCATCCGCATCATGGCAGTAAGCTGCGCACGGACGTATCGGCCACGCTGTTTCTGGCCGATACCGACGAGTACGATGGCGGTGAGTTACGCATCGTCGACACCTATGGCGAACACAGTGCTAAACTCGCGGCCGGCGACATGCTGGTGTACCCGGCAACGAGCTTGCATCAGGTGTCTGCGGTCACCCGTGGGACGCGTCTGGCGTGCTTTTTTTGGGTGCAAAGTCTGGTCAAAGACGCGGCACAGCGCAGCATCTTGTTCGACATGGATCAAGCAATACAAACCCTTAACCAAACCGGGGCCGATGCCACTGCGCGGCGCGCCCTGGTTGGGTGTTATCATAATTTGCTGCGGCAATGGAGCGAAGTCTGACGCGGTGACCTGATCGAATTACTATCAACGAAGGAGCGTGACCCTGATGGAAAATCCTGTCCAGCCTTTGCCGGCACCGCTGGTGTACGTATCGATTACCGGTTTGCGCGTTAACAGCAGTTGGCATTACCTGCGCTTTGCCTGGTTTGCCGTGCGCTCGATGACGCAAGCGCAACGCTCACCCGGCTTGATTCGGGTAGCGGCGCGCAAGATCAATGGCGTGCATCACACTTACTCGGTCTGGGAAGATGAAGCAGCGATGCGACGTTTCCTGGTGGTTGGCGCGCACTTACAGGCGATGCGTGCGTTCAAGCACATCGCCAGCGGCAAGACGGTAGGATTTTTAACCAGCGAACCGCCGGATTGGTCGCAAGTGCATGAGATTTGGTTGCGCGAGGGCGTGGACCGCTGAGCTGTGCGATTACCAAATGGCTGTGGCCCAGACTGCAGTTGTTTGGTGTTTGCTTCCAGTGTTACAAAAAATGAGCAAGGAACTGGCAGCGGCTTAAGCTCAAATCTTATCAACTATCCTGACACAGAGGGCAGGCGCAGAAGTTCTGAAACACGATATGGTATGTCTTGACGCGCATTTGCTATGAATACAATATCTGCATCAGAGGCCCCATCAAGGTCAATGCAAGCATTTTGAATAATGATGCAACTTGAACCGCTTGAATGGTCGCGTCCCTCAAGCATCGCCTTCCATGGTCCCCTTGCAGTGGCATCTGCGCGTGCGAGAATTGTAGCAATTCGTTCTTCGTTTAGAATTTCGTTTTTCATAGCAGCAGCCTATCTATAACTGCCGTACAAAACTACGTCAGCAAGGACGCCCTGTGCCAACAACCGACCGTAACAATGAACTGCCCAAGCCAAGTTCGCTATCATTGTAGAAACCGCCGCACTCAATGAAGCAGATCTGGCACTATATTGTCGTGGCAAAGGACTTTACCCAGCACAAGTCAAGACCTGGCGAGAACTGGCCGAGGCTGCGCAAAATGGACAGCCAGTAGCCCAAGCTGAACAACAACTTTGTTATCGTATCCGGCAGTGGTGATGTATTGATCATGATGGCAGGCTACGCCGCTGATGACGGATTGGTGATACATATCGGGCGATTGTTTCAAAATCATGGGGCTCTCTAGCCTAAGTAGTCACGCGACCATAGCGTCGAGTGCCAATGATAAATATATGATTAGCCAAGCATACCAACAGACAAACGACCACGTTTTGCGCCGCAAACCAAGTCCAGTCGAATTGCTTGCCGACTAGCCAGGCCGGAACGCCGGTGATGAACAAGCAGGGGATGAGAAAGAGAAAAATCAGGCGTGCGACGCCGTCGAATGCATCAAGCGGCCGGATCATGACCTTGAAGCTGGGATTGGAATGACGCATCGCCACCAATGCATTAGTCCAGAAAATACTTGAACGATAGATCCAACTGATCGCTGCCAGCACGATACTTCCTTCCACAATCACAAGCAGGTGAACCAAGGCCAGCCAGAGTGGGGTCGTCAGTGTAATGTGCAGGACAATGAAGGAAAGCAGCGCAGCCGATGTCAGCATAGCGTGTTGTAATGAGATGCTTGTGGCAACATAAAAAAATGGCAAATGCACCGGCAGCAGCAAATGGGTATCGAGCTTCATATTGTGCACTCGGCGCTGCAGTTCCATGCTGCTTTGGCCGAACAGCATCATATACAAATTATCGACGCAGACAACAGTGACAAAAAAAACGAGTAGATAATGCTGACTCATAAAACCGAGAAATTGGCTGTGCTGACTGAGTGCCCACCAAAAAATTCCCTGAGTCACACCATAAATGAAATTAACGAGCGCGGAAACCCAGAAATTAACGGGATTTTTTTTCGCTATCGATACGCTTTGGTAAAAACCGAGTCGTATCAGTGGATAGTCAATCATAGGAAACGTAAGCCTGGTTATATTTTGATAAATACTTCCATGAGTAGTGGGCAATCGTCAGCATGCTCAACAGTACAGCCGCCAAGTGGGGCAAAAACAAATCATGCCCACTCCGACCCATTGCGGCTTGGGCGGGAATGAAGCTGATGTACTGAAACGGCAAAAACGCGAAGACATGTTGAACCAATACTGGAAATAAATCGAGCGGGATCAGCGCACCGGACAGTACCCAGGCTAAGGTATCCTTGATGGTAACAAGTGAGTAGGCTTCTCTGAATGTAAAACTCAGGCACGAGAGCGAAAAACTGAGGCAGATGTTGATGAGCAGACCCGCTGTCAGCAAAACTGGCAGCAACACAAAATTACCCGCTCCTTTTATCAGCATGATGCACAGAATGAGCGGTGAGAATAGCAGTAATCGTGCCAACATTTGGCCCAGGCCATAAGCGAGAAAAAATCTCAGTACGCCTGTCGGTAGCAGCAGGAAGCGTTCAATTTGGCCGTTTTCTATATACACAGCCAATTCATCGGGTAAGCCGGACACCGCCGTAATTTGAAAAATCAAGACAGACCAGAGCAGATAATGAATGATCGTTTCTTGCTTGTAATGAGCGATGCCTGCCTCTGCGGTCAGTTTGGACCAAAAACTGAATTCAATCAGGTAGAGCATGGCAAACAAAAATACCGGACCGAGAAAGGCCGCTTTGGTCCTGAGTGTCTCTACGACTGCATAGCGGATGATCATAGAAACAGGCTCTCCAAGTGAATAATTTTCTCGTGCTTGCCGTGTTTGGGATTGAGTTCAATCGCACGTATCCTGCCTTGTACAAGAAAAAAAACCTGCTCGCAAATTTCGGCAATATCGGCCATATTGTGCGAAGTGATCAGTACGATAGCGCCGGTTTGCTGAGCAAACTGCGCCAGAGACGGACGCAAGGCAATTCCAGATTCGATATCTAGCCCTATGGTTGGCTCATCCAGAATTAATAATCGCGGTTGATTGAGCAGATGAATGAGCAGATTGGCTTTGACAGATTGCCCCAAGGAATAGGTTTTGGCAGGTTTGTCGACGATATGGCAGAGCGCCAGCTCCTGTAATCGTATGTCAACTTGGGCAGGATCGTAATGGCGCCGATATATATGCTCGAACAGTCGCAGGTTTTCGTGCAACGACAGTTCAGGCCAGAGCAGCGATTGATGTCCGAACATCACGCCGAGCTGGCGCAGCATGCCCGGCTTGCGCGTGCTGGGACTATCGCCGAATACATCAATGCTACCGGAATCGGCTTGCAGAATGCCGCTCATGAGTTTGATCAGTGTCGTTTTTCCACTACCATTTTTACCGAGTAATCCGTAGTTAGTCCCTGAGTGAGGCAGATGCAAATCGAGAGCTTGGAAAATGTTGACTGTGGTTTCCGTGCGGGAAAACAGATTGCGGTACCAAGGGCCGCTGGCAATGCTGCGGACACGGTAGTTGAATGAAACGGCAGTGAGCTTAACTGACATGTTCAGACCTCAGTAGTAAGTCATAGTGCTCTTTTCAGGACGGCGATGTGATTACTTCTTGCTGTTGATCGGGAGGCTGCGTGATGGGATGGGTTTCGGATTGACTGACAGACTTGGTCATTTTTTTCTCCTCACGAATAGAAAACATTTTATGTCTTGGTGTAAAAAAGTAAATAGGATAAATTCGAAAATGTGCGCAGGAAAGAGCAATGGTGAAGCAAGTACCAATACGTATTCGGGATAGCATTCATCAAAAATCTGACTAGGGTTTGAAACCCCGGCCTTCAGAGGCTGTCGCAAAAGCCTAATGGACGCTTTTTTACACCTGAAACACCGTATACCTCGTCATTCCCGCGTGCTTTTGGCGGGAACCTAGTGTCGTTTTTTACACTGAAAATGCCACAATTTCTGGCATTTTCAGTTAACCACGAACGTCGCTGGATTCCTGCCAAAAGCACGCAGGAACGACGCGGCCACCAGTCGGGGTAATGATACCGACTGAAAACCCTTTTGCGACAGCCTCTTCAGGCCGGTGAGCGACGAAGGAGCGACGCGATGGGAGGGGATGCAAACCCCTTCCAGAGGCTTTTCCATCGTCGCTTGCGACGATCCATTTAGTTGTTGATGAGCGCCTTCTTGAATTCACCGTTTTCAATCTTTGATCGCAGGCCACCGGTCCGCAAACAGTCTCCGCAAAAAGGTGCAACTTATCGGACAGGGCCATTTTTGCAGACAAAAATTGCCCATGTCGACTTGAAAGTAAAACCACCAGGTCGGCATCGCTGTCCGGTTTGAATTCTCCACGGGCACGATTGCCGTACAAAATTGCGCTCCGCAAAGGAAATTTCGTAGCCGCTTCAGCTAAGAAGGCTTGCGTTGTTTTTACTGTTTCCAGGTCAAGAGGGTGATTTTCCACTGTTCGCAGTGTGCGCTCTTTAGTATCAATTTCAGGTGATCGCTATTCAATGAACCGTATAGCACCGCATGCCTGTCGCTACGCATTTTTTTGAAATCCGGTACCAGCGACAGCACACCCAAAATCGACCCGATGTGGTCGATCCCAGCACGTATCCTATCCGCGCGCACAACAAAAAACCCGCATTCTCCAAGGAGTTTGCGGGTTCTTCGTACGTTGCAGAACGAGTCTGAACGAAATTCTGGTGGTGATAGGTGGACTTGAACCACCGACCCCAGCATTATGAGTGCTGTGCTCTAACCAACTGAGCTATATCACCAAGAAGCCTGAGATTATGTCAGGCTGTGACCCCGCTGTCAATATCGGGAGACGGAATTTTCTGGGAATTGCTTTGTTCTGTATCAAAACGCTGCTGCGGTGACGCTTTCATGTCTGGCCATCCTGGTTTTTTCTGACCATTTCAAGGATTTGCTCTTGCGGGTCTTGGCTCAGGCAATCGATGATCAGGCGTTCCGGCATAGAGCGCAACCAAGTCAGCTGGCGTTTGGCCAACTGGCGGGTGGCGATGATGCCAAGTTCGCGCATCTCTGCTGCGTTGATATTGTTATCGAGATAATCCCAGGCCTGACGGTAGCCGACGCAGCGTATCGAGGGCAGGTCGGGATGCAGCTCGGGGCGTTGCTTGAGGCGGCGCACTTCGTCGAGGAAACCGTGCGCCAGCATGTGGTCGAAGCGTTCGGCGATACGTTGGTGCAGCACGCTGCGATCCGACGGTTCCAGCGAGATAGCCAAGGTTTCGAAGGCGGGTGCGGCGCGGCTTTGCTGGGCCAGCAGGGTGCTCATGGCTTGTCCGGACAGCGTGATGATTTCGAGGGCACGCTGGACGCGCTGGCTATCGTTCGGCTGCAGGCGCGCGGCGGTGATCGGATCGAGGCGCGCCAGGCGTGCATGCAGCGCCGGCACGCCGTCGCGTGCGGCTTCGGCATCGAGTGCGGCACGCAGTATGGGATCGGCACCGGGTAAATCGTCGAGGCCGTGTTTGAGCGCATTGAAGTACATCATGGTGCCGCCGACTAAGATCGGCAGTTTGCCGCGCGCGCGAATATCGTTGACCAGTGCGGCGGCATCGGTGCGGAACTGCGCTACCGAGTACGATTGCGCCGGGTCGATCAGGTCGATCAGGTGGTGCGGCGCGCTGGCGCGCTCGGCGGCGCTCGGTTTGGCGGTGCCGATATCCATGTCGCGATACACGAGGGCGGAATCGACCGAGATGATTTCGGCCGGAATGTGCCGGGCGATGGTCAACGCGGCCGCGGTCTTGCCGGAGGCGGTTGGGCCCATGATGGCGATCACGAGTGGCTGCCGCGGCGCTGCGGGAATAGTTTTATTGGCCACGTAAAAACATCCGGTCGAGGTCGTTCATGCCCAGTTGTACCCAGGTCGGGCGGCCGTGATTACATTGGTCGGCACGTTCAGTTTGTTCCATCTGGCGCAGCAGGGCGTTCATTTCCAGTACGGTCAGGCTGCGATTGGCACGTACGGCGGTATGACAAGCCAATGTGCCGAGCAATTCATTGCGGCGGTCGATCAGCACACGCGAGCCGCCGTATTCGCGTACTTCGCGCAGCACGTCGCGCGCCAGCGATTGGGCATCGGCATTTTGCAGCAGGGCCGGCACGGCGCGCACGGCCAAGGTGGTCGGGCTGATGGCGGCGAGGTCGAAACCCAGGGTTTTCAGGGTATCGTGGTGTTCGGCGACGGTGGCTACTTCGATGGCATCGGCGTAGAAAGTGACCGGAATCAGCAGGGCTTGTACCGGCATGGCGTTTTCATCGAGCGCCTGTTTGAGTTGCTCGTAGAGGATGCGTTCGTGTGCCGCATGCATGTCGACCAGTACCAAGCCTTGGCTGTTTTGGGCGATCACATACACGCCGTGTAACTGGGCCAGTGCAAAACCGAGCGGATGTTCGTCGTCCGGCAGGCTGCGCGCTGGTGGCACTTGCGGTGTCGTGCCGGTGGGCGGGCGAAACAGCGCGCCATAGCTTTGCAGATTTTGCGCTACGCCGGCTTCGTTGCGGCTGCCGAAGTTGTTGTAGTTTTGGCCGCCGTTACTGCTGCCGCCGCTTTCTCGTGGCGTGGCGAATTGGCTGGCGAAGCTGCTTTGTGTGCCGGCGATCCAGGCTTGCGGTGAGCTGGCAGCGGCGGTGGCCGGTGCCGGTACGGTGCCGTAGGCGGTGGCCGAAGTCAGGGCTAAGGCGCGGCTGACGGCGTGAAAGACAAATTGATGGACGGCGCGGCTGTCGCGGAAGCGTACTTCGATTTTGGATGGGTGGACGTTGACGTCAACCAACGCCGGGTCGAGTTCTAAGGCCAGCACATACGCGGGATAGCGGTCGCCGTGCAAGACATCCTGATACGCGGCGCGCACGGCGTGGGTCAGCAGTTTGTCGCGCACAAAACGACCATTAACATAAAAGTACTGGGCATCGGCGCGCGCTTTCGAGGCGGTCGGTAAGCCGACGAAGCCATGTAGTCGCAAGGGGCCGGCGCTTTCGTCGAGCGCTAAGCGGGCCGCAGAAAAATTGTCACCCAGAATTTGCCCACTGCGTTTGTCGATCGCGCTGACATTCCAATGGTCGACCGCTTTGCCGTTGTGGCTCAGGGAAAAGGCGACGTCCGGCCGGGCCAGCGCGATGCGGCGCACCACTTCGGCACAATGGCCGAATTCAGTTTGTTCCGATTTCAGAAATTTGCGTCGCGCCGGCGTGTTGTAATACAGATCTTGTACATCGACTGTGGTACCGGCAGCACCCGAGGCCGGTGAGATTTTGCCGGCTTCGATTTGCCAGGCATGTGCATCGTCGGCCGTGCGCGTGGTCAGGGTGAGTAGCGAGACCGAGGCGATCGAGGCCAGCGCTTCACCGCGAAAGCCCAGCGTGGCGACATTTTCGAGTTCGGACAGTGAGGCGATTTTTGAGGTGGCATGGCGTGCCAAGGCCAGCGGCAGTTGCTCTGGCGGAATGCCGCGGCCATTGTCGGTGATGGCAATGCGCTTGACGCCGCCTTCTTCGAGGCGGATGCTGATGCTGGCGGCACCGGCGTCGAGAGCGTTTTCAAGAATTTCTTTGACTACGGCGGAAGGCCGTTCGACCACTTCACCGGCGGCGATCTGGGAAATTAAGTTATCGGGCAGCGCCAAAATGGGGCGGCGTTCAAGAGAGTTTGCATTCATCATCAAATTATACCTGCTCGCTTGCGCGCGCAGCGGCTTAGTGTATGATATCCGCGGGTTCCCAGACTAGGATGATAATGGATTTTATGCAATTATTAGGTATGCTTTTGCATGTCGACAAAATGCTCGGTGCGGTGATTGCACAATATGGCACCTTGGTATATGTCGTGTTGTTTGCGATTATTTTTTGTGAAACGGCGTTTGTTGTACTGCCGTTTTTACCCGGCGATTCATTATTGTTCATTGCCGGCACTTTCAGCGCGACCGGTGCCATGAATGTCTGGGTGCTGATCGTTTTGTTAGTGCTCGCTTCGATACTCGGCAATACCGTCAATTACTGGATAGGCAGTCAGATCGGCCACCGGGTGCTGGAACGTGATTACCGCTGGATTGATAAAGCGGCACTGAGAAAAACCCATGAGTTTTATGAAAAACATGGCGGCAAAACCGTGGTGCTGGCGCGTTTCATTCCCATCGTGCGTACTTTTGCGCCGTTTGTGGCCGGCATTTCCGATATGACGCATCGTACTTTCCAAATCTTCAATGTGCTCGGCGCCTTGCTGTGGATTTTCAGTTTGGTATTGAGCGGCTATTTTTTCGGTAATATTCCTTTCATTCGTGAGCATTTGAATAGCATTGTGCTCGTTGGTGTGGGTGCTGCGATTGTTCCTATCTTGCTCGGTACCTTGTGGAAGCTGTGTCGCGGCTGGCGTAAGGCGGTCTGATCTTGGCCGCTTCATCGATCCGTATCTGGTTGCACCAGGCGGCACCGATGAAGCCGCCGCTCGGGCAGGCGTGTAATGGTTGTGGTGTGTGTTGTGCTGCCGAGGCTTGCCCGGTGGCACTTATTTTTTTGTGGCAGCGCCGCGGACCCTGCCGCGCGCTCGAATGGCATGAAGCAGGGCAGCATTATCGCTGTGGCATGGTGTTGCAGCCGGCGCGCTATGTGCGTACTCTGCGCGCGCTGCCCTTGCCGCTGCATGCTTGGTTGGGGCGACGCGTGCGGCGCTGGATTGCCGCCGGCAGCGCTTGCGATTCCAGCGCCCATGTAGAGCTTGGCTGAGGCGAGCTCAGGTCAGGCGACTTTTTGCCAGCGGTGGATTCTTTGAAAAATACTTTTTGACACCCTTGACGATGGCCTCAGCCATTTGGTCTTGATAGGCGTCGTCGGTCAGTTTGGCTTCTTCTTCGGGGTTGGAGATGAAGGCCGTTTCTATCAAGATGCTGGGAATATCCGGGGCCTTCAAGACCGCAAAGCCGGCTTGTTCGACCGCGCCCTTGTGTAAGCGGTTGATGCCGCTGATTTCATTGAGTACCACCTTGCCAAGTTTCAGGCTATCGTTGATTTGCGCCGTGGTAGAAAGGTCGAGCAAGACGCTGGCCAATTGACGGTCATGGGTTTTGATGTTGACGCCACCGATCAAATCGGCGGCGTTTTCTTTATCGGCCAGCCAGCGCGCCGCACTGGAACTGGCACCTTTTTCGGATAAGGCGAACACCGATGAGCCGCGAGCAGTCGGATTGACAAAGGCATCGGCATGCACCGACATGAACAGATCGGCTTGCACGGCGCGTGCTTTTTGTACGCGCACATTGAGCGGTACGAAGTAGTCGGCGTCGCGTGTGAGCATGACGCGCATGTTCGGGTGTTGTTCCAGTTTTGCCTTGAGGCGTTTCGCAATCGCCAACACGACATCTTTTTCGCGACTGCCACCGCGCCCAGTGGCACCTGGGTCTTCGCCGCCATGACCGGGGTCGATGGCGATGGTGATCATGCGCATAAGCAAAGGGTTGGCGCTATCGAATTTATCGAGCGGTTTCGCCGCGACACTGCTGTCGGGCCGGTTTTCCGGTTTGGCGGATGGTTTCGCTTTGGCTTCGGCCGGCAATTCGGCTGGCTCGGCTTTGCGTTCGCCCATAGGTGTGGTCGGTGCGACTTGGGCGTGTTGGCCATCATTTTGCCAGTCGCCTTTTTCAATCAGGGCGGCGATCGGGTCGGGCGCATTGGCCGGATACAGATCGAATACCAGACGGTGCTTATAATTGCCAACCGGTTGCAGGGTAAATACCTGCGGGCTGACTTCTTCTTTCAAATCGAACACCAGCCTGACCACATTGGGCTTGTTTTGGCCGACTCGGACTTGGCGTATGTAGGGGTCGTTGGATTGGATTTTCGCGACCAGTTCTTTCAAGGTCGGATTGAGTTCCAGCCCTTCGATATCGACGACCAGGCGTTCCGGATTTTTGACGGTGAAAAAGTTAGTCACCAATTCACTGTCGTTTTCCAACGTGACACGGGTGTAGTCTTCCGCCGGCCAGACGCGCACGGCGAGAATTTTGGCCGCCCGTGCCAAGGGCGTGACGAATACCGACAGCAGCAAGGTGCCGCCGGCTTTGAGCAGAGTACGGCGACGCTGCGGGCTTACAGATTTGGAACGAATTGGAGTGATGCGAGACATGCGATACCTTTGACAGACAACGCGTGCAATTCTACCTCACGTGCGTCACCGGCGACGCGTAAAAATAACTGTAAATCTGCTTGCGGCAGGATGCCATCGGCTTTTTCTGGCCATTCGACCAGGCAGATGTTAGAGGCATTGAACTCTTCGCGAAACCCAGCGTCTAAAAACTCTTCTGCGCTGACCATGCGATATAAGTCAAAATGCAGTATTGTTAATTTCTGGCCGTGCAAAGTCACTGGATACGGCTCGACCAGCGTGTAGGTCGGGCTTTTGACTGTGCCATGGTAGCCGGCTGCATGAATGAGCGCACGTGCGAGTGCAGTTTTGCCCGCACCGAGGTCGCCATGTAAAAATAGCGACATGCCCGGCTGCAGTACGCGTGCCAGACACTTCCCTAAAGTTTGTGTGGCTGCCTCATCGGGCAGTGTGGTTTTATAATGTGACATTTCCAGCCAAGTCTGTATTCATGAATTCGCTTAACATAGCATATCGTCCGGTCCTTGTATATTTAGCGCGGGCGTGCCGATGACGCACACTGCTTCCTCTTTGATCGAACTGGCGGCGCGCATCAAGCTCTGGGGGCGTGAGTGCGGTTTTGCCGATGTGGTGATCGCGGATGTCGATCTGAGCCATGTCGAAGCCGATTTCGCGCAATGGCTGGCCGCCGGGTATCATGGTGACATGGCGTATATGGCCGCGCATGGCAGCAAGCGCAGTCGTCCGGCCGAGCTGGTACCGGGCACGGTGCGGGTGATTTCTGTGCGGATGAATTATTTACCGCAAACCGAAGGCTGGCGCGCTGCCGAGCAAAATCAGGCGGCCGATCAGGCGGTGATTTCACTGTATGCGCGTGGTCGCGACTACCACAAAGTGTTACGCGCGCGCTTGCAGCAACTGGCCGATCGGATTGCGCAAGACATCGGTCCGTTCGGCCATCGGGTGTATACCGATTCAGCACCGGTGATGGAGGTGGCGCTGGCCGCCAAGGCTGGCTTGGGTTGGCGCGGTAAGCACACACTGCTCTTGAGTCGCCATGCCGGCTCGATGTTTTTTCTCGGAGAAATCTTGATCGATCTGCCCTTGCCGGTCGATGCGCCGGTGACTGAGCATTGCGGTCAGTGTTCGTCTTGTATGACGGCTTGTCCAACCGGGGCCATCGTCGCACCCTATCAAGTCGATGCGCGCCGCTGTATTTCTTACTTGACCATCGAATTACATGGCAGCATTCCGCTCGAGTTGCGCGCGCTGATCGGTAACCGCGTCTATGGCTGCGATGATTGCCAACTGGTGTGTCCTTGGAATAAGTTTGCACAAGCCAGCGAACTCGATGATTTCGCGGTGCGACACGGGCTCGATCAAGCGCGCATGGTCGACCTGTTCGCTTGGAGCGAAGAACAGTTTTTACAGCGCATGGAGGGCAGTCCGATACGCCGCATCGGCCATGAACGCTGGTTGCGCAATCTCGCCGTCGGGCTGGGTAATGCCGCCGTTGCATTGCCAGGCGACGCCACCATCGTCGCGGCGTTGCGCGCGCGCGCTCAGCATCCGTCGGCGCTGGTGCGCGAACATGTCAGTTGGGCGCTGACCTGCCATGGTGTGAACGGAGCCTGAATTTTTTATGTGGTCCGCTATTTTGTTTCGGCAGTATTTACGCTTGGCGATTCCTACCGTACTCGCCGCCTGGGTGTACAGTGCCTATGCGTTCATCGATGGCGTGTTCATCGGCCGTTATGTCGGCAGCACTGGTCTGGCGGCATTCAATCTGATTGTACCGTTCTTATATATACCGTATGCCTTGAGTGTGATGGTCGGCGTCGGCGGTGCCACCTTGGTGGCGCGCTTGCTCGGTGCCGGCGAGGCGCGTGCGGCCGCGGCCGCCTTCACGCAGTCTTGTTGTTTATTGTGCGTACTCGGTCTGGCCTGTTCGCTGGCGCTGGGCTTGGGGGCCGGCTGGCTGGTTGAGATGGTGGTACCCCCGGGGCCGATGCGCGCGTATGCAGAGAGTTATTTGCAAATCGCGGCCGGCTTCACCTTGTTTGCCACGCTCAGTTATGCCTTGGAATTATTTTTACGAGTGGAAGGCGCGGCCAGCTATGGTTTACTGTGTCTTTGCATCGGCGCGCTGCTTAATATCGGACTTGATTACCTGTTCATCGTCGAATTTTCTTACGGCATGCGCGGTGCCGCTTGGGCTACCGGCATCAGCCATGCGGTGGCGGCGCTGCTGATGCTGTCGTATCATGTGTGGCGGGCCGCGCATCTGCGCTTGGTGTCGCATGCATTTGAACAAGTCAATGTGCTTGCTCAGATTGCTTATAACGGTTTGTCGGAATTACTCGGCGAATTGGCCCCGGCGTTCACGATTCTAGCCTTTAATTGGGTCATCGCCGGTCAGCTTGGTCAGGCCGGCTTGGTAGCGTATGCGGTCTTGGAGTATTTAACCATCGCAGCCGTCGTGACCATGGTGGCGCTGGTGCAGAGCATGCAAACGCTGGTCAGTTTTCAGCGCGGTGCCGGGGAATGGCAGGCGCTGCGCTCGGCCATGCATATCGGTGCGCTGTGTGTATTGTTGTTCGCTGCTGGCGCGATGCTGCTGATGTGGACACAGTCGGATCAACTGATTGTGTGGCTGCTACCGGGTGAGCATGCCGAGGCCTGGGACATTCTCGGCACCGCAGTGCCGTGGTATGCGCTGGCTTTCATTCCGGCCGGTGCCAATTTACTTATTTCCGGTTATTTCACCGCTATCGAAGCACCGCTGCGCTCTACCGTGATCGCACTGCTGCGCAGTTTCGTTTTATTGCTGGCAGCATTGTGCTTGCTGGTCGCATGGATGGGGGCCAGTGGGATTTGGTTTGCCCTGTTGCTGGCCGAAATACTGACACTCGTGCTCAGTGCTTGGCTCTACCGGCGGCACCTGCTGGAGAATAATTTTGTATGAGCCGTAAGCGCATCGGCCTTGGCTTTATTTCAGAATGCCCGCCAGTTCAACCGCGGTTTTAACTTGCATTTTGTCGAAAATATGCGCGCGATGTACTTCTACGGTACGCATACTGATGCCGAGCTGATCGGCGATGACCTTGTTCATTTTTCCCTGCAAGATCAATTCCAACACTTCTTTTTCGCGTGCCGACAAGCTGGCCAGGCGTTCGTGAATGGCTGCAGCGGCACCGGCTTGGCGCGATTGTTCCAGCGCCTCTTGCACCCTATCCATCAATTTATTGTCGTTAAACGGCTTTTCAAAGAAGTCGAACGCACCGCGTTTGAGCGAATCGACGGCCATGGGTACGTCACCGTGGCCGGTCAGGAAAATCACCGGTAGTCGACGCGTGAGCTTGCGCAGTGCCAGTTGGTCGAACATTTGTATGCCGCTCAAGCCCGGCATGCGCACGTCCAATAGCAGACAATCGCCCTGACTGTCAAAATGAAAAGCTTGGTCCAGTGTGCTGAGAAAGTGTTCCGCGCTGCCGTAAACCAATGCGCCGATCTGGCGCGAGCGGGCCAGCCAAGCCAGTGCGTCGCGGATGACATCTTCGTCGTCGATGATATGTAGCATATTCTCTCCAGATAGGCTTGGCCGGGTCTTGGCGTGCTCAGCAGCGCGCTTCACATGGCCGGTGACACAGGTTCGTGAAATGTCGGTAACACAAAGCGAAAGATAGTACCACCACCAGGGTTGTCGCTGTGGGTCAGTTTGCCGCCGTGGAATTCGATCGCCGTGCGGCAGATGTTGAGGCCCATGCCCATGCCGCTGGCTTTGGTGGAAAAAAACGGTGAAAACAATTGCTCGGCAATGCTGCTGGAAATGCCATGGCCGCGATCGATCACTTCTACCGCAATGGCGTCGAGTGCCAAGTCGAGCTGTACTTGTATGCGCAGGCTGCGCCGGGCCGGCGGCGTGTCTTGCATCGATTCGATAGCATTGCGAGTCAGATTGAGTAAAACTTGTTCAATCAATACTTGATCGGCCAGTACTTTCGGGCTTTGTCTTGGCGGCAGCCATTGGATAGGAATATATGACGATTGCGCTTGCAATTCGATCAGCGGCATGACTGATTGTATCAGTTCGCAGAGGTCAACTTGCTCTCTGCTCGGTTCACGTTTTTTTACAAATTCGTGCACGCTGCGGATGATTTGTCCGGCCCGCTGCGCTTGCGCATGCACCTTGCTCATCGCGCTTTGCAGTAAAACTTTATCGCTGTCGCCGGCTTCGAGCAAGTTGATGGCACCGGTGGTGTAACTTGAAATCGCGGCCAGCGGCTGATTCAATTCATGTGCCAGCATCGAGGCGATTTCCCCCATGGTTGCCAAGCGTGCGCTGGCATGCAGTTTTTCTTCTTGTTGGCGGCTCAGTTCTTGCGCATGCTTGAGTTCGGAAATATCGAGGATGGAGCTCATCCAACCGGTTTGTTCACCTGATTCGGCAATGAGCGGCGACTCGTACACCAGCACTGGAATACGCTGACCGTCGGCGCGTTGGTAGATGGTTTCGAAACCATCTTGTGGCACCGATCCGGCTAATAGTTGGGTGAAGCGTTGTTTGTATTCTTCCAGCGCTTCCGGGGCCCAATACGGCATCGGTGGCAGTCGTCCGACGATCTCTTCGGGCGGATAGCCGATCATTCTGCTGAAGGCCGGGTTGATATAGGTCAGCCGCCCTTGCATGTCGCGCGCGCGCAGACCGGTGACGAGCGAGTTTTCCATCGCCGTGCGAAACGTCACTTGCTGCCGTAAGGCTCCCTCAGCAGCCAGACGGCGGTTAATGTCGCGCCATAGGGCGATCAGGCTCCAGATCAGCCCGAGTGAGAGCACGATCACCATGAGCACGAGTAAATTCGCCAACAGCTTAGGTTCGCTCTTGATACTGTTGGTCCGCAAGATCAAGGTGATGCCGGGCAGGTCGAGTGTGCGGTTGTGAATATAGACGTTTTTACCGATGCCGCCGGCGGCCCGATCCGCAAAGACATTGTCGTCGCTGTCAACCAGGGTAATTTGGTTGTCATGCGCAAACCACCATGGCACGAGCTCGTCCAGTATGCCCTTGAGTTTGTAATTGATGACGATGCTGCCGGCATAGCGCTTCTCATGTATCAAGGGGATTTGGCAGCTCAACTGATAAGCGATGGCAGAATTACCATCGGAAACCGGCGGGTAACAGCGCGTCTTGAGGTCGATCTCCGGCACCCCTGATTCAAAATGCGGTAGCGTCGAGCGTTCGCGCAGGGTGCTGGTAGTGGTGACGACATGGTCGAACTGGTCATACCAAGAGATGCGTTCAATTTCGTGGTTATTTTCGACTAAACCGGTAAAGCGTCGCAAGGCTGCATCGACCGGTAATTTCATGGCACTGATTTCGGCACCGACTTGGCGCAGCATTTCATCATTGCGATTGAGCTGAAACTGAATCGCTTGCTCAACCCAGAGCGTATCGGCGATTAATTGTTCTTGGCGTTCGTTGGCTTCCATACGCTGTGCTTGCCAAGGCAACCAAATCAGGGTGGCAAGGAACAGGGATACCAGCAGGATCGGTAAGATCCAGCGCCATTTTTGGTTAGGCCATCGTTGAGTTTGGTAGAATTTTTTCATCATCAGTCAGGGTTGTTGGACTAGTTTACTGCAGAGGTGAAACAAACTGCCAGCTTTCTGCAGTGAATGTGGTTTTCCACAATTGCGCCGTCTGGGCGGACTAGTGATCATCAGGAGTGAAAAATAATTATGATAATGAGACCTGCATGTCGATTTCCCGTACCTTGTTGCGCTGTCTGTCAGTGCTGTTGCTGCTGACATGTTGCCATGCCTGGGGGCAGTCGACTATCGTCATTAAATTCAGCCACGTGGTCGCCAACGATACGCCCAAAGCTAAGGCTGCATTGCGCTTCAAAGCGCTCGCCGAAGCCGCCACCAAGGGGCGGGTACGAGTGGAAGTCTATCCCAACAGCAGCCTGTACAAAGACAAGGAAGAGCTCGAGGCCTTGCAATTAGGGGCCGTGCAGATGCTGGCACCGTCGCTGGCCAAGTTTGCGCCGCTCGGCATCAAAGAATTTGAAGTCTTCGATGTGCCGTATATCTTCCCCGATAAAGCCACTTTATACCGTGTCACGCAAGGCCCGGTAGGCCAAAATTTACTGCAAAAATTGGAAACCAAGGGCATTGTCGGTCTGGCATTCTGGGATAACGGTTTCAAGCAGATGTCGTCGAACAAGCCTATCCGTGTACCGAGCGATATGCGTGGGCAAAAAATGCGCATACAACCATCGAAAGTGATCGATCTGCAAATGCGTGCGCTCGGTGCTGTGCCGATGAGCTTGGCGTTTTCGGAGGTATTTCAGGCCTTGAAAACCGGCTTGGTCGACGGTACCGAGAATCCGATATCGAATTTGTATACGCAGCACATGCACGAAGTGCAAAAATATCTGACGCTGACTAATCATGCTTATCTCGGCTACGCCGTCATCGTGAATAAAAAATTCTGGGATGATTTGCCTGGCGATATACGTGATGAACTGGAAACGGCGATGAAAAGTGCCACCATCTATGCCAATACCATTGCCGAACAAGAGAATGAAGCGGCGTTGGTGGCGGTGCGGCGCTCGGGCAAGACGCTGGTAGTGAGCTTGAGCGCAAAAGACTTGCTGGCATGGAAAGCAGCTTTGCTGCCAGTGCAAAAAAATATGGCAGGACGGATCAGTGCAGACTTGATCGCCCGCGTCAATCTCGAGGCAGCATTGGCTGAAAAAAATGAATCAGCAGCATGCTGCGGTGCAGCAATTATTGCATTTTTTGATCGCTGACAGCGCCTTTTTTAATTTGAATAAACCCTCAATCGCCAGTTAAAAAAATCGAAACAGGTCGACATTTCAAAATAAGCTATGGCCGCCTAACACATTTCCTCACTTTGGAAATAATTTTTACATATCTGCAACACTCTGTTTTGTTTTAGACTGTTTTTTTTGCCGTGTGTATTTTCCCATGCTATATTCTGCCCAGATGAGTTGTTGGTAAGCGGTAAGCTTGTGCCAAGTAAAACAGCTTAGTTGCCATTGGGCAAAAGCACGGATAAAGAAAGATTAAAAGGCGGTAGTGCAAAAAACGGTATCGATACCGTACACTGAGGAGACGCGCGTTTTTACTATAAGCTGAGTGACGGTGTAGACCGGACACTAAACAGCCGAAAACGCGACAACAATTTTAAAGGCGCATCGTCTGATGCGCCTTTTTTCTTTTGTAGGCTGCGACCACGTTTGTAATAAAATAGCGTTTCCATAGGGAGAAACAGCATGTCCGAACACGAAACGGCGATTTTTTCCGCCATCGTCGAGGCACCGTTCGGTGCCATCGGCATTCGCAGTCGTGCCGCCAGTCTGTGTGAATTGGTCTATCTGCCGCCGCGTTTTACTGAAAAAGCTCCGCTCGATGCGTTGGCCGAGCAAGCGGCGCTTCAGGTAGCGGCCTATCTGGACGATCCTGATTTCCGTTTCAGCTTGCCGCTCGCTGCCGTCGGCACCGCATTTCAGCAGCGCGTTTGGCAAGCGATTGCCACTATTCCGCGTGGCGAAGTCGCTACCTATGGGCAGTTGGCCAAGCATGTCGGTTCAGCGCCGCGCGCAGTCGGTCAGGCTTGCGGCGCCAATTGGTTTCCTTTGCTGATTCCTTGTCATCGTGTCACTGCCGTCGGCGGTTTAGGTGGCTTTGCCCATCACGATGAAGAGACTGGTTTTCACCTTGGCGTCAAACGCTGGTTGCTGGCGCATGAAGGTGTGGCGGCCTATGTCTGAGGTTTTGATCTGATGGTCGCCAGAGCCGATGTCGCCGCCTTGCGCGCCGCCGCCGCCTTACCGGCGGCGTTGACGGCGCAGATCGATCAGTTTTGTGATCTGCTGTGGCTGGAAGAAGGTTTGGCCAAAAATACCGTCGACGCCTATCGGCGCGATCTGCGCCTGTTCGCCGAATGGCAGTATCAGCGCTGTCAGAAAGATTTGTATCAAATCGATCATGCCGATATCAGCGCGTATATCTCGGCCAAGCATGCCAGTTCCAAAGCGACCTCGGCCAATCGCCGCCTGTCGGTGCTCAAACGTTTTTATCAACTGGCGCTGCGTCAGAACTTAGTCAGCCTCAATCCTTGCAGTAAATTGAAATCGGCCAAACAACCGAGCCGCTTGCCGCAGACACTCAGCGAAGCCGAGGTGGAAGCTCTGCTGCAGGCACCGCCGGCCACCGTATTGGGCACGCGTGACCGAACCATGCTGGAATTATTGTATGCCTGCGGTTTGCGCGTGAGTGAGCTGGTCGGGCTCAAAGCGCTGGAACTGAGCCTCAATGACGGCGTGGTGCGGGTGACCGGCAAGGGCGATAAGACGCGTCTGGTACCGTTCGGTGAAGATGCGCGGCAGTGGCTGGAAAAGTATTTGCAGCACGCGCGCGCCGAGATTTTACAAGGCCAGATCGATGAGGCCTTGTTCGTCACTGCGCGTGGCGGGGCCATGACACGTCAGATGTTTTGGATATTGATCAAAAAATATGCCGCCGCCGCCGGCATCGTCACGCCACTCTCGCCGCATACCTTACGCCATGCATTTGCCACCCATTTACTCAACCATGGTGCCGATTTGCGTGTGGTGCAACTGCTGCTTGGACACGCCGATATTTCGACCACGCAGATTTACACCCACGTAGCGCGCGAACGATTGAAGCAGTTGCATGCTTTGCATCATCCGCGCGGCTAGTCAATCAATCGACTCGCGTATGCAAATCGAGAAATTTCTCGGCGCGTTGCCAAAAATCGACATTGTTTTTCAATGTGCGCCAGCCGTGGCCTTCTTCGGCATAGCTGATCCACTCAATCGGCACCTCTTTGGGGGCGGCTGCCAGAAATTTTTCTCCATGTATCAGCGGTACCCGTCGATCCGCTGCGCCATACGCCAGTATCAGGGGTTTCTTCAAGCGGTGGGCTTGAACGAGCGGAGAGGTGGCAGAAAACTGCGCCGCATCGTTGACTTGATCACCGATCATCGCCGACATACCAAAACGTGACCAGATGGTGCCGGCCGTATCACTCCAACTGATATCGAACAAATAGTTAATGTCCGTGACGCCAACCCAACTAATGCCGCAGCGATACAGCTCAGGTTCCTTGATCAATCCCATTAAGGTCGCATAGCCACCATAACTTGCGCCGGCAATACAAATTCGTTGACGGTCCGCATAGCCTTCAGCGATTGCCCATCGCGTGGCATCGGTCACGTCGTCTTGCATAGTCAGTCCCCATTGCTTCCAGCCCGCTTTGAACAGTTTTTCGCCGTAGCCAGTACTACCGCGAAAATCAGGTTGCAATACCGCATAGCCGCGCGAAGTGAGATATTGTACTTCGCGTTCCCAGTTCCAATGTCCTCCTCTGACATACGGACCACCATGCACCAGCACGACCATAGGGAGCTGTTGTTTGGGGCCGTTTTTCGGTAAGCTTAAATAAGTCGGAATAAGCATGCCATCGCGTGCCTGTATTTTGAAAAAATCTTTCGAAGACATTTGCTCGGGCCGGATGTCTGCATACCTGTCACCGATAGGCGTCAATGTGCGGGTGTCGGTATGAAACAAAAAATACGCACCAGGATGGACATCTGAAAACGTATGGACTAAGACGACAGCAGAAGATTTTTCCTCTGGAAGAGAGAGCTGGTTGATGGTATTGGGCAAAGCGGCATCAATCGTTTTTTGTATTTCACGCCATTTGTCGGAAAACCATATTGTGGCGGCGGCATCACTTTCATAGTGAATGCCAAGCAATTTGGCCTCATCTGCATTGTAAATAAACCTACCGTCCAAATCAAAATCACGACTCTCTAGCAGGGCGAGCGCGGGAAGGCGCTGGTTTTTCAAATCGTAGCGATAAATTGCCTGAGTATTTTTTCTATTCGTGGCTTGTACATACAGACTGCCATCAAGGCCGATGGAAACCGGTTTGTATCCCGCTTCCTTGACACTGTCGAATTCAATCAATAGTCGCCACTGCTGGGTGTCGGGATCTTTGTAATGAATGCCGGTGATATGATCGTTGGTCGTGATGGCGACTCGTACTTCACCGCTTCGGTCAATCAGGTAGCCATTGGCATTGCTGGGGGTGGGGACGATTTCGTGATAGCCATTGACGGTATTGAGTTTGAGCAGACTTATAGTGGGATTTTTCTTCGTACCGCTAGCGCGACCGACAAAAATATCATTTGAGCCGTTCACATGAGTGATATCGACGAAACTGTGCAAGGCGTTGAGGGTGCGAAATTTTCCGCCAGCACTGGTGATATCGGTCGCGGTTTCGATCAATTGCCGGAACCCGCTGCCGTCAACATTGACGGCGAACAGGCCGTTTCCTTTGCTTTGTTCGCCAACCCCGAGATCGCGATCACCAACACCGAAAACCAAACGCTGATTATTGACCCAGTCGAAGAAGACAACATCGGTTTTGTCGTACGCGGCGACAATGCTTGCTTGTAATTTTTCAATCTTCATGACGGCCAGAACCTGCCGGTCGTTCTGACCGGCAGCAAGCAGGGCAAGGTGACTGCCATCAGGCGAAAGCCTGACTTGTGACAGTTGCGGATTTTTAAAGAAATGTTCGATTGGGATAGAGTCGGCGTTTGACATGGAAAATGCACTGAGAGGCGTAAGGAGAAAAACACTGAGTAACAGCAAGCTGTGAATCGGATGACAAAAAGTATTCATGATGATCTCGCAATCAAAAGCATATAAGAGACGCTGCGTCGCACCATCTCAATATCGCAGCGTCTGGAGGAGCTGGTTAATGTTCTATCGGAAGGTATATTTGGCGATGAATTTGAAATAGCGTCCGGTGTTGTTGTGCAAGGCGGATTGGTAGCCTTGCTCAACGATGGAGGTCGTGTTACCGGCCGGGTAATAGGGTGCTTTGGTATCTAAAATATTACTGATATGAATTCCTAAAGTCAGGTCTTTGAATCCGCTGTAACTGTAGGCAAGGTCGAACGTGGTCCAACTTGGCACTTGGCAATCTGGGTAATACGCATCGTATTTGGGAACGCCGCCGAGCGCGGTTGCAGTGGCTGGTTGCCCTGATCCATAATGACAAAATGGCGTCGGATAGGTGAGTGTATTGTCGTAGCGTCGCACCATCGAAACACTATCGATGAAGTTAGCTGTGGCGACCAACTTATGCGGCTCTTTTTCCCACAGCAGTGACAGGCTGCTGCGTAAGCGCGGAATCTCCTCGACTGAGGTGGCCCAGTCATTGATTCCACCGGCGGTGCCGACGGCATTCCGTTCGAGGTTACCGGCTTGTTCTGCGCGGCGATAGGAAATCAGATAGCTGGCATTGAGGGTGGCAGTCAGCTTGCCATATTCGCCCAAATTTTTACGCAGTTGCATATCCAGATCAAGACCACTGACTTCCGTACTACCTTGATTGATCCACGGCGTTTTGACGGCCAGCAAGGGACCGGTGCCGGCGACTGGGCGACCGTTGGCGTCGACTAATTGATTCAAGGGGTTGTTATCGCGGATGATAGAGTCAGCCGGGTAATTTTCCGGATGTTCGAGTAAAAAAGTAGGGCTACTGAGACTGACTTCACCTTCCTTACGAATTTTATAGGCATCGAGTGTGATGTCCATATCCTTTGTCGGTGAAAGGAGCAGGCCGAGTGAGATACTTTTAGAGGTTTCCGGCTTGAGATCTGGGTTGGCACCACCGACGCCGGAGATTTGGCTATTGCAATCGGAGATATTGGCGCCGTCCACCGGTGTCACGCCGTTCGGGCAACGCAGCGGATCAACCAAGCCGTTCACGAAATATTGCGCGCCACCGGGTGCGACCTGTGACAGCGCGGGGGCTCGAAAGCCTTCTGAGTACGCGCCGCGCAAGGCCATTTTATCGTTGAACGTGTACTTGGCACCGATCTTAGGAACGAAATTGGTTTTCAGACCAGGGTACTTGTCGACGCGGCCAGCCAGGTCCATTTCAAAATTTTTCAAGAACGGCGCGCGTACTTCAAAAAAAGCCGAGGCAACATTGCGTTTGGCATCGATGGCGGTGGTCGTTAAGCCGAGGATTTCGCCGCGCGCATTCAAGGCATCGGGGGTGATCACTAATTTTTCCTGACGCAACTCCAGCCCGCTGGCGAAGCCGATAGCACCGCCCGGCAGTTCGCCGAATTCCGTGCTCGCTTTGGCATCCCACTGAAGAATTTCGGCGATACCGATATTGGTTAAATTGGGGCTGATACTGGGGTCGGCCGCGAGCGCCGCCAAGGGGCGATTTTCTGAGATCAGTGTGCGTAGCGTCGGTAAGTACAATGATCCATAACGCGTTTCGGTCCGTTTGGATTGATTCCACAGTACGGCGCTTTCCCAATCCCAGTCGGACAGGCTGCCACGCAGTCCTGCTACGGCGCGGATGTTACGGTTTTCTAAATCGGTGCCGCCTTTGATATTCTCAAAGCGATACATGATGGCGCTGCGGGCATCGCTGTGAGGATTATCTGGGTGCCCAACAGGTAAGATTGCTTGGAATGGCGCCGCAAGTCCGCCGAGTAGAAAGTTGGTCGTCGGGGAAAGGCCGTTCATGCCGGGTGCGGGGGAACGATAGACGCGCTGTGAAACAGAGAAACCGACTTCGCTGAATGCAGTGAGATGGTCATTGATTTTCAAGTTGCCCACCGAGAGTAAACTGAGATCATCGGCTTTGCTTTGTGCTTCGGCAAATTGGTCTACATCATAGTTGCAAAATGTGCGGTCGTATAAGAGCCCGCTGGTGATGTTATTGGCAGGCCCACCGACGATCAGCCGCTCAGGATTGCAGTTGGTTTGATTAATCACCGTTGGCCCGGTAGACAAAAATGCGTTGGCCCCCGCTTCCTTTTCCCGAAAAAAGAACGCTTGGTTCGAGACACTGCTGCTATAGGGATTGAGGCGGAAATTCATATCCGCATACTGAGCGGCTTGGATGTCGTTCGAGCCTTGGCGCGTGCTGGTCGCTGCTCTTTGTGAGTAATCGAGCGCAAACAGGATATTGTAACCAGCGCTGCCCAGATCGCCGAAGCCGATCGCTCCATTGAGGTTTTGTCGGCCGAATTCGCGGTCGTCGTTGGCGCTGATGCTGGTCGAAATTTCGCCTGCTTTATAATCGCGTTTGGTGATGAAATTGATGACCCCGGCTACCGCATCGGAACCATAGACGGCGGAGGCGCCGTCTTTGAAAATTTCTACTCGTTCGAGCATGGAGATTGGGATGCTGTTGAGGTCGTATAAGGTCGATTGACCGTTGTTTGGATTGGCATAGGCAGACGGCGTCATGCGTCGGCCATTTAATAAAATCAGTGTTGAGGTCGAGCCGAGACCGCGCAACGAGGCGGTAGCAACCCCGCGTGAAAAACCATTTTGATCGGGGCTGTCATTAAAACCGCCGACACCAAGTGAGGGTATTTTTTTGAGTAATTCAGCGACCGTCGAGGCACCACTATTGCGTATCTCTTGCGCCGAAATAGTTTGTATCGGCGAGGTACCCTCTTTACTGACGCGCTTGATATTCGAGCCGGTCACCTCGACGCGGTGCGGCTTGTCGTTGTCATCGAGTTCTTCGGCCACGGCCATGCCGCTGCCTAGCAGCGATCCGGTCAAGATACTGATGGCCACGCCGATTGGATGTGGCCTGGTTTTGAAATGGGTATGCATGATGAGTTCCTCAGTGAGTACATGGCAATAGCGAAGTGATAATCGGCTGGGCTGGAGTTTTTTCGGCAGCTCAAAACATGCTCGCCGCCCGATGAAAATGAAAAAAAGAAATTCACAACTCAATTCCGAATGAAAATAATTTATCCTAAATAAGCGTTGATGATTTCTATCTGCCAAGTTTTTGTTGTTTTTTAACTTCATATTGCGAAAAAATGGTCATTTTCTGCATGATATTGTTGCTTTGTGTCATTTCTCAGTTTTTCAATTTATCTTTTAAAAGTGAAATTATGCGCGGCGGGCTTGTTGCTTTTGGCCTGCGGTGCCGGGCTGAGGCGGCTATAATTGCGCCTCTATAGCCACACTTGTGAGAATTGAATTTGGCAAAAAAAGAACACGTATCGATGACGCCGGCGACGCAATTTCTACGCGCCCAGCAGGCACTGTTCAGTGAACACCCGTATGCCTATGAAGAGCACGGCGGGACGGCGGTGTCGGCGCGCGAGCTCGGAGTGGCCGAGCATATTGTGATCAAGACTTTAGTGATGCAAGACGAAGTGGCCAAGCCGCTGATCGTGCTCATGCACGGCGACTGCAAGGTATCGACGAAGAATCTGGCGCGTCAGATCGGCTGCAAGGCGATTGCGCCGTGTCAGCCCGAAGTTGCACAAAAACATTCCGGCTATCTGGTCGGTGGCACTTCGCCGTTTGCCACTAGGAAAAAATTGCCGGTATATGTGGAGAGCAGCATTCTGGAGTTGGAAAAAATTTACATCAACGGCGGACAACGTGGCTATTTAATCGGTATCGCACCAGCTTTGTTAATCAGTCTGCTGCACGCCACGCCAGTGTCGTGTGCGTTGGGAGAGTGACAATGGGGTGGGATGCGGGGCGCTGTTATCACGTGTCGACGCGATTGATATCCAGACGCGTCAGGCTCTGTGTTTCCTTGGCAAACACCAAGGTTTTCTGAGTGTTACTTCGCAAGCAGTCCGGTTGCATAAAGTAGTGGAATAACTGATGCAGGAAAGTTGCAAACGGAATGTATATAAAAACCAAGAAAAAAGGCGTATTTGGGATTCTTCTTGAAATGGGTTAAATACACTGCTGCAATGATATAAAAAAGACCGAACGAAAAAAAAGATCTCCTCGGAGCATGTAGTGCAGCAGCAATTGCTGCTGCAATGAAGGCAGTCATTTTGGGATTGCTGTCGGCGTATAATTTTAATGCAGAAGTGAAAATGAAGTTTTCAATCAGCGGGGCTACTACGGCACCAAACCCTAGTGAACCTAAAGCTCGTATGGGTGTTGTGCTTAACTCTTCATCCAATGATTGGTCTGAAAAGAAAATTATTACAGCTGCCACAACAGCGCTGTACCAAAGTGCCGCGTAAAGTATGGCAGTAGCAGCATAGTTCAACTTGTTAATGGACGCATTAAAAAGTGATAGTTGCATAAGCTATAATAGACAATACTGGCAAAATTCATTAACTGAAATTGAATTCGCTCCAATAGTCACGTACCCGCTTATCAGCTTACTGTTCACCCCAGCTTACCCATGGTATCCATACGGCCGCCAATTCCGGCACCGGAATTACACCAGCTAACAAATCCACCTACTGCCATATTCATGGCCTCGCCAAAAATGTAACCTGGGAATAGTTGTCCACCTATGGTGCCACCTACGACAGATTCGATTTGTTCTATGTTCAGTTCTTGCATTTTGATCTTCCAGAAAAGTTTTAAAAGTCTGCCGGAATACGTCTTGCAAAGGCCAATATAGAATTACAAAAAGAAATTGACATGTCAATATGCTTTTGGGAAAGTTCCAGTCATTCAATTATTGACGGCATTTTGATGCAAAATCCCTTCGCTCTGGCATCTGCTCTCAGTTTCGTCATCGATGTCAATGTGCGTCAAGGTTCAGCAAAGCAGCATGTTTGAGGAGCCAGCATCCTACTGTTCTGGGGTAGAATTCGCTCTCGGCAAGCTGTATTCGTGCTAACAGTCTGTCGGACTTAACCGTAATCGGCTGCAAAATTCAGGCTAGCAGCCTAACCGGACACCATCGAGGAAACCTATGAATACTGTTTTGGCGGTCATCGCCGCTTATCTGATCGGCTCACTGTCGTTTGCAGTAGTGGTCAGTAAATTGTTCGGCTTGTCCGATCCGCGTACTTACGGTTCGAAAAATCCCGGTGCCACGAATGTGCTGCGCAGCGGTAACAAGGCAGCGGCGGTGCTGACCTTGCTCGGTGATGCGTTCAAGGGTTGGTTCGCAGTTTGGTTGGCACTGCGCTATCAAAATGAATTCGGGCTGGAGGCCGGTGCCGTGGCACTGGTTGCCTTGGCGGTGTTTTTCGGCCATTTGTGGCCGGTATTTTTCAAGTTCGTCGGCGGCAAAGGAGTGGCGACTGCTGCCGGTGTATTACTCGGCATTAATGTTTGGCTTGGTGTCGCCACGCTGGTGACCTGGGCGGCGGTGGCGTTTGCCTTCCGCTATTCTTCACTGGCCGCACTGATTGCCGCTATTTTTGCGCCTTTGTATTACGGCTTTTTGTTCGGCAATAATGAAATGATGCTGGCTGTGTCGGCCATGAGTGTATTGCTCGTGTATCGGCATCGTCAAAATATCGGCAATCTGCTTGCCGGTAAGGAAAGTCGTTTGGGCAGCAAAAAAAAATAGAGTTTCCTTAGGCCGCCCAAGCCAGCAGCCTCAGGCTGCCGTCAATTCTTGCAGCGGCCAGCGTGGCCGCACATTAAAGCCATAGTCGCGCGTTGCCAAGGCGGGGTTTTGCTGCAGCCGCATGGCACCGGCGAAGGCGATCATGGCACCGTTGTCGGTACAAAATTCCAATTCCGGATAAAACACGCGGAAACGTTTTTTCGCTCCTGCCGCATTGAGCGAGGCGCGCAACTGGCGGTTGGCACCGACGCCGCCGGCGATCACCAGTCTTTGCAAACCGCTTTGTTTCATCGCCGTTACACATTTGGCTGTCAAGACATCGATGATGGCATCGACAAAGCCGCGTGCGACATTGGCTTTATCGACTTCACTCAGTGCGTCCGGATATTTTTTGACGGCCGTCAGAACCGCGGTCTTGAGGCCGGAAAAACTGAAGTTGAAATCTTTCGAGTGCAACATCGGACGTGGAAACTGATGCACACTGGGGTCGCCTTGTTCGGCCAGCAGAGAAATCGCCGGACCGCCCGGATAATCTAAACCGAGTAACTTGGCTGATTTGTCGAAGGCTTCGCCGGCGGCGTCGTCCAGAGTTTCACCGAGCAGCGTATAGCGACCAACGCCGTCGACCCGCATCAACTGCGTATGACCGCCAGATACCAACAAGGCAATAAAGGGAAACGCCGGCGGTGTGCTGGCCAAGAGCGGCGAGAGTAAGTGGCCTTCGAGGTGGTGCACGCCCAGTACTGGTCGATCAAGCGCCATCCCCAGACCGCAGGCGAACGAGGCCCCGACCAGCAGTGCCCCAGCCAGCCCCGGCCCTTGGGTATAGGCGACGGCATCGATGGCGTGGCGCTCGATGGCGGCCTCGCGCAAGACTTGTTCGAGCAAGGGCAGGGTGCGGCGGATATGGTCGCGTGAGGCCAGTTCCGGCACCACGCCGCCGTATTCCTGGTGCATCGCGATTTGCGAATGCAGTGCGTGCGCCAGTAAGCCGCGCTCGGTATCGTACAGGGCCAGTCCGGTTTCATCGCAGGAAGATTCAACGCCGAGAACTATCATGATGCAACTTTACAAAGTGAAGTGAGACCGCGCAGCGTGCTGCGCGGCGGTGAAGGCGTGATTATAGCTTTGTGGGCGCGCTTGCGACGCTTTCCGGCAGCGGCAGCTGGAAATAGAAGTCGGCACCTTGGCCCCAGACCGAGTCAAAGCCTATGCTGCCACCCATATGCTCGACCAATTCGCGCGATATCGCCAGACCGAGCCCGGTGCCGCCTTTTTCGCGCGTATCGGAGGAATCGGCTTGGGCAAATTTTTGGAAAATACGCGCGCGGAATTCGGCCGGAATGCCATTGCCACGGTCGCTGACCTTGATCGTCACGGCCGTCGGCAGCAGGGTCGCGCGAATTTCCACGGTTTCACCAGGGGGCGAATATTTGATCGCGTTCGATAATAAATTCGACAACACCTGCATGAAGCGGTGGCTGTCGACTGCCAGGCTGATATCGGGTACCGGTTCGATCAGTTGCAGGCATACTCTACGTTGACTGCCGAAGGTAAGATTGCTTTCCACCGCTTGCGCCAGCAGGTTCGGCAAGGCATAGAGTTGAATATTGAACTGCATTTGGCCGGCGCTGAGCTTTTCCATATCGAGCAAGTCGTTGATCAGAAAACTCAGGCGTTGGCTGTTTTTGCTGGCAATGTTGAGCAACGGTGCTAAATTTTGTGGCAAAGCGCCGGTGGCACCGCCGAGTATCAGACCGAGTGCCCCTGAAATCGAGGTCAGCGGGGTGCGTAACTCATGGCTGACGGTCGAGATGAATTCATTTTTGATACGTTCCAAGCGTTTGCGCTCGGTGATATCGCGCATGAGTCCGATATACAGCGGGCGGCCGCGCCGTGTGACGGTCGAGATCGATAATTCGAGTGGGAAGATGCTGCCGTCTTTGCGGCGTGCTTCGATTTCCCGCGCCGTGCCGATCAGGTTTTCGATGCGGTTGCCGGTAAATCGCAGTACCGAATTCTGCGGTTCTGCCAAGATAGGCAAGAGCACGCTGAAGTGCTGTCCGGTTAATTGCTCTTGATGGTGAGCGTTTTTATGGTAAGCGAACATATCGGCGGCGGCAAAGTTGTAGGAGTCGATCAGGCCGCGATGGTCGACGGTGATGATACCGTCGAGGACGTTATCGAGTATCGCTTGGGTTTGGGCCGCTTGGTCTTGCATATTCTGGGCACTGATTTTGCTCTCGGTGATATCTTGAAAGGTACCGTAAATACGCTTGATGGCGCCATTCTGGTACTGTGGCAGCGCGATTACGCGCACCCAACGCTCATTGTTTCGGGTCGTCAGAATTTTAAATTCGCTGTCGAAACCCTCGCCTTTTTGCGCTGCTGCGGTAAACAACAGACGTACCCGATCTTGGTGCTTGCCCTTTTTGTAGAAGGCCAGCGCGTGCGTGACATTGACACAGTAATCGGGCGCGACTTCATGGATTTGTCGCGTTACCTTACTCCATTCAACGCGCTCGCTTTGCAAATCGTATTCCCAAGTACCGATGCGGGCAGCGGCATTCGATTGTTCCAGCAAGGCGTAGGCATGCGCCAGTTTTTCTTCGGCACTGCGTTCCATGGTGACATCCTGGTGGCTGCCCGCCATCACCAGCGGCGCGCCGTCGGCCGACCAACTGACCACGCAACCGCGATCGCGCACCCAGATCCAGTGGCCGTTTTTGTGACGCAGACGCGTCGTCATATCGTAGTGCGGCAGCTCGCCGCGGAAATGCTGCGCCAGCATGGCCGCCGATGCCTGCATTTCATCGGGATGGCACAGATTGAGCCAAGTGGTGATGGTGGTCGGCTGCAGCTCTTCCAAGGTATAGCCGAGCATTTCCGCCCAGCGTGCGTTGAAAGTAGTTTTACCGGTGGGGATGTGGCATTCCCACGTGCCGATATGGGTGCCTTCGATGATATTGGCCAAGCGCAGTTCACTGTCGCTGTGTTGTCGGGCGATATAGCCGGCATTGATCAACTGGCCGATGGCATTGGTAACCGGTTGTAGAAAATCAATCAAATTTTGATCATAGACTGGCGTCGCATTGGCCAAGCCGATCAGGGCGACGATCGTCTCGTCATGCCGTACCGGAATGGTCAGCCAATGTGGCCAGGCCGGTGCTGCCCCCAAGACTGCCGGTGTAGTACTTGCATCGGTACTGTACAGCAGCGCTTGACCGGTGCGCAGCGCATCCTGGCTCAGACTGAGCATTTGTCGGTAGTTCAGATTATTCTGTTTGTTTTTTTGCGCGCGCAAACGGGTTTTGCTATCCCAAGTCAGATCGGCAAGCGCGCACACTTCCAGCGCTGGCACGGCATTGACATGATCGACCACAGCGCTGATGAAACCGTATTGGCTGGCGCTGAGCTCTAACATTGTGCTTAATAAAGCATCGAAGCCTGTGCCGCGATCTTGTTCTTTGATGAATTGGGTTTGCGCCTGGGCGACTGCCTCGTTGAGTGCCTGCTGGCGCTGTAACGCGCGGTTCAACTGCATCCCACGCAGGCTGCTGTTGACCCAGTCGCCCAGCACATTGACGAATTCGCGGTCGAGCTGACTGAAGTCGCTGCTGCGCGCGCTGCGGTCAGCGAAACTCAAGCTGCCGTAGCGTTGGCCATCGAGATGCAGCGCCACACCGATATAGGCACGCAGCTGCGGGCCGTCGGCAGTGAGCGGTTCGCTCGGCGGCCCGAGGTCGGCAATCGCCGTCACCCCGCTGTCCTGCAGCAGATGATCGGTCTGGCTGGTTGGACTGAAAAAATGTTGACCCTCATGAAATTGTCCACCGGCCGACTGCAATACCCGAATCACGCTGTCCGCGCCGACGAATTCCGTGATCACGCCATCGGCCAGTTTTAAATACTGACAGCCGAGCGCCAAGGTTTCGCGTAACAACATCTGCGGGTCTTGCAAATTGAGTGAGGTAATACGGTTGAGCATGAGCATGGCGTCGTGCTGGCGTTGCGCTTGCTGGTTGCTGATTTCATGTTCTACACAATCGGCCAGATTACGCAAAATATGCAGTTCTGCCGCTGTCAGATGACGTGGCAGGGTATCGATCAGGCATAAGGTACCGAGACACTGTCCGCTGGCGCTGTGCAACGGAGCACCTGCGTAGAAACGAATGAAAGGTGGGCCCAATACCAGCGGGTTATCGGCAAAGCGCGCATCGCTGAGGGCATCGTCGATACAAAAAATCTCTGCCGATAAAATCGCATGACCACAGAAAGAAATATCGCGGCCGGTTTCGCAGGCATCGAGCCCCTGACGTGATTTGAACCATTGGCGCTCACTATCGATCAGCGAGATCAGGACGATCGATGTATTAAAAATTTGCTGCGCTAGGTCAGTCAAGCGGTCGAAGCGGGCTTCGGCCGGGGTGTCGAGCAAACCGGATGCGCGCAAGGCATCGAGGCGTTGCGTTTCATTATCGGGAATACGAGGCGGTTGCATGGTCGCTTAGCAAAAAAAAGTTATCGTCATGGTGGCTGATGTTTCGTCGCTGGCATCGTTAACCAGGCTCAGGCAGCGCGTCGGCTGCGGCATGCACGGCCAACCAGTCTGTCAGCGCTTGGCCGTATAAGGGTTTGCTGACTAAATAGCCCTGCATGGCATCGCAGCCCAGTCGTTCCAATACAGCGCGTTCGGCCGGCGTTTCTATGCCTTCGGCGATGACGCTGAGTCCAAGGCCGTGGCCCATGTCAATAATGGTCTTGACCAAGCCTTGGGTATGGCTGTGCAGATCGATGTCGGTGACAAAGCTGCGATCGATTTTAAGTTCATTGACGGGCAATTTTTGTAAATATGCCAGCGATGAATAGCCGGTGCCGAAATCATCGATGGAAATACCGATGCCGGTGGCGCGTAAGCGTTGCAGTAATTCGATGGCGCTGGCAGGATCTTCCATGATGCCGCTTTCGGTGATTTCCATGCGCAGCAAGTGCGGCGCAATCTGTGCTTGTTGCAGCCGCGCGGCTACCCGTTCGGGAAATTGTTTGTCGCGCAAATCTTGGGTACTCACGTTGATGGCAATGCTCAGATTTGGATAAGTGCTTTTCCAGTCAGACAAGGTGCTCAGCGCACTCTCGAGTATCCATTCGGTGATGAGGCTGATATAACCAGTGCGTTCGGCGAAGGGAATGAATTCGGCCGGCGAAATGAAGCCGCGCTGCGGATGCTGCCAACGTACCAAGGCTTCGAAACCATACACGCGCGAATCGGCCAGCATGATCTTCGGTTGCAGCCACATTTGCAGTTCTGCCGCTTTGACGGCGGCACGTAAATCCGATACCAAGCTCAGATGCGTCAGGCGCGAGGCTTCTTGCGCGTCGCTGTACCAAGCTAATTGGCGCATGCTATGTTTGGCCGCATACAAGGCCACTTCAGCATTGCGCAGCAGGTTTAGTAAGCTCAGCGCGACTGCGCCGCTGATTGCCAAGCCATATACCAAATTGATGTCGATCGCATGCGGGCCGCAGCGTACCGGTATATCCATGGCGCTGTCTATGCGTTGCTGCAGCTCGTTCACGCTGCTGTGATCGCGCGCGCAAAACAAAACTGCGAACATGCCGCCGGCTAATTTGATCAACACCGCTGGCCGGAGGAGGTCGTGTGTGCTGACGATCGCGGCCAGGCGCCGCGCGACTTCAGCGATGACGGTGTCGCCACTGTCGAAACCCAAAGTTTCATTGACGCTTTTTAAGCGTGCCAAGTCCATCAGTATCAGCGCATGGTGGCGCATGTCGGTGTGCCCGAAATGTTTCAGCAAGAAGGTGCGATTGGGCAGCGTGGTGAGCGGGTCATAATACGCCAATTGTTCAATTTCTTTTTCGCGCACAGCAATCGCGCTGGCCATGGTATTCAAGGCCAGGCCGACTTCATTGACTTCTTCTGTGCGCGTGACCGGCACCTTGGAGTGGTAGTCGCCAGCGGCGATGTTGAGCGCGCTCGATTGCAATTGCGCCAGCGGTGCCACCACACTGCGCGTGGTCAACCAAGCCAGCAGTGCCGCTGCCAGCAAGGCCAGCACCGACAATACGATGGCCAACAGAGCGGTATGGGCCAGCGCCGCTTGCGATTGCTGTTGAGATTCTTGAATTAGCTTTTGTTCATGCAGCAGTAAGCGATTTGATTCTTCCAACAAAGCGCTCAGGGCAGGTTGCACATCATCGGAAAAACTCAGCTTGGCGGCTTCCTGGCCCTCCTCTTCGAGCAGATTGACCAGTGCAATATACATATGCTGATAATTATCGCGGCGTAATTCCAAGCGCTGCAGCGTGTCGATTTGTTCCTGATCGCTGAGTTTTTGTTTAAGCGCGATGATCAGCGCGCTGATGCGGCGGTTCTTTTCATCGACACCGGTGTACTCATTGATACGTTTGTCGCGCGTCGCGGTCAGCAACTGCAACAAGGCACTGCTGACGCTTTCGGTCGACAGGCTCAGCGCCTGTACCTCGAGCAGGCTGCCGATTTCGGTATTGGCGAATTGCGCGTCGAGACGCGTCATGCGGTTGATTTGCCCGTACAGCAGTAAGATCACGATCAGAAATAAAGCCAGCAACAAGCCGTAACTCAGGGCCAGGCGCACGCCGATGCGGCGCAGTCTGAGTGTAAGGGAAATCTTTTCCAGCAAAGAGTGCATAAGCAGTGGGGGTAAAAAAACGTGAGTCAGGTATTGTTACGCGGAACGACGGTTTCGGCAATCATAGCCTGTAAACCGGACGCTGTCCTTGTGCGCTGCGGCTGATTCAATCACTACGGCTAGCTTGCAGCCGCTGCAGTATCAAATCGACGATCAATTGTTCGGCATCGAGAAAATCGCCTTCCAACAAAGGACTATGACCCAGTACCAGACTCATTTGCATGCTGAAATCGGCATACGACTGGGTCATGGCCCAAATCAGAAACAGTAAATGGGTGGGATTGACGGCGGCAATTTTTCCTTGACTGATCCAGAGTTCGAATACGGCGATATCTTTTTTCAGCAAGGGTAAGATTTTTTCGCGCAAGCGTGCACCGTAGATCGGTGCCCCGCTGATCACTTCCATCGCGTAGACCCGTGAGGCTTGCGGCTGCTCGCGCGAAAAACGCAATTTGGCGGCGATGTAACTGCGCAGCAACTGAGCCGGCTCTTGCTCTTGGTCGGCCAAAATATCCATTCGTTCCAACCATTGATCGAGCACTCGGTCGAGCACAGTTTGATACAGGCATTGTTTGTTGGCGAAGTAGTACAGCAGGTTCTGCTTGGAGATGCCGGCGCGCTCGGCAATGCTGGCTACCGAACTGCCGGCATAGCCGGCTTCGGCAAATACTGCCACCGCGCTTTGCAAGATACGCGCTTGCAGCGCATCGCGCTGACTGGAGTGGGGACGTTTATCCATGATTGGCCAGAAACTCACTGAGCACGCTGCCAGTTGTATAGGCGATATTAAAGCGGAACCACGGATGGGGGCTGGCTGTGAGGCGGAAAAAATCATTTGGTGCCAACAGTATGCCAGCTTGTAAGGCGCTCTTGGCGATGCTGGCGGCGCTGAGCTTGGAGTCGGGCCAGCCGGCGCTGATGAACATGCCGCCGCGTGGCTCGGCCAGAGGCGTCAGGCCGGCCGTGAGCAGCAATTGCAGGGCGGCGTCGCGGCTGCTGTCGAGTTGACGCTTGAGTTTTTCCAGCATGCGTCGGTACAGGCGCGAACTGATCGCGTGCAGTACCGCACGTTCATTGATTTCCGAGGTGGTCAGACCGGCCAGCATCTTGATGCGTACCAGTTCATCGATCAGCGAGTGCGAGGCACACACCGAGCCGACCCGTAAGGTGGGCGAGAGGGTTTTGGAAAAACTGCCGACCCGTATCACGCGGCGCAAGCCATCCATCGCCGCCAGCGAGGGTTCGGCGCGCACGCAGAGTTCGCGGTAAATATCGTCTTCAACCAGCCAGAAGTCATATTGTTCGGCCAAGGCCAGCAAGCGGTGCGCCTGAGTTTGACTCAGACTGGTACCGAGCGGATTATGTAGCACGGTGTTGACGAACATCAGTTTCGGTTGGTGCAGCAGCGCTTTGGCACACAGGCTGTCGAGATCGAGCCCGTCGGCGTCGCGCGCAATACCGACCGGGATGCAACCGTGATGGCGGATCAGCGACAGCAGATTACTGTAGCCCGGATCTTCGACCAGCACGGTGTCACCGGGTTTGCACAGGGTGCGCAGAATCAGATCGAAAGCATGGGTGGCACCGTGGGTGAGCACGATTTGTTCGGCATCGACTTGAAACAAATCCGCCGTCAGCGTGGCGGCCAATTGCTGGCGCAAGCTGGGAAAACCGAGTGGATTGCCGTAGCCGCGCAAGCGCTGGCTGGGAATTCGCACCGCCTGGCGCAAGGCATCGAGCAAGATGTCGTCACCATACCACTCCGGCGGCAGCCAGCCGGAGCCGACCGGCAGCGCGCTCGAGACGCCGGAATACAGTTCCGGGTTGAGCGCATCCAGTGCATGGGGCAGCCCGAGCGGCGGCGCGGCTTGCGTTGGTGCCGACGCGCGGTTGACAAAATAGCCGGAACCGCGGCGCGAGCTGAGCAGACCGAGCGTGATCAGACGCTCATACGATTCCACTACGGTAAAGGTGCTGACGGCATTGCATTTGGCGAATTGCCGCACCGATGGCATCTTGCGGCCCACCGGCAACTGATTCAACTGTATCAGGCGCGTGATTTCCTGCACGATTTGCTCTACCAAGCTGGCTTGGCGACTGCGTGCCAGCGTCACTTGCGGCCAGAGTAAAGCTTCGGCGTCGGGCATGACTTGCATGAGAGATTTCCTGTGGTTGGTGGGGCGGCGCATCATATAACTGTACAGGTAAAAAAAACTATACGGTTGGGTCGATTTGATCTGGCTGTATCTGTTGCCGAACTTTGGCCTTCATTAGGATTTCAACATAGTTTTACCGATTGGTAAATTGTTTTCAGGAGAACTGCATGCTCAGCAAGCAACAATTAAATGCGTATTGGATGCCCTTCACCGGCAATCGTGATTATAAACAAGCGCCACGTTTGGTGGCTTCGGCCGCCGGCATGTATTACCGCGATCAAGATGGGCGCGATATTCTCGATGGTACCGCCGGCTTGTGGTGTGTCCCGCTGGGTCATTCTCACCCGACTATCGTGCGGGCGGTGCAGCAGGCTGTGGCCACGCTCGATTATGCGCCGGCTTTTCAGATGGGGCATCCGGCGGCGTTTGAATTGGCCGAACAATTGATCGATTACAGTGGCCAACATTTCGGCCAAGTGTTTTATACCAATTCCGGTTCGGAAGCGGTCGATACGGCCCTCAAGATGGTGCTGGCATATCATCGTGTACGTGGCGAGGCGCAGCGTACCCGCTTCATCAGTCGCGAACGTGGTTATCACGGGGTTGGTTTCGGCGGTATGTCGATCGGCGGTTTGCCGGCCAATCGTAAACAATTCTCTACCTTGTTGGCTGGTGTTGACTATCTGCCGCACACGCATAATCTGGAAAAAAATGCTTTCAGCCGCGGCTTGCCCGAATATGGCACGCATCTGGCCGATGAACTCGATCGTTTGGTGGCTTTACATGATGCCTCGACCATTGCCGCCGTCATCGTTGAACCCTTATCCGGTTCGGCCGGGGTGATTTTGCCACCGCAAGGCTACCTCAAACGCTTGCGCGAATTGTGTGATAAGCACGGCATTCTGCTCATTTTCGACGAAGTCATCACCGGTTTCGGACGTATGGCCACGCCATTCGCCTGCGATTATTTTTCTGTCTATCCCGATCTGATGACGACTGCCAAGGGTCTCACCAACGGTGTCGTTCCTATGGGCGCGGTGTTCAGCAAACAGATGATTTACGACGCTCTGCTCGAGAGCCCGGCCGGCATAGAATTTTTCCATGGCTATACCTATTCCGGTCACCCGCTGGCATGTGCGGCCGGTTTGGCGGCCTTACAGGTATTTAAAGAAGAAAAAGTACTGGAACATGCGCAAAGCATGACGGCGTATTGGGAAGACGCGCTGCATTCGCTCAAAGGCTTGCCGCATGTGATCGATCTGCGCAATGTCGGTTTGATCGGTGCGATTGAATTGGCCTCGCGCCCGGGTCAAGTCGGCGCACGAGCCATGGCCGTGTACAAACAAGCGTTCGCCGAAGGCGTGCTGATTCGTACCACCGGCGACATCATCGCCTTATCGCCACCGCTGGTTCTTGAAAAACACCACATCGATCTATTGTTCGGCAAGCTCACCGAGATACTGAAAAAAATCGATTGATTTCTCCTCGAAATCTGAGGACGAGCGCGCACGCTTTCACTTTCAGGAGTCACTATGTTGCAAGCTTTAAAGCATTTGGCATCAGCACAATCCGAACCTGAGGTCTTGGCGGCACAGTTTGCCGATTTGGTACCAGCCCTGAGCGCGCGGGCCGCGGCGCTCGAGAGTGCGCGCTGTTTGTATTGCTATGATGCGCCGTGCATGCGCATTTGCCCGACCCAGATCGATGTGCCGGGGTTTATACAACACATCGCCACTGGCAATATCGAGGGGGCCGCGGTCGGTATTTTGCAGCAAAACATACTCGGTGCCAGTTGCGCGCGCGTTTGTCCTACCGAAATTCTGTGCGAGCAGGCCTGCGTGCGCAATCATGCCAGCGAAGCCGCACCGGTACGCATCGGCTTGTTACAGCGCTATGCGCTCGATAACACCAAGTTTTCCAGCCATCCGTTCGCGCGCGCAGCGGCCAGCGGCCACACCGTGGCCGTGGTTGGTGCTGGTCCGGCCGGCTTGGCATGCGCGCATAGGCTGGCCATGCGCGGCCATGACGTGGTGATTTTCGAGGCACATGACAAACCGGGCGGTCTCAATGAATACGGCATCGCCCGCTACAAATTGCCCGATGCGGTGGCGCAGAAAGAAATCGAATTTTTACTCGGTATCGGTGGAATCACGCTGCGTTATCAGCAAGAACTCGGCAAGAATCTGCATCTCAGCGATTTACTGCGCCAGCATGCCGCCGTGTTTCTGGCACTCGGCTTGGCGGCCAGTCGTCGGCTCGGACTGTGTGGGGAAGATGCGCCGGGCTTGCTGCCGGCGGTAGAGTATATCGCTGCCTTGCGTCAAGCCGAAGACTTAAGCGCTTTGCCACTGCCACGCAGCTGCATCGTGATCGGGGCCGGCAATACCGCCATCGATATGGCGGTGCAGATCGCTCGGCTCGGTGCCGAACAAGTCACGCTGGTGTACCGCCGTGGTGCAGCCCAGATGTCGGCGACCTTGCACGAGCAATCGATTGCTCGGCAAAATCAGGTCAGGATAGTTACTTGGGCAGCACCGCAGCAAGTCTTGCTCGACCAAGAAGGCCGCGTGTGTGGCATGCGTTTCGAGCGTACCCGCGAAGTCGCTGGCTTACTCAGTGGTAGCGGTGAAAGCTTCGAATTACCCGCGCAAGCGATTTTCACGGCGCTGGGACAAACGCTGGAACGCAGCGCGCTGGCCGGAACTGATGGATTGCAGTTCTCGCACGATAAAATTGCCGTCGACGCCGCCTATCGCACCAGTCTGATGCGTGTGTATGCCGGTGGCGATTGCATCGCTGCCGGGCAGGATTTGACGGTACAAGCGGTACAACACGGCAAGCTCGCGGCCGACGCGATCGACCACGATTTGAAAGCACAGGTAAACCATGGCTGATCTCTCCATCAATTTTGCCGGTATCAAAGCCCCCAACCCTTTTTGGCTCGCTTCGGCACCCCCGACCGACAAGGCCTACAACGTGATACGCGCCTTTGAAGCCGGTTGGGGTGGCGTGGTGTGGAAAACCTTGGGCGAAGATCCAGCGCCGGTGAATGTGTCTTCACGTTATTCGGCGCACTTTGGAAAAAATCGCGAAGTCATCGGTTTCAATAACATCGAACTCATTACCGACCGCAGCTTGGCCATCAATCTGCGCGAGATCACGGCAGTCAAACAGGCTTGGCCCGATCGCGCGATGATTGTCTCGCTGATGTTTCCGTGCGAAGAAGAGAGTTGGAAGCGCGTGTTGCCATTGGTAGAAGCGACCGGGGCCGACGGCATAGAATTGAATTTCGGTTGTCCGCACGGTATGCCGGAACGCGGCATGGGTGCTGCGGTTGGGCAAGTGCCGGAATATGTCGAGCGCATCACGCGCTGGTGTAAACAATATTGTTCCTTACCGGTTATCGTCAAACTGACCCCCAATATCACCGATGTGCGGCTGCCGGCCCGCGCAGCCCGCGCTGGCGGTGCCGATGCGGTCTCGCTGATCAATACCATCAATTCCATCACCTCAGTCGATCTCGAGCAAATGATTGCTCGCCCCATCGTCGGTCAGCAAAGCACCCATGGTGGCTATTGTGGCCCGGCGGTGAAACCGATCGCCCTCAATATGGTGGCCGAAATCGCTCGTGACCCCGCTACCCGCGGTTTGCCGATCTCGGGCATAGGCGGCATCGGCAATTGGCGCGACGCGGCCGAATTTTTAGCACTTGGTGCCGGTTCGGTGCAAGTCTGCACCGCCGCGATGCTGCATGGCTTTCGCATCGTCAACGAAATGTGCGATGGTTTGTCGCGCTGGATGGATCAGCACGGTTATGCGACGATCGCCGATTTTTCCGGCAAGGCCATCGCCAATACCACCGACTGGAAATACCTCGATATGAATTACGAGGTCGTTGCCGCCATTGACCAAGATCTGTGCATCGCTTGCGGGCGTTGTTATATCGCCTGTGAAGATACCTCGCACCAATCGATCTCTCAATTGATCGATGCGAACGGCGCACGGCGCTACGAAGTCAAGACGGCCGAGTGCGTCGGTTGCAATCTGTGCCAGATCACTTGTCCGGTCGAGAATTGCATCAGCATGTTGCCGCAGAACAATGGCAAAGCCTATATGAATTGGACTGAGGATGCGCGCAACCCCCGTGCGGTGTTGAAGTAGCGACTTGCCAGTGTGTCGGCGCGTCGCTGTGCTCGAGACGGTAGCTGGAACGAAGCTTGCTGAGTCAATATGGTAGGCTGCTGACACCAGCACCCGTATCACCACCTTACAACAGGGAAGACAACATGCAAGCAGAAAACAATCCGCTCTGGAATGCCGATTTGGCACCGACTACCGAGGCCCAGAGAACCTGGCGCTGGTATCACTTCGCCGCCTTGTGGGTTGGAATGGTCATGTGTATTCCCGCCTATACGCTGGCAGCCAGTTTGATAGAAGGTGGCATGTCCGGCTATCAGGCGGTGTGGACGGTATTTCTGGCCAATGCCATCGTGCTGGTGCCGATGCTCTTGATCGGCCATGCCGGTGCCAAATACGGTATCCCCTACGCGGTGTTGGCACGTAGCTCATTCGGCGTGCGCGGTGCGCGCTTACCTGCACTGATGCGCGCCATCGTTGCTTGCGGTTGGTACGGTATACAAACCTGGTTTGGTGCCCAGATGATCTACACCTTGGGTGGAGTTTTGCTCGGTCATCCGCTCGGCGGTGAGCCGATTGCCGGGCTAGGCATTAACGTCGCCCAGTTGCTGTGCTTTTTACTGTTCTGGGGTATCCAGTTTTGGTACATTTTTCACGGCATGGATGCGATACGCCGACTCGAAACATATACCGCACCACTCAAAATTCTGATTTGTTTTTTACTCTTAGGCTGGGTCTACAACCAGGTCGGCAGCTTCGGTCCTTTACTCGATCAGCCATCGCAATTCGTCGCCGGTGGCAAAAAAGCCGGGCAATTCTGGATCGTGTTCTGGCCTTCCTTGACGGCCATGGTCGGCTTCTGGGCCACGCTGGCATTGAATATTCCTGACTTCACGCGTTTTGCCAAATCGCAGAAAGATCAATTACTCGGCCAGACCATAGGCTTGCCGGCACCGATGGGTTTGCTGGCGCTGTTGGCGGTGATCGTCACCTCGGCCACCGTAGTCTTGTACGGCAAAGCCTTATGGGATCCGGTCGATGTCGCCAGTCGCATGAGCGGCGCAGCAGTCTTGATCGCTTTGGTGATTCTGCTGATCGATACCGTATCGGTGAATTTGGCGGCCAACTTGGTCGGCCCGGCCTATGATTTTTCTGCCCTGCATCCACAGCGCATTTCTTACCGCACGGGTGGCTATATCACCGCCTCGATCGCCTTGGTGATGATGCCCTGGAAGATACTCGAAACCACACAAGGCTATGTCTTCACTTGGTTGATCGGGTATTCGGCTTTGCTCGGGCCGATCGCTGGTATTCTGATCGTCGATTACTACTTGATCCGCAAAACCCGCATCGAATTGGCCGAACTTTACAGCGATACCGGTATCTACAGTTATCGGCAAGGCTGGAATCCGGCCGCAGTGATTGCCTTTGTACTTGGGGTGTTACCGAATCTTCCCGGCTTTTTGCATGCGGCTTTCCCGGCCAGCTTTGGCGCTGTCGCAGCAGTATGGAATACGCTCTACACCTATGCCTGGTTTGTCGGTCTGGCACTGGCGGGATCGGTGTATTTGATCTTGATGAAACTTAAAAAATAAGCGGCGACAGCGGTCGCTCTCGAACTTCTTGGAGGCAGTATGAGCATCCTGATACGTGGCGCGACCGTGGTCAACGCCGATAGGGAATTTCGCGCCGATGTTGTGTGCGCGGACGGTAAGATTGTCGCCATCGGTGCGGCACTGGAAGCGCCACTCGGTGCCGAAATCATTGATGCCGATGGCTTGTACCTGATGCCGGGTGGGATAGACCCGCATACGCATATGCAGTTGCCCTTCATGGGTACGGTGACGCAAGATGATTTTTTCAGCGGCAGTGCCGCCGGGCTGGCCGGCGGCACCACCAGCATCATCGATTTCGTCATTCCCGCACCACAACAAAATTTACTGGATGCCTATCATCAGTGGCGCGGCTGGGCCGCTAAAGCCGCCGCCGATTATTCGTTTCATGTTGCCATCACTTGGTGGGATGACAGCGTGCACGCCGATATGGAAACCTTGGTCACGCAACATGGTGTCAATAGTTTCAAACACTTCATGGCCTACAAAAACGCTATCATGGCCGATGATGAAATTCTGGTAAAAAGCTTTCGCCGTGCGCGCGAGCTCGGTGCCATACCGACCGTGCATGCGGAAAATGGCGAGCTGGTCTATCTGTTGCAGCAGGATTTATTGGCGCGGGGAGAACGCACGCCGGCGGCGCATCCGGCTTCGCGTCCGCCGCTGGTGGAAGGTGAAGCGGCACAGCGCGCCATCGCCATCGCGGCCGTGCTCAATACCCCGCTGTACATCGTGCATGTCTCGTGTACTGATTCGCTCGACGCCATCGCGCGCGCCAGAGCGCGCGGGCAGCGCGTGTATGGCGAGGTATTGGCCGGCCATTTAGTAGTCGACGACAGCGTCTATTACCAGCCCGATTTTGCCGCCGCCGCTGCGCATGTGATGAGTCCGCCATTTCGCAGCAGCGAACATCAGCGGGCCTTATGGCAAGGCTTGCAGGGCGGTAATCTGCATACCACGGCGACCGACCATTGCACGTTTTGCGCCGGCCAAAAAGCTGCCGGACAAGACGACTTCACAAAAATTCCCAATGGTTGTGGCGGTGTCGAAGAACGTATGATGGTGTTGTGGGATGCCGGCGTCAACAGCGGTCGCCTGACCCGTTCCGAATTCGTCAAAGTCACCTCGACCAATTGCGCACAAATTTTCAATATCTATCCGCGTAAAGGCGTGGTCGCGGTCGGTGCCGATGCCGATCTGGTGTTATGGGATCCGGCCGGCAGCAAGACGCTGTCGGCCGCCACCCAGTTTTCGCGCGGCGACTTCAATGTATTCGAAGGCCGCCGTGTGCGCGGCATTCCGACTCACACCATCAGCGCCGGTCGCTTGGTATTTTGTCAGGGCGACTTGCGGGCCCAAGCAGGTGCCGGCAATTACGTCAAACGGCCGCCGTTTACGGCAGTCTTCGAAGCCTTGGATAAACAAGGCGCACACTCACTTTCGGAGTAATGAACATGGAAACAGCAGCAATTCGTATCGATGGCGACCGACTCTGGAGCGCCTTGATGGAACTGGCGCAGATTGGTGCAACGCCTAAGGGTGGGGTGAAACGGCTGGCGCTGAGTGAGCTCGACCGCCAGGCGCGCGACTTGGTGATTCAATGGGGCCGCGCCGCTGGCCTTAGCATCACAACCGACCAGATCGGCAATGTTTTCATGCGCCGTGCCGGGCTCGATCCGACCCGCGCGCCGGTGATGGCCGGCAGCCATATTGATACCCAACCTACCGGCGGTAAATTTGATGGCAATTATGGTGTGCTGGCGGCACTCGAAGTCATGCGCAGCTTAAACGATCATGGCATTCACACTGAGGCGCCATTGGAAGTCGCATTTTGGACAAATGAAGAGGGTTCGCGCTTTGTGCCGGTGATGATGGGCTCGGGCGTATTTTGCGGCGCCTTCAGTCTCGCACATGCGTATGCCGCCACGGATGTCGACGGCTGCACGGTGCTGCAAGAATTAAGCCGCATCGGCTATCTCGGCAGCGAAGTGCCGGGCCAGCATCCTATCGGTGCGTATTTTGAAGCGCATATCGAACAGGGGCCGGTGCTCGAAGATGCAGACGTCGTCATCGGCGTGGTACCCGGCGTACTCGGCCTGTCTTGGTATGATTGTATCGTCACCGGCATGGAAGCGCATGCTGGCCCGACGCCTATGGCCTTACGCAAAGATGCTTTGCAAGTCGCCACCGGCATCATGCAAGAGGTGGTTCACATCGGGAATCGCTATCCACCTTATGGTCGCGGTACGGTCGGCATGGTGCAAGTATTCCCGAACAGCCGCAATGTGATTCCCGGCGAAGTCAAATTCAGCATCGATTTACGCAATGTCACGCCAGAACTGCTCGATACCATGCATGCTGAAATCCTGGCCTATGTCGAACAGACCGCACAGCGCAGCGGTTTGCAGATTACTCTGGAGCGGGTGTCGTCTTTCCCACCCTGTCCGTTTCATCCTGATTGCGTCAGTGCTGTACGCAGCGCCACCGCGCTGCTCGGTTACAGCAGCATGGATGTGGTATCAGGGGCCGGGCATGACGCCATTTACGCCGCCCGAGTTGCGCCGGCAGGTATGATTTTCGTGCCCTGCAAGGATGGTATCAGCCATAACGAAATCGAAGACGCACAGCCTACGCATCTGGCGGCCGGCTGCAATGTGCTGCTGCATGCCATGCTCAGTCAGGCTGGCGCGATTTCTTGAAGCGGGAGTTGTTCTGCACTTGCTCAAGGCTCGAACAATTGCCGTTCCATCAAATCAGCCAAATCCGCTGCCGCTACCGGCGCATCGTCGCGCAGACTGACGGCGATGTGGCTGCGGTTTTGCAGTGATTTATTTTGGCTGGTTTTCCATTTCCCGCTCAGACGGGTCAGCGTAATCTCAATGCCGATGATCTCATTCATCAAGTTGCGAATATAGTCGGGCGGCGCATCGCTGACTTGCCACGGCTGTGACCGCGGGGTTTCGAAATGCTGCGTGAGATCGGTCAACAAGGCGAGAAAGACGGCCGGATCTTCGACCAATTGTATCCGTCCATAAGCCTGCACGACCGCATAGTTATAAGTCGGCACCACGGCACCATTGAGTTTTTTTTCGGCATACCAACTCGGTGTGATGTAGGCACTCGGTCCTTGAAACAGCAGCATTACTTGGTCTTGATTTTTCCACAGTGGATTATTTCTGGCCACATGTCCGCGCAGCGTGCCGAACGGTGCAGCGGCAGTTGGCGCGCTCAGCAGCATAGGCAGGTAATCGGCGTCGAGTCCGTGCTCATCATGATGGACTAAGCAAGCCAGCGGATGGGCCGCGATCAGTTGTTGCAAAACTTCGAGGCGGTTTTCGATGAAGTGGGCTGGTTGATACATCGTCTTCAGCGCGCCATGATAGTGACTTCGGCACGCACCGAATTGGCGATGTAGCAGTGTTCATGCGCGAGCTCGTGCAGGGCGTTGATTTGCTCTGCTGTCGCTGTTTTGTCACCGGAAAACAGCACGCGCGGGCGCAGCGTGATGGCGGAAATATACAGGCGGCCACGTTCGTTTTTACTCATCGTGCCGATGGCTTCATCATCATAGGTATCGATGATATAGCCTTGTTTGCAGGCGAAGGCGAGAAAAAACAACATATGGCAACTGGCCAGCGCCGCGATCAGGGCTTCTTCGGGGTCGACATTTTCGGCCAGCGAATACGGCAGCGGTACCGAAGACGGTGCCGACGAAGCCGGCACACTCAGGCCACCGTCGAATTTCCATTCATGTGCGCGGCTGTATTTGTTGTCGGAAAATTCCTGTTGCTGGCGTTGCCAAATGACTTGCGCTTGATAGTTATCCATCGCTGTTCTCCATTAGGGGTTCAATGAGAAGAGTTTAGCGTGAAAGTTTTCGCGATGGCATTTTGTGATGAAAAAAAATGCTGGCGGGTTTTGCTACTGAGGGGAGGGGATGCCACATTCTGCGCGCAGAGGACTCGTGGTCGTCTGCGCTACAGCAGTCCCGGCACCTATGATAAAGGGCGGAAGCGGATGGCGTGATTCTGTATTACAGAATCGGATTTGCGTGATCGGCAATAAAAAAAGGGCGCACGAAGTCGACTGCGAGGGTCGCGGTCAAACAATTTTCAAGCGAGGGTGGGGGAGAACTTAAAGGCAGCCACCGAGGACGCGAGGCCTTTAAGCGGTCGCTAGTCGTAGTAGCGCCAGCGTCAAGGACAGGCGTACGCAGCACGGCGATGGCTGTGTGGATGCAAACTGGCGACGGCGAATAATAGCGATTTCGGACATGGTAGTTTTTGTATGCAACGTGAAAATGATTGATCAGAGCAATGCGATGATGCGGTGAAACGAGCAAGGCAGATCAGGTGAAACGAGGTTTGGTAATACGTACAGCGCAGACTGATTCAGCGTAGCGCTAGTAGGGTCAGTAGTGATAGCAGCATCAGAGCGGAAACGGCCAGCACAGCTTGGTGCAGCTTGGCTTGTTTCGCGACGGTGATGTGTGTTGGAGAGGACATGGCTCTAATATAATCCTGAAGTACGCGTGGCGTCAAGCGCCAATTATCCATGTTGTGTGCGACTCAAATGCTGCGCTTCAGATCGCCGCCCCGAATGAGCTCGCAAATTACTTTTGTAAACGGTTTGATATCCTGTCCTGTTGATTTTCAGCCAGCGCAGATTAAATCTGCGCTTTCCTTGGTATCACACTTACCAAATCGTGACGCGCTGTTGCGGTGCCAAATACATCTGGTCGCCCGGCTTGAGTTCGAATGCGGTATAAAACGCCGGCAAATTCATCAATGGCAAATTGCTGCGCGCAGCGCCAGGAGAATGCGGGTCTATGCTCAACAAGCGTATGGCTTCGGCATCGCGCGTTTTGGTGCGCCACACCTGCGCCCAGCCGAGTATCAAGCGCTGCTCACCGGTATAGCCATCGATCAGTGCTGCGGGCTTACCTTGGAGCGAGAGCTGATAGGCTTTGAGTGCGATCGCCAGGCCGGAATTATCGGCGATGTTTTCACCCAGCGTCAGGGCACCATTGATGTTGTAACCGGGCAGCGGGCTGTAGGCGGCGTATTGTTTGACCAAGGCGGTGGTGAGTTGTTTGAAGTTGTGTTTATCCGTTTCGCTCCACCAATCGCGCAGATTACCATCGCCATCGTAGTGGCTGCCGGAATCATCAAAGCCGTGGCTGATCTCATGGCCGATCACGGCACCGATGCCACCATAGTTGACGGCATCATCGGCTTGGCGGTTGAAAAACGGTACTTGCAAGATCGCCGCCGGGAAGACGATTTCATTCATGCGCGGATTAAAATAGGCATTCACCGTCTGCGGACTCATGAACCACTCACTGCGGTCCACCGGCTGACCGAGTTGAGCCAGTTTGCGGCGATATTCATGACTGCGGCCGCGCCGGATGTTGCCGAGCAAATCGTCCGCGGCTATCTTGAGTTCACTATAATCGCGCCATTTGTCGGGGTAGCCGATCTTGGGCGTGAACTTGGCCAGTTTGGCGAGCGCTTCTTGTTTCGTGGCGGGGCTCATCCAACTCAGTTCTTGTATGCTGTGGCGGTAGGCTAAGATCAAATTGCCGACCAATTGTTCCATCTTGGCTTTGTCTGCCGCCGAAAAATATTGTGCCACATACAGCTTGCCGACAGCATCGGGTAAGCTTTCTTCGACCCGCGCAACGGCGCGCTTCCAGCGTGCTTGATTTTCCGGAATGCCGCGCAGGGTGACGCTGTTGAAGGCGAAATGTTGATCGGCGTAGCGTTGCGATAGAAAAGGTGCGTAAGCGTCAAGCACTTTCCATTTGTAATAGGCTTGCCAGACCGGCAGTGGGGTGTCTTGCAGTATGCCTGCCATTGCGCGCAGGTAGGAATCTTGGCGCACAATCAGGTAACTGGTACGCGTGCCGACGCCGCTGGCGTCGAGGTAAGCGCGCCAATCGAAGTCGGGCAGCAGTTCAGACAGTTTGGCGACCTCGATTTTATGATAGGTTTTGAGCGGATCGCGGTTCTCGACTTTACTCCACTGAATTTTAGCCAGCGCCGTTTCCAGCGCCAAAATCGCTGCGGCATGGTCTTTGGCCGTACTGTCACCGCTCATGCTCAGCATTTTTTCCAGATGTAGCAAGTAGGCTTGCCGATAGCCCTGCATCTTGGCATCGTCTTTGAGATAGTAATCACGGTCCGGCATACTCAGTCCGCCTTGCCCCAGGTAGACCGCATAGCTGCGCGCATCACGCGCATCCTGACTGATGCTTAATTGCAGTGGTAGGGAGAGCTCGAGTTCGGACAAGCTGGCCATCAGTGCCGGTAATTGTTGACGCGAGCTCAGCGCATCGATCTGTGCAAACAAGGGGGCCAGCGGTTGGCTGTCGAGTGTATCGATACGCGACTGATCCATGAAACTGCGGTACAGGTCGGCGACTTTTCTTTGTTCGCTGTCGGCCGCCAAGTCAGGGGCGGCGGCGAGTCCGGTAATGATGGCATGGGTCCGTTGTTCGGAGAGATCACGCAAATGATCGAAGGCACCGAAGCGCGCCCGATCTGCCGGTATCTCGGTGCGTTCCATCCATTTGCCTGATACATAGCGGTAAAAATCATCTTGCGGTCGCACGCTGTGGTCTTGCCATTGCAAGTCTATGCCGGAGACGGGCAGGGCAGCATGCGATGTGGCCGCCATACTGGCCAGCGGTGAACAGGAGGCCAGTAAGGCCAGTGAAATCAGGGTGCGGCGCATAAGAATTCCTCTATGTAGGGATGAGGTCAATGACAGTGAGCGTTACTGGTCTTGGACAAAAAAAGGTCCAATGAGTTCAGTTGTCGCTGAACTCATTGGACCTCTGAGAGCGACTGATTATTGCTGCGCGCGTGCAGCCTTGCGGTAGACATAAATCAGCATGGCGGCACCGGCAGCGATCATCGGCAGCGATAGCATTTGGCCGGCGGATATCGTCAGTCCGGCAAAACTGACTTCATAATCAGGCACGCGGAAATACTCGGTAAAGAAACGCGCGCAACCGTACAGCATGACGAACATGGCACCGACGGCCAGTGGCGGGCGCGCTTTGCGCGCATAGATCCACAACAGTACGAATAACAACACGCCGTCGACCAGCGCCTGATACAGCGGCGAGGGATGAACCGGATGATCGACACCAGGCCAGATCATGGCCCACGGCAGATCGGCGGAAGCAATCCGACCCGGTAATTCGTGATTGATAAAATTACCGATGCGGCCAGCGGCATAACCGAGCGGTACCAGCGGGGCGATGAAATCATACACGTTCACCAGCGGCATCTTGGCTTTACGCGCCCATAAGTACATGGCAATCAACACGCCGATGAAGCCGCCATGGAAGGACATGCCGCCATGCCAGACTTGCAGAATTTCCAGCGGGTTGGCGAAGAAAAAATCGGGCCGATAAAACAAGACTTCGCCGAGCCGGCCGCCCAGCACTACCCCGAGCACACCGTAAAACAACATATCGTCGATGTGTTCGGCAGTCCAACCTTGGGCGGTGATGTGCGGCAGTTTCAGACGCAGGCGTCCGAGCAGCGAGAACTGAATGAAGGCGACCATGTACATCAGGCCGTACCAGTGAATCGACAAAGGGCCGATAGCGAGCGCGACCGGATCAGGATTGGGATGTATCAGCATAGTTGTGTTTGTAAAAGCTGCAAAAAGGAAGCTAAGACCGTAGAACGATGATCTTTTCTGAAGGCAAAGCCAATTTCGACGGCGGGCGCAGCCGGCATCAGCGGATGATAGACTACGCCGGGGCGTTGTAAGTTCGAGACAGATTGTGGCACAAGTGCGATCCCCATGCCAGCCGAAACCAGTCCGACGATGGTTTGCATCTGAATAGCCTGTTGACCGATCTCCGGTGTCAGACCGGCGGCATGGAAGCAGGCCAAGATGGTGTCGTGCAGAGCCGGGGCGATTTTGCGTGGAAATAAGATCAGCGGCTGGGCCATGCAATCGGCCAGCGTCACCGCTTGATCGCGTGCGAACAGGCTTTCTGGTACCGCCAGCATCAGCGGCTCGGTCAGGATTTTCAGATAGCTGAGGCGTTGTTGTAGTTTTTCCGGCAGCGGCGGAATCAGGAAGCCGGCATCGATTTCGCCGGCGTCGAGTGCGGCCAGTTGGACATCGCTGGTTGCCTCGCGTAATTCTATACTTACATGCGGATGACTCTGGCGAAACGCGCGTAAGGTCGGCGGCAGAATACTGTAGTCGGCGATGGAGACGAAGGCCAACGACAGGTGGCCAGCCGTGCCGGCGGCAGCGCGTTGTACCGTTTGGCGTAAGCTGTGTGCTTGTTGCAGTAGTTTGCGCGCAGCTGGCAGCAAGGCGGCACCGGCCGGGGTGAGCGAAATTTGCCGGGTGCTGCGCAAGAACAGCGCGCTGCCCAGCTTCTCTTCCAATTGGCGGATCGCCAGCGACAGCGGCGGCTGGGTCATGTTCAGGCGCAGTGCCGCTTTACCGAAGTGCATTTCTTCAGCCAGTACGATGAAGTAGCGTAGTTGGCGTAATTCGAGCGGGTGGGTAGCGGCCAGCGGCATCAGCTTAGCAGTGAAGTAGCCAAGTCAGTGGCCATTTTTTTTATCGAAGCTGCGTTTGACCCGGTCTTGTTTGATTTTTTCGTAGTGGGAATGCTCTTTGCGTTTGTCGAGACCGAGCATACGTTCGAAAAATTCAAACCACAGAAAGGCAAATACCGCCAAGCCGATGATCCACCACCAAGACAAGCTGGCGAATATCCAGACCTCAGCCCATTTCAGCCCAAGCAGCAGTGCCAGCGTGACGATTAGTAACATAGTTAAATTCCTTTGTACGAAGATTAATGCTGATTTTGTAGCAGGTCAACCAAGTCACGTGCAGTTCTTTGCAAATCTTTGAAACGCGCTAGAATGATGGGGCACTAATTAACTTGGAGAGAGTAATGAAATATGCATTATTGGTCGGCGCGGCAGTGGCAATGATGGCCTCTGGTTCAGCGATGGCAAATCTGGAATTGGCCAAATCAAAAAATTGCATGGCTTGTCATGCGGTTGACACCAAACTGGTTGGTCCTGCTTACAAGGACGTCGCTAAAAAATACGCCGGCGACAAAACGGCTGAAGCCAAATTAGCGATGAAAGTACAAAAGGGCGGCAGCGGCGTGTGGGGCGCGATGGCGATGCCGGCTAATCCGCAAGTCAGCGATGCAGAAGCACATACGCTGGTGAAATGGGTGCTGTCGCAGAAGTAAACACTGCCTGCGCACATAAAAAAAGCCCGGTTTTGAAACCGGGCTTTTTTACTTGAAGCAAGACTTATTTAGTCACAGCCAAGATGTCACGTTTGCCGCCTTTGTATGTGTACAAAGTCAGTGTGCCGTCTTTGATATCGCCTTTATCATCAAATGCGATGTCACCAGTGACGCCGTGGTATTTGATTTTCTTCAGGAATGGCAGGTATTTTGCCGGTTCAGCTGAATTGGCTTCTTTCATTGCCTGTACCATAGTCATCACAGCATCGTAGACATACGGTGCGTAGATTTGTACATCGATACCGAATTTCTTCTTGTAATCAGCTTTCCATTTGTCATTCGCTGTTTTTTGCGCATCCAGAACACCGCCCGCTTCAGCGCAGACTACCTGGCCATCAGCAATGCCGTCGCCAGCCAATTTAACCAGATCGGTTGTGCAGATGCCGTCGCCGCCCATGAATTTGGCTTCGATGCCGAGTGCTTTCATCTGACGCAGCATAGGACCAGCTACTGCATCCATACCGCCGAAGAAAATGACGTCAGGTTTTTTCGCTTTGATCGAGGTCAGGATAGCGCTGAAATCAGTTGATTTGTCAGTGGTATGCTCTTGTACGACGATTTCTGCGCCCTTGCCTTTGGCACCTTTGATAAATTCAGCAGCGACGCCTTCGCCGTAGGCTGTTTTATCATCAATGACGGCGACTTTTTTCGCTTTATTGATTTGTACTGCGTAACGACCGAGTGTACCGCCCAATTGGCCGTCATTGGCAACTACACGGAACGCGCCTTTGAAGCCTTGTTGCGTGTACTTAGGATTGGTTGCCGATGGCGAGATTTGTGGAATGCCGGCGTCGTTGTAGATTTTCGATGCTGGGATTGTGGTGCCGGAGTTCAAGTGACCGATGACGCCGTTGACTTTCGCATCAACCAGTTTCTGTGCTACGGTAGTGCCTTGTTTCGGATCGCCAGCGTCATCTTCTGTCAGCAGTTCGAATTTGGCTTTTTTACCGCCGATCATAACGCCTTTGGCGTTCAGTTCTTCGATCGCCATTTTGGCGCCGTTTTCGTTATCTTTACCCAGATGGGCGATGGAACCTGAAACTGGTCCGACGTGACCAATTTTAATTACTACTTCCTGAGCTGCCGCAGTACCGGCGAAAGCGAATGCAATTGCGCCTGCCAGTGGAATCATTTTAGTTTTGAACGACATGAACATACTCCTAAGGTTTGAAAAGTAGAACAACAATACTGCCTTACAGACTTATCCAGATAACTGAATAGGCAAAAGGTACAACATAAAAAATGTTTCGCAAAGCTATTTTGTGCGTTTTTTTTTCAAGAATAACGATTTTTATATGCCCCAATTCCGTGCGCTCGACAAGCTGGATCGCAAGCTTTTGAACCAGCTTCAAAAAGACAACCAAATCCCAACGCGCAGCTTGGCTGAGAAATTACACATTTCTCAGCCGACTTGTTTGCGCCGCATCAGAGAGTTACGAGAGGCAGGAGTGATCAATGCTGAGGTCAGTATGGTCGATCCATTTGCACTCGGTTACGGCATGCTGGCGTTTCTTGAAGTTTCCCTGACCAATCAGGGCGACGAATTCATGCACGATTTTGAGGCACGCATGAATAAAGAGAGTGAAGTCATGCAGTGTTATTTCGTCTCCGGTGAGTACGATTATTTTCTGGTTGTGCACGTGATTGACATGGATGGCTACTATCAATTTGTGCGGCGCGCCATTTCCGGTTCCGGCAATGTCCGACATTTCCACTCACGTTTCCCGATGAAAAAGACCAAGTTCAGTACCCGTATTGGGTTCGATGAAAAGGCTACCGAGCTACTGGTAAGAGTGAAAAAATAATTTGCCGATTGTGGCAAAAAATAGCCGCTCAAGCACGGTTTTGACCGTCTTTGAGCGGGCTGTCATGCTCGCCTCGGCTTAACTCGACTGCAGCATGCGGCGAAAAATTACTGTGCGGAAATAATTCAGATGCTGCCGGTGAAGGCGAAATCGACTTCGGGTCGGTGTCCTGACATGATTTCAGCGATGGCGCGGCCGGAACCGACCCCCATGGTCCAGCCCAGCGTGCCATGGCCGGTATTGAGGAACAGGTTGGTATACCGGGTTTTGCCTATGTACGGAATGTTCGACGGCGTCAGTGGCCGTAAACCGGTCCAGTAGGTCGGATTGTCGTAGTCGCAGGCATGCGGGAATAATTCACGGGTGCGCCGCGTGATGGCGGCGCAGCGGGCACTGTTGAGTTCGCGGCTGTAACCGTTGATTTCACAGGTGCCGGCCACGCGCAGGCGGTCGCCGAGGCGCGAGACTACCAGTTTGTAACCATCATCGGTGAGCGAGACCGTCGGGGCAGCCGCGGCGTCGCGGATGGCATAGGTAGCCGAATAGCCTTTACCCGGATAGATCATCAGATTGATACCTAGCGGTTTGAGTAGCGCTTGTGAGAAGCTGCCCATCGCCACCACGAAGGAATCGGCATGCAGCACTTGATGGCGGCCCGCTCCATCAATCACTTCCACGCCGGTGATCTTGGCAGCGGCTGCGCTGCCTTCGGTGAGCAGGCGTGTCACACTGGTATTGTATTGAAACGTGACGCCAGCTTGACGCGCCAGCTCAGCCAAGCGCGTGGTGAATTTGTAGATGTCGCCCGACTCATCGTTCTCGGTATAGTCGCCGCCGACGATCTGGGCGCGAATCCCGGCCAGTGCCGGTTCCCGTCGTACCACCTCATCGGCCGCGATGGAAATACGCGGACAACCGAGATCGCGCATCAATTGCGCAGCCGGCAGAGAACTGTCGAATTCCTTCTGATCGGTATAGAAATGCAAAATCCCCTGTTGCTGGCGATCGTATTCGATGCCGGTCTCGGCCACTACCTCTTGCAGCGTTTGCCGGCTGTATTCTGAAATCGCGACAATTTGACGGATATTGTGGTCGGTTCGGGTTTGTGTGCATTCGCGCAGAAAGCGTATGCCCCAGGCCCATTGCAAGTATTCGGCGCGTGGTCGGAACAGCAGCGGGGCATCCGCTTGGCCCAGCCACTTCAGTACTTTCAGTGGGGCGGAAGGATTAGCCCAGGGTTCGGCATGCGATACCGAAATCTGGCATCCGTTGGCAAAACTGGTTTCCTGGGCGGCACCGGGCTGACGCTCGATCACAGTCACTTCGTGACCTTGTTGATTGAGAAACCAAGCCGTAGCGGTTCCTATAATGCCGGCGCCGAGGACGATGACTTTCATTGGCAAAATCTCCTGATAATTTTTTTGTCGAGAGATGATTGTAGAAAGTCTTGGCGAATTGAGGTAGTCAGAAAGTGAACCAATATTTTTATTTATGAACGAAAAAATTGAATTGATGTTTATAAATGAAAGTCGACTCGATTAATTTGACTATTTTTGTATCTTTGCCTTGGTGATTTCCTGATTAACTGCACGCGTAACGATATCTTCCAGCGAATTTTTCAGCCCGCTGCGTATTTCTGCGGCCAAGCCTTCTACCGCCGTTTGCAAGATATCGGCGAGGTTATCGCGTACCCGATGTTCGAGCACGAAGTCGACGCGCGCCAAAATCTGTTTGAGGACGTTTTCTTTCAGCGTTTGTTCGAGTAGCAGCCATTGCTCGGAATCGGGCTGCAAGCCGGGGCTGGCCGCGGCATCGCTGGAGCTGGCCGCAGCGCTGCTGAGCGCTGTGAGCGGGGTGGCGACCTCGATGATTTCAGTGAGTACAGGAATGCTGGCGTCAAGTTGTGTATTCATCAGAGTTAATTCGCGACGTGGTGGAAGAGTGCAAAGCCTTGTTGTTGATAGCCGCGGTAGCGTTCGCGTCCAAGCGCGGTGGCTTGCGCCGTGCTGGGGACGATTTCTATCATGCGCCCGAACAGGCCGAATTGTGGTGGTGCCGAGCTGCTTAAATTGAGCAATAACTCAAAGTGCGGGCTCAGTTGCAGCTCGCGCTGGCAGAAGATCACCGGCGTTTGCGGCGCACAGGGGTCGTCAGCCATCACATGCGGCAAAAACGCGCTGTCATCGAGGGTCCACAGGGCGTGGCTCAGTTGCTGCAGCAGTGCGGCCTCCGGGTGATATACGACCAAGCGGCAGTTGGCCGCACGGGCCTTGCGAATCAGCCGGCAAGCGTAATGGATGGGGTCACTGACATTGCTGTGAAAATCAATGCGGGTGGGTTCAGAAGCGGAAGTCATGATCAGTACCAGGTTTCGGTGCGGCGGTCGGCGGCGGATTGTTACTCTTGCTGTTACTCTTGCTGTTGCTGTTGCCAGACGCAGCGCTTGGACCAGCCGGCAGCAAGCGCTGTGGGGCGGGATAACGATAATCAGCCGGCAAACGGTTGGCCGCCGGGTAGCCGGCCAGTTTGAGCGCGGCTTTCCACTCGTCGGGATTAAACGCATGCAGTTTCTTGCTGCCTATGGTGAGAAACGGCAGTTGGCTGTCGCCGCCCAGTTGTTTCAAGCGCTCTTGCTCGGGCGGGGTACTGATGGTTTGTTCGAGAAATGGAATGCCCGCCGCTTTCAGCAGCTTGGCTCCATCGACGCAGGGCGGGCAGTTTGCCATGCTGTAGAGGATTACCGGCTGAGTACTCGCTGCCAGCGCCAGTTCATACGAAAACCCGGGGTTGGCTTCGGCATTGGGCAGCGATTTTTTTTCCAGCAGAACGCGTCCGGGTGGCGGTGGCGTGTCTGAGTAAGTCACGCTACCATCTGGCCCCACCGACTTATACACCTCGGCCTGTGTTGCCGCACTGAGCAGTAAGGCAGACAAGCTGCCTATCAACATGAGGGTATGGCGTGGCACCGTCGCCTCCTCAGTTACTCATGCCGCTGTGTCGCAGCAGGGCATCAATCGATGGCGCTCTGCCGCGAAAGGCGGTGAAGGACACCAGTGCCGGCCGCGAGCCGCCGACTTCCAATACTTCTTGCTGAAATTGAAGCCCGGCGCGGCGCGAAAGATTACTGCCTTCCGCGATACCATGTTCTTCAAAGGCCGCATAGGCATCAGCTGACAGCACTTCTGCCCATTTGTAACTGTAATACCCGGCCGCATAGCCGCCGGCAAAGATATGGCTGAACGAATGCTGGACGCGGCTGAATTCCGGCGCGGAGAATACCGCTACCTGGCTGCGCACGGCAGCGAGAATTTCTTGCGGTGTTTGGTAGCCGCTTTGATCGGCACCATGCAGACGCATGTCGAACAGAGCGAATTCCACTTGGCGCAAGGTCTGTAAGCCCGATTGGAAGTTACGTGCTGCGATCATTTTGTCATACAGCGCACGCGGCAAACCGGCACCGGTTTCGGCATGGGCACTCATTTGCTGCAGCACATCCCACTCCCAGCAAAAATTTTCCATGAATTGCGAGGGCAATTCGACCGCATCCCATTCCACTCCTGATATGCCGGATACTGACAATTCTTCCACCTGAGTCAGCAAATGGTGCAGGCCATGGCCGAATTCATGGAACAGGGTGATCACTTCGTCATGCGTGAAATAAGCCGGTTTGGCGACGCCATCGGTAACGGCTGGACGGGTGAAATTGCAGACCAAGTAAGCCACCGGAGTCTGGATGCCGGCGTCGGTGCGGCGACGGCCGCGCGCATCATCCATCCAAGCCCCGCCGCGCTTACCGGCGCGGGCATACAGGTCGAGATAAAACTGGCCGACCAATTCACCGTCTTTTTCGATGCGGAAAAATTTGACATCGGCATGCCAGGTACTGGCTTGATCGGGTTTGATATTGACCGCAAACAGAGTTTGAATCACGTTGAACAAGCCTTGCACGACTTGATGTTCGGGGAAGTAGAGTTTGACTTCTTGTTCGGAGAAGGCATAACGTTTTTCGCGTAATTTTTCTGAGGCATAGGCGACATCCCAGGCTTCCAGGCTAGCGATACCGAGTTCGGCAGCGGCAAAACTGCGTAACTCTTGCAAATCTTTTTCTGCATATGGTCGTGCGCGCAGCGCCAAGTCCAGCAGGAAGGCGCTGACTTGGGCTGGTGACTCAGCCATTTTACTGACTAACGACACTTCGGCGAAATTACTGTAACCGAGTAAGCCAGCCTCTTCTTCGCGCAAAGCCAGCAATTGCTCGATCAGGCTGCTGTTATCCCATTCCGGCTTGGCGCCGAGTTCCGAGGCCTTGGTCGCATTGGCACGATAAATTTGTTCGCGCAACTGCCGCTCATCGGCATATTGTAATAAGGGGAAATACGAAGGGAAGTGCAGCGTGAATTGATAGCCGCTGCGGTCTTCGGCGGCAGCCGCCGCATGCGCCGCTGCGATGACATCCTCAGGCAGACCGGCTAATTGTTTGACATCAGCCACCAGCAAACGGTAATCATTGGTCGCGTCGAGCACGTTTTCAGAAAACTTGGTCGACAACATGGCTTGCTGTTCTTGAATCTCCGCATAGCGCTGCTTGTGTTCTTCACTCAGTTCGGCACCGCCGAGACGGAAATCACGGATGGCGTTGCTGATGATGGTTTGGCGTGCCGCGGCCAGGTTTGCAAAGTCGGGGCGTGCTTGCAGCGCTTTATAGCGCTCGAACAGCGCCAGATTCTGGCCGAGCTCGGTCCAGAATTCGGTGACGGCAGGTTGATTTTCATTGTAAGCGGCACGCAATTCCGGTGTGTCTGCCACGCCGTTGAGATGGCTGATCGTACTCCACGCCCGTCCCAGCCGCTCGGTGACATTTTCCAGCGGGATGACGAAATTGTCCCAGCTCAGCTCGGCGGCAGCGCTGTCGGCCGTCAACTGCGTCACAACGGCGCGGCATTCGGCGATCAGTTGTGTGATGGCCGGCGTGATCTCTTCGGCGCGCAGGTCGGCGAAGCGAGGCAGGTCGGAAAAGTCGAGCAAGGGAGAGGCGTGGGTCATATCAGTTTCTTTCGGCAGCTTCGATAGTGTTGACAAGTAACATCGTGATCGTCATCGGACCAACGCCGCCCGGCACCGGTGTGATGTAACCGGCGACTTCTTTGACATTGGCGAAATCGACATCGCCGCACAGTTTGCCGGCATCATCGCGGTTCATGCCGACATCGATCACCACGGCACCGGGCTTGACCATGTCGGCCGTGACGATGTTGCGGATGCCGGTGGCGACGACGAGGATGTCGGCATTGCGTGTGTGCGCGCCGAGATCACGGGTTTTCGAATTACAGATGGTGACGGTAGCCCCAGCTTGCAAGAGCAGCATCGCTTGCGGCTTGCCGACGATATTTGAGGCACCGACGATGACGGCATTGGCACCACGCAGTGGATAGTCGATAGACTCGAGCATTTTCATCACGCCGTAAGGGGTGCAGGGGCGGAACAAGGGCTTGCCGGTCATCAGCAGACCGGCATTGCTGACATGGAAACCATCGACATCTTTTTCTGCGGCAATGGCTTCAATGACCTTATTGGCATCGATATGTGCCGGCAAGGGCAGTTGTACCAAGATACCGTTGATTTTCGGGTCATTATTGAGCCGTTCTATATGCGCCAACAGCGTCGCTTCGCTGAGATCAGCCTCATATTTTTCGAGTATCGAATAAAAACCGCAGTCTTCGCAGGCTTTGACTTTATTGCGCACATACACTTGCGAAGCCGGATTTTCACCGACCAGCAGCACGGCCAAGCCGGGCTGGCGCCCTTGTGCGCTTAAGGCGGCGGCGCGGCGGCTGACTTCGGTACGCAATTGTTGGGAGAGTTCGGTTCCGTTAATGATGTGGGCAGTCATGATCGCAATCAGCAAAAAAAAAGGGGGGGAAACGCGATTATAAGGGATGGGCTGGGATTGGCAGTGCGTTTTAGGAAATTGCGCAAATTTGCTGTGGCGGGAATGCTCACGCGCTTGCATGTGCTTTAGTTTGACGGAAAAGCGACGCTGGAAAAGCGCTGAAATCCCTTCTTTATTGCAGTGCAATACGACTTAACACCAAGCAAGTATGTGCTTGACAAAGAATTATCTGAAAATATGTTGCGCAGCAGTATAATTTCACATTATGGTATTGCATATCGCTATTTGGTAAATTAAAAAAGCCCTGTTAAAATACTTGTAGCAATAAAAAGTCATGCTTTAATTTGTCGATACGCCCACGTGCTTTCTCAGAAAAAGTACACCAACAGGAGACCTGTATGTCACCCCAGATAGACCAAGTTCTGGCGCAAGCCGTCAACGATCCCGATGTAATGGAGACCAATGAGTGGCTCGACGCGCTCGAATCCGTGATTGACAACGAAGGGCCGGAACGTGCTCATTATCTGATGGAACGCATGGTCGATCTGGCGCGCCGTCGCGGTGCGCACATCCCATTTTCCAGCAATACCGCGTATGTCAACACGATTCCAGCCGATCAGGGCGAGCATTGCCCGGGCAATTTGGAAATCGAAGAAAAACTGCGCTCGATGATGCGTTGGAATGCCATGGCCATGGTCGTCAAGGCGAACCGGGTCGATGGCGATCTGGGTGGTCACTTGTCCAGCTTCGCTTCGCTGGCTAATATGCTGGGCATAGGCTTCAACCATTTTTGGCATGCGCCGACCGCAGATCACGGCGGCGATCTGCTGTACATTCAAGGCCATTCTTCCCCCGGTATTTATGCCCGCGCGTTTTTGGAAGGCCGTTTGACTGAAGAACAGTTGATCCATTTCCGTCGCGAAGTCGATGGCAAGGGTTTATCTTCGTATCCGCATCCGAAACTGATGCCTGACTTCTGGCAATTCCCTACCGTATCGATGGGCCTGGGCCCACTGATGGCGATTTACCAAGCGCGCTTCCTCAAGTATTTGCATGCCCGTGGCATCGCCGACACGGAAAAACGTAAAGTCTGGGCCTTCTGCGGTGATGGTGAGATGGATGAACCGGAATCGATGGGTGCCATCGGTATGGCCGGTCGCGAGCAACTCGACAATCTGGTTATCGTGGTCAACTGTAACTTGCAACGCCTTGATGGTCCGGTACGCGGCAACGGCAAAATCATACAAGAACTGGAATCGGATTTCCGCGGTGCCGGTTGGAATGTTGTGAAAGTCATTTGGGGTGCAGGCTGGGATGAATTGCTGGCGAAAGACAAAGACGGCATACTGCAAAAAGTAATGATGGAAACCGTCGATGGCGAATACCAAAATTACAAAGCCAAAGATGGTGCCTATGTCCGCGCCAATTTCTTTGGCAAACACCCGAAATTGCTGGAAATGGTCGCCAAGATGTCGGATGATGATATCTGGCGCTTGACCCGCGGTGGCCATGATCCGCATAAAATCTATGCAGCCTTCAAAGTGGCCCAGGAAAACAAAGGTTCGCCGACGGTTATTCTGGCCAAGAGTATCAAGGGCTTCGGTTTCGGTAAGTCCGGCGAAGCACGCAATACTGCGCACAATACCAAGAAGCTCGACGACGAAGCGATCAAAGCCATGCGTGATCGCTTCCAGTTGCCGATCGCGGATGCCGATTTACCGTCGATTCCCTTCTACAAACCGGCCGATGACACCCCGGAAATGCAATACCTGCATGCGCGTCGTCAGGCGCTCGGTGGTTATTTGCCACAGCGTCGTCAGAAAGCCGATGAAGCCTTGGTCGTGCCACCGCTGACAGCTTTCCAAGCCATGCTTGAACCGACGGCAGAAGGTCGCGAAATTTCGACTACCGCCGCGTATGTGCGAATTTTGACGGCGCTGCTGCGCGACGCCAGCCTCGGCCAGCGCGTGGTGCCTATTATGGTTGATGAGTCGCGTACCTTCGGGATGGAAGGTTTGTTCCGTCAGATCGGTATTTTCAGCCAGGTGGGTCAATTGTACGAACCAGTCGATAAAGACCAGGTGATGTACTACCGCGAAGATAAAGCCGGCCAAATTCTGCAAGAAGGTATCAATGAAGCCGGCGGCATGAGTTCGTGGATTGCTGCGGCCACTTCCTACTCGACCAATAACCGCGTGATGATTCCGTTCTACACGTATTACTCGATGTTTGGTCTGCAACGTATCGGTGACTTGGCTTGGGCTGCCGGCGACATGCGCGCACGCGGCTTCCTGCTCGGCGGTACCGCCGGTCGCACCACGCTCAATGGTGAAGGCTTGCAGCATGAAGATGGCCACAGCCATGTATTGGCTTCGACCATTCCGAATTGCGTACCGTATGATCCTACCTTCGCTCATGAAGTTGCGGTCATCATGCATGATGGTTTGCGCCGTATGGTTACCGATCAGGAAGATGTGTTCTACTACATCACCTTGATGAATGAAAATTACAGTCATCCGGGTCTGAAAGCGGGCCAAGAAGCCGGCATCATCAAAGGTCTGTACCAGTTGCAGAAAGCCGAACAAAGCACTAAGCACCGCGTGCAATTGATGGGTTCCGGTACGATTTTGCGTGAAGTGATCGCTGCCGCTGATTTGCTCATCAATGACTGGGGCATTGCTGCCGACGTCTGGTCCGCACCATCGTTTACTCTGCTGGCGCGTGATGGCCAGGATATCGAACGCTGGAACATGCTGCATCCGACCGAAACGGCGCGTCTGCCGTACATCACCGAATGCCTCAAGGACAGCACTGGCCCTATCGTTGTTTCGACCGATTACATGCGTACCTTTGCTGAACAAGTGCGCGCCTTCATTCCTAAAGGCCGTAGCTATAAAGTACTCGGCACCGATGGTTTCGGTCGTTCCGACTCGCGTGCGAAATTGCGCGAATTCTTTGAAGTGAACCGTTATTTCGTGGTCATCGCTGCGCTTAAATCACTCGCTGATGAAGGTGCTTTGTCTGCCTCAGTGGTGGCGCAAGCCATCGCCAAGTATGGCATCAATGCTGACAAACCGAATCCTGTCACAGTCTGATTGAGCTGGGTCGGCGGCACTGGTTGCCGGCCTTCGGAAGCGCTGCCGCGTGCCGCGCTTCTCTTATCTGAAGAACATAACGGAGCTAATCCTATGAGTACAATTGAAGTCAAAGTGCCCGATATCGGCGATTTCAAGGAAGTCGAAGTCATTGAACTGATGGTGAAAGTCGGCGATACGGTCAAGGTCGATCAATCGTTGATTACAGTTGAATCGGACAAGGCCAGCATGGAAATTCCATCTAGCCATGCCGGTGTGGTAACCGAAATTAAAGTCAAGGTTGGCGACAAGATCGCTGAAGGCTCGGCCATGGTGGTGGTGGAGGCGTCTGCTGCTGCTGCTCCTGCTCCAGCTGCAGCTGCAGCGCCAGCCGTGGCAGCGGTGGCGGCACCTGCAGTTGCTGCGACAGTTGCGGCACCGGCAGCGCCTGCGCCTGCTCAGGCTCCTGCTCAGGCTGCAGCTGCCGCACCGGCAGCCACCGCTGCGGCCGGCAAAGCCCACGCTTCGCCATCGATACGTAAATATGCACGCGAACTCGGCGTCGATCTGGCACGCGTTGCCGGTTCCGGCCAAAAAGGCCGCGTCACCCAAGAAGATGTACAGAACTTTGTCAAGGGCATCATGGCTGGCAGCACTGCTGTGGCAGCTTTGGCAGCACCGGCGAAAACCGGCAGCGGCGTCGGTCTCGACGTGTTGCCATGGCCATCGCTGGACTTCAGTAAATTCGGTGCCACCGAATTACTGCCTTTGTCGCGCATCAAAAAACTCAGCGGTCCGAATTTGCATCGCAATTGGGTCATGATTCCGCATGTCACGCACTTCGACGAAGCTGATATTACCGGCCTCGAAGAGTTCCGCAAATCGTCCAACGATGCCTTGGTCAAATCCGGCGTCAAGTTGACCATGCTGGCGTTCGTCATCAAGGCCAGCGTAGCGGCACTGAAAAAATTCAAGGCTTTCAATGCTTCGCTCGATGCTGACGGTGCCAACCTGATCCTCAAGCAGTATTACAACATCGGCTTTGCCGCCGATACGCCGAATGGCTTGGTGGTGCCGGTGATTAAGAATGCCGACCAAAAAACGCTTTCGCAAATCGCGCTGGAAATGGGTGAATTGTCAGCCCAGGCCCGCGATGGCAAGCTCAAACCGGCCGACATGCAAGGCGCTACGTTTACCATTTCTTCCCTCGGTGGTATCGGTGGCACGGCGTTTACGCCTATCATCAATGCGCCTGAAGTGGCGATCCTCGGTTTGTCCAAGTCGAGCATGAAACCGGTATGGGATGGCAAGCAGTTCGTGCCGCGCCTGATGTTGCCAATGTCTTTGTCGTATGATCACCGTGTCATCGATGGTGCCATGGCCGCCAAGTTCTCCGCCTATTTGGGCGATATCTTGGCTGATTTGCGTAAAACCCTGCTGTAAACGGAGAATCTGCGATGAGTACAATCGAAGTCAAAGTGCCCGATATCGGCGATTTCAAAGAAGTCGAAGTCATTGAGTTGCTGGTGAAGGTAGGCGATACGGTCAAGGTCGATCAATCCTTGGTGACGGTCGAGTCGGACAAGGCGAGTATGGAAATTCCATCGAGTCATGCTGGTGTGATCAAAGAATTACGCGTCAAAATCGGTGACAAAATCGCCGAAGGTGGCTTGATGCTGATATTAGAGTCCGGCGCTGCTGCCGTCTCTGCACCGGCAACTGCAGCAGCACCGGTGGCAGCCGCAGCGCCTGCGGCCGCAGCAACGCCGGCCGCGCCAGTAGCCGCTGTAGCTGCAGCCGCGGCGGTAGCAACGCTGGTCACCGTGAATGTGCCCGATATCGGCGACTTCAAAGAAGTCGAAGTCATCGAACTCATGGTCAAAGTTGGCGATACCGTCAAGCTCGATCAGTCGGTGATCACGGTTGAGTCGGACAAGGCCAGTATGGAAATTCCGACCAGCTTGGGCGGTGTGGTACGGGCTATCAAAGTCAAGGTCGGCGATAAAGTCGCCGAAGGCACGCCTTTGCTGGAATTGGAAACCACCACGGCGGCCCCTGCTGTCGCGGCTGCAATTACAGTACCGGCAGCGGCAGCAGCGACAGCAGCAGTCGTAGCCGCCCCAGCCGCTGGCAATTACAGCGGCACGGTTGATCTCGAATGCGAGATGCTGGTGCTTGGTGCTGGTCCTGGCGGTTATTCGGCGGCGTTCCGTGCCGCTGATCTGGGCATGCAAACCGTGTTGGTCGAAAAATATGCCACTTTAGGCGGTGTTTGCCTCAACGTCGGCTGCATTCCTTCGAAAGCCTTGTTGCATGTGGCTGCAGTGATCGATGAAACCGCTACCATGGCCGCGCATGGCGTAACGTATGCCAAGCCGGCGATCGATATCGATGCATTGCGTGCGTATAAAGACGGCGTGATCAAAAAAATGACCGGTGGTTTGTCCGGCATGGCCAAGGCGCGCAAAGTCACTGTGGAGCAGGGCGTAGGACAATTCGTCAGCCCGTATCACCTGACGGTGACCGCCGCCGATGGCACGCGCAAGACCATACAGTTCAAGCAAGCTATCATTGCAGCTGGTTCTGCGGTGGTGAATTTGCCCTTTATCGGTGCCAAGGAACAGGCCGATCCGCGGATTGTCGACAGTACCGGTGCCTTGGAATTGCGGCAGATTCCAAAACGCATGCTGGTCATCGGCGGCGGCATCATCGGTCTGGAAATGGCCACCGTGTATTCCACCTTGGGTGCGCGTATCGACGTGGTCGAAATGATGGATGGCTTGATGCAGGGTGCTGATCGTGACATGGTCAAAGTCTGGCAGAAATTTAATGAAAAACGTTTTGACAACATCATGTTGAAAACCAAAACGGTCGCCGTTGAAGCCCTGCCGGAAGGAATTAAAGTCAGCTTCGAAAGCGTTGACGCTGCGGTCGCCTCACCTGCGCCACAATTGTATGATTTGGTGCTGGTAGCAGTCGGTCGTAGTCCTAACGGTAAAAAAATCGCCGCCGACCAAGCTGGCGTGGCAGTCAGCGAGCGTGGTTTCATCAACGTAGACAAACAAATGCGCACCAACGTGCCGCATATTTTTGCCATCGGCGACTTGGTCGGTCAACCTATGTTGGCCCACAAAGCTGTGCATGAAGCGCATGTGGCAGCCGAAGCGGCAGCCGGTGAGAAAGCCTATTTCGATGCCAGCGTGATTCCATCGGTGGCTTACACCGATCCGGAAGTCGCGTGGGTGGGTCTGACCGAAGATGATGCCAAAGCCAAGGGTATCAAATACGAAAAAGGTCATTTCCCATGGGCGGCTTCGGGTCGCGCAGTGGCCAATGGCCGTGATGAAGGCTTCACCAAGTTGTTATTCGATGCAGAAACCAAACGCATCGTTGGTGGCGGCATGGTCGGCACGCATGCCGGCGATATGATCGGTGAAATCGCCTTGGCCATAGAAATGGGTGCGGATGCCGTCGATATCGGCAAAACCATCCATCCTCATCCAACGCTGGGCGAATCGATAGGCATGGCGGCGGAAGTGTATAAAGGCGTCTGTACGGATTTGCCACCGCAACGTAAGAAGTAAATACTGTTGTAAAAAAACCCCGCTGCCTTACATCAGCGGGGTTTTTTTTCAATCAAGCAGTTCTATTTTTCTATTTTGCTGATGTCGATATCCCCATCGGGAGCATGACGCAATTGTAAATGTTCGAATTTCCCGGGCACGATCAGTGTATCGCCCTCGCGGCTGAAGTTGAATTGCACAGGAGTGCCATTATTTTCCATCGCCCACACTTGCGGGTCGGGTGCGGCTGGCTGTAAATGGATGTGCACATCTTCGCTGCTCGATACGATATCGAGTGGATAAATCGCGCTGTGCTTGTCACCTTTGATCAGATACGTGACCGTTTCAGGGCTACGGACAGCTTTTTGGCAGGCGCTCAATAGCAGCATCGTGGCCAGAGTACTCAATAATCGGTGGCTGGCTTTCAATCTGCAAACTCCCTGCTGGTGTCGGATCTGCCATTATCTCTCGAATTGCCTCGCAAGTTGCAAATTTCTCGACCTGCTCGCGGTGGCAGCGATGTGTCGCTTCGCGAAACGACGGATAATGATAAATTGTGTCAATAAGTCCTTGGCTTGCGCGTTTTCAGTTATATTTATCATTATATTGACCCAAGCTTGCACTGAGCCAGCGTAGCCCACATTGAGACGAGGACGGATCGCCATGACCACCAACACAGTCAGTAATGCTGAAAAATTCAGCTGCCCGGGATTTCTGGCAATGGAGCGCAGCATTATCGATGATTTCGTCGACTGCACCCGTGAATGCTGCGCCGAAGTGGAAGTCTGCGTCAAAGCCTTGAATCAGCATGGTGGTACCGAATACATCCACCGCATGTTTCGTTCCATGCATTCCCTTAAAGGGAATTGTCAGATGGTCGGACTGGCACCGCTCAATGCCTTACTCCATAGAATAGAAGAAGTGTTTGCCCGGGTGCGCGCGCATCCGGAACAATATTTTCCTGAGCTCGGCGAATTTTTACTGCTGGCCACCGATCAGATCGAAGCCTTGTTATCGGAGTTGATCGCCACCGGCGCGGCCGATGAAATTCAACGGCGACGTTTGTCCGATGTGTGCGAAGCACTGCAAGCCAATACCGTCAATGGTTTGACGCCGGCCGTGTTTCGCGATGCCATCGTGGCTTTGGGCGGGCGGGTGGTGGAAAAAAATACCAATCACAAACTGGGCAAGGTCGAATTGACTTTGCCGGATGATATGGAATTGATGCGCAGTCTGTCGGTGCGCATGGACATGTTGACCATGTTCCGTAAAAACCGCAGCGAGCAAACGGTGCAATTGGCGGCCTCATTCAATGAAGCCTTGGGTTTTCCGGTCAACCCCGATCAATTGCGCGCCGCCGCGCTCATGCACGATGTCGGCATGAGCTTTATTCCGCACGCGATTTACAACAAAGAAGGCATGTTGTCGCGCGAAGAGCTGCGTATCGTGCAAGAGCATGTGCAGATCAGTTGCCAACTGTTGCTACGCTTCGGTGGCTGGGACGAAGCAGCTCAGATCGTACTTAACCATCATGAATTCTACGATGGTTCCGGTTATCCGAATGGCTTGGTCGGCGAAGCCATCCACCCGGGCGGGCGCATGCTGGCCATCATTGACACCTTCTGCTCGATCACGGCCGAGCGTTCCGATCGCAGTTACAAGAAAAGTCTGCTCAGCGCGATTTCCGAAATTAATGCCAATATTCATGTGCAGTTTGATCCTGAGATGGTTACCACCTTCAATGATGTGGTGCGCAGCATCATGATGAAACAATAAGCAGACTGCTGCTTCAGAACGCCCAGGTCGCCGCTACATAAGCATTATCCCTCACCGGTAACTGGCTCAGTATCGCCTTGCTGGGCCCGCCGGCATGGCGCAGTCCGGCGTCGATATGCCAACGGTCACCTTGCCAAGTCAAGCTGGCGGTACTGACATGCGCCGCGTCTTCCGGGGTGTAGAGCGTATCGAAAGCGTATTGCCAAGCGCCGCTTTGCCAACTCCAGCGGGCCAACAGATTTTTTCGCCGCAGATTGGCACTGGCTGACAGTAAGCCGGTTTGCCATGCCAAATTGCCGGCCACTGGCCTGCTCAATGTGCTTCTTTGTGTAGCGAATGCCTGCAATTGACGATTACGCTCATTCCACTCGCGCCAGACGGCAGCCGGCGCTGCCGTGCCATCCCACCACGCCTCCAGCAGCCAGCTGTGCTGGGTTGCGGTGGTGTAGGTCAGACCGATCAAGGCTTGCTGCGCCGGTGCTTGCAGAGTCGTGTTCACTGGTGTGCTGCTGGCGAGTAAAGGGGCTGCGCTATCTAGCCCCGCTAGCTCAGCGCGCTGCAGATAGCGATACGAGGCATGCAGTTCCAGCGCTTCGTTACTGACCCAAGCCAGCGCGCTGCCGAGGCTGGCAGCACTGTCTTGGCCATAGCGAGCGAAACCATACCAGTCGAGTGCGCCGGCGCGCTGATACAGACGTGCCGCCACGGCCGGCTCGCGATTGCTGTCACCGGCGGCATGCTGACCGGGATTGACCCAGACCAGCGTGACGGCCTGCTCGGCCGTAAAATATTCGGCCATCGCCAGCGGCCTACCGATCAAGGTGCTGCTGACCAGAGCTTGGCGGGTTTCGCGTGCGATCACATCATTCGGGCGGAAGGCGTAGCCGACATCCCAACTGAGGATTTTTTTTCCTGCACTGTATTGCCAGGCGCCGGCATCATAATTTGCCACCAATTCATTGAGCCACGCCGTGCTGTACTTGTGACTGTCTGCTTGTACGGTAGCGATGCCATAAACACCGGGTAGCGTGACATGCAACTCGCCCTCGACTACGCCAGTTGCGGCGCGCATGTCGACGATGCCGGGCAGTAAACGATCGGCCGCGGCGGCCGGGCCTTGGCTGTTTTCGATCGCCGTATTCCACAGTGTGCGGACTTGGCCGCTGACGCTTTGCTCGGCGCTGCAGCAGGGCTGGAATAAGCAAGTAGCGAGCAGCAGTGCCGGTGTACAGAAGCGAGAGCGCATGGCTTACTCCAAGCTCGGATTTTTAGCCAAAAACATGGGATTGAGCCATGCCGCCGGAATGCTCTTGGCCGTGCGCTTGAGGTAGCGTATCCGGGTTTCTTTGTGGCTGCTGAGCTGATCAATCAAGACCATCTCTGCGACACTGCTCTGCGTCGCATCCATAATGAAACGCGCTTGCTTCGCCAACTTTTCCGATTGCACATACAGATCGGCTTTCAGCGGCAGGTAATGCTGTTTCGATAACCACAATTCCATGTGTTGATAGGCCAGTGATGTTCGGTTCGCCGCCAAACTCAGATGCCAGCAGCGCTGTGCCTCGCATTGTTCTTCACCGATCAACTTGCCGTCGTAATCGCCGGCCCAACTGGTGGTGGCGATATCGCCGATGGCGGCGTCGCCGAGCAGTTTTTGCATAGGTGTGATACGCATCGGCCGCTGGCTGCCGGGCAGTATCATCCAAAAGTCATCGCCCGACATCAGCACTTTCTGGCCTTTCTCTGCCGGACTTTGCATCAGTACCAGTGACTGGCGTGCCTGCTGGGAATACACCAGATAGTCGCGTTCCTTTTCGACACTGCCGTCGCGCTGGACGGTGGTGATGTGGGTATCGATTTGCAGATTGCCACTGCCCAGTCGAACTTGATCGGCTGCAGCCAACATGGGGCCGACTTCGAGCGCTTGCGTGCTGCTACAAACAAGCATGCTGAGAGAAAAAATGTACAGAAATTTCATGATGACTCCGTATCAGTTATGCGCCAGGGCGACGACGATGGAAGTACGCAGAGTGCGACCGGCGATCAGGCTGGCAGACAGCATCGCCAGCAGTACCATCATGCCGATGGTACTCAGATACATGGCGGCATCGATGTTCACCAACAGTGGATAGCCGACCGATTGTCCCGGTGGTGGCGGCATGTCGACCGGGAAGAGCAGCAGCAGCAAAGAGACCAGCACGGCGAGCAGGGCACCGCCACAGGCGCCGGCGGCACCGAGAAACATTCCTTCGAAGGCAATGCTGCGCCGCAGTTCTGACGGCAGCGTACCCATGGCGCGCAGGGTCGCAATTTCGCGGGTGCGTTCAATGATCGCCATCGCCATGGCATTGGCAACTACAAACACGACGATCATCGTGATGATCAAACCAAGCGCCCCGAAAATGCGGTTATACAAATCGCGCACCGAGCGATAGAAAAATGCTTCGTCCAACCAAGTGTGAATCCGCATCTGTGGCAGTGTGCGCGCCAAGCGCTGTTGCGCCGCTGCGGTAGCATCGATGCTGTTTAAAAATAAGCCCAGACTCGACACCTTGTCGCTGACCAGAATTTTTTGCGCATAGCCGATATCGATATACACCAGACGCTTGTCGATATCGGGGATGCCGGTCGAGACCAAACCTGAGACTGTGACGTCCAAGGCATTGAGCGCACCGGCGCTGGTGCTGACCATCAGCGTCAGCATACTGCCCGGCTTGGCTTTGAGCGTTTTAGCCAGACTGGCACCGAGCACGACTTCGGCGCTGGACGGATGTGGGCTTAGTAGTTCTCCCTCGAGTAAGCGTAAAAACGGCCCTTTGACGGCAAATTCAGCTACCGGATCAATACCGATGGCGAGCATGATGGTCGACTTATCGCCGTTGCTGATGAGGCCGCTGAAATCTACCCGCGGCAGCACATACCGTACCGCCGGGTCGCTCAGCAGCTTTTGTGTCAGCAGTTCGGCATGGCTGATGCCGAACTGCAGCGGCGTGTATTCTTCGCTGCTGAAGTGCGCCGGCGTGCCGACGATCAGATGCCCGCTGCTGCGCGCCGCGGCTTGGGCCAGACCTTGATAGCTGGCGCTGGCAAAGCCGCCGGCGAGTAAAATGGCGGCGCTGCCCAAGGCGGCGATGGCGACGGTAACCAGTGAGCGGCGGCGATTGCGTTTACTGTTTTGAAACGCGAAGCGCAGCCAAGTCAGGTTGCTGATGATGAAGTGGCTCAGAGTTGTCATTGCAGTTTCCCATCGAGCAGAGTGAGGATGCGGTCACTGCGCCGCGTCAGGCGTTCATCATGGCTGGCGATGACGAAGGCAGCGCCTTCGGCATGACCGCGTTCGCGCATCAGATCGAGTACTTGATCGGCGGTGTGCGAATCGAGGCTGGCGGTCGGTTCGTCGGCGATCACCAGGCTCGGACGCTTGATCAAGGCGCGCGCAATGGCGACGCGTTGGCGCTGACCACCGGAGAGCGCATCGGGTAAATGCGCGGCATGTTCCGCCAGACCGACTGCTGCCAGCTGCGCCGCCACGCGTGCGCGCCGTTCAGCCGCCGGCACGCCGCTTAAGAACAGCGGATAGTCGACGTTTTCGGCCACCGTCATCACCGGCACTAAATTGAAACTCTGAAAAATGAAGCCGATCTGATCGCGGCGATACAGCGTTAGTGCGGTTTCACTGAGGCCGCCGATGTCTGCGCCATTGATCAGAATGTCACCACTATCGGGACGATCTATCAGTCCGCATAAATTGAGAATGGTGCTCTTGCCGCTACCGGAAGGACCGGTTAAAGCCAGTAATTCACCCGCCGCGAGCTGCAAGTCGACACCGCGTAAAGCTTGCACCAAGTGGCTACCGAGGCGGTAGGACTTGTGGACGGCATGCATTTCTATGACCGGCTTCATCAGCTCAACTCCTTGAGCAGTTGTACGGCCTGCGCGCTTTGCTCGGCATGGTGCTCGATGATTTGATTGAGGTAGTTACGTGCCAGCGGCAGATTTTTTTCCGCGCGTGCCTGCTGCGCTGCACACCACCACACTGCGGCGCGAAATGCCAGCGGCGTGGCCTGCAGCCGGGTGTCGCTCAACATATCCTTGAGTAATTGTTTGGCTTGGCCGGCGCGGTGCATAAACCCGGGAACCGCCAGAAAGGTGTTAGCCGCCGTGAGTTTGACTTCGAGTTGTTGCGGCACGTTGCCATGCATGGCTGGTGCCACGCTGGCCAACTGTAAAGCTTTGTCGAGCATGGCCATACCCTCTTCAGCATAGGCCATTTTTTTCCATGGAAAAATCGTGTCGGCCGCGCGTTTCGCGGTGCTGGCACCACGGTAGGCGAGTAACAGCGGATTCCCGGGTTCGCTCTGCTGTAACGCGGTAAACGCGGCCGCGGCTTGTTCGGTTTGATGGGGATGCATCAGATGGGTGAATGCCGCCTGAAACGCGGCTTCTGAAAATGCCTGTGCCGGCGCGCTGGCGCTCAGTGATAACACGGTGGCGGCGATAAACGGCAGATATTGGGAACGAAGATTCATGCGTTTCTCCTGTAGTGGTTGGTGTGATTCGACCCTGACAGCATAAATTTTCCGATTGGCCGCGGCGAGGCGAATGCGACCAAACGCCGCCGCCTGCCGTCAACGGCAGGTGGCGTGGCGTAGACGGTGGCTTTGCAGTTGTGGTGGTTTGTGTGATACTGGTCCGCTCACATACCGAGGGAAGCACCATGAACCATCAGTCTTGCGAATTTATTGTTGACCGCGCCCAGCTCCACGTTTCCAAGGTCATACCCCTGACGATTCCGACGGCGGCCACGCTGGTGAGTGGTCAAGTGCTGCTGAAAATCGATCATTTTGCATTTACCGCAAACAATGTCACCTATGCGGCGTTTGGTACGGCAATGAAGTACTGGAATTTTTTTCCAACCGTCAGCGGCTGGGGCAATATCCCGGTTTGGGGTTTTGCCGACGTGGTGTTGTCTACCGTTGACGGTATCGCAGTCGGACAGCGCTACTATGGTTACTACCCGATGGCCACGCACTTGTGCGTGACACCGGGGCGTTTTCACGCCGGCGGCTTCAGCGATACCGCGCCGCATCGTCAGGAAATGCATGGCCTGTACAATCAATATCTGTTGACTGATGCCGACCCGGCCTATACGGCCGCCAGCGAAGCCGAGCAAATGTTGTTGCGACCGCTGTTCATCACTTCCTTCATGATTGATGATTTTCTCGATCAACAACAATATTTCGGCGCTACCGATATACTGATCTCCAGCGCGTCCAGCAAGACCGCCTATGGGCTGGCATTCTTACTGGCGCAACGTCAAAGCGTGCGTCTGATCGGTTTGACTTCGGCGGCCAATCGCGCCTTCGTCGAAAGTCTCGGCGTCTACCACGAGGTGCACTGCTACGAGGATCTGGCGGCGCTCGATGCCGGACATGCAGTCGCGTATGTCGATATGGCCGGCAACGCCTCACTGCGCGCCGCCCTGCATGAAAAATATCAAGATCAGATGCGCTACAGTTGCGCTGTCGGTGGCACTCACTGGGATGAGTTGGGTGGCGCGCAGCATTTGCCTGGCGCGCGGCCGGTATTGTTTTTCGCGCCGGCACAGATCAAGCTGCGGCTGGCCGATTGGGGGCCGGCCGGCTTGCAGGCACGTGTTGCCGATGCTTGGCAGCGTTTCATGCAACCGGTACTGCACGCCGACCAGCCGTGGTTGCGCGTGCAGCACGGGCGCGGTGCGGCGGCCGTGGTGTCGTTGGTGGAACGGATGTTGGCCGGTCAGGTCAGTGCCGACGAGGGCCATGTGCTGAGCTTGAACTGAGCCTGTGCTGCTCAGTGCTCGAGCTTGATCAATGCCGGCAGTTCGCCTGATTTGCGCCCTTTGATGATGGCGGCATTGATTTGCTCGAGTAGACTGGTATCGCCCTGTAAACTGGTCACGAAATGAATTTCATCGGCCAAGAAGGGTTTGCTCAGCACCCGGATATGGTATTTTGCCTGCGCATCGCTGCGAATATTTTTATCCTGCAAATAGCCATTGAGCTCGTTTTCCAGGTCCTTCGCATTCTGCAGGCGCGAATTGAACAGTAAGACATCCATGCGACCGGACAGCAGTTTTTTCAGCCGCGAACTGGTTTGCGGCTGATCTTCTTCGACCTTGAACAGCCGATTTCTTTGACTGTCGATTTCATCGCCGAAGCGTATGCCGCGCACAATGCCGACCGATTTCCCCTTCAAATCATTCAAGCTGGTGTAATCCCAGTTGGCGTCGTCACGCACCACCAACCAGATATAGTCGCTCATTACCGCTTCTGAATAAGCCAAGACCTTGAGCCGTTCGCTGGTTTTTGACATCCCAAAACCCAAGCCCTCACCAGCTTTGACATTTTCTATCACGCGCGGCAGCGGATAGCGGCGGATCTCAAACTGCAGATGCAGGGCACGTTCGAAATAAGCGATGATTTTGCGGTTTTCCGGACGTATCGGTGCCAGCGCACCGTTTTCGTCACGCGTCTCGGCCAGCAGCAGCGGCGTGGCGGCCAACGCCGGCGCAGCCGCACCCGCACCCAGCGCCAGCAGGAGCGCACATGCATAGCGGACGAAAAAAGAGCAGTGAAGTGGCAGCATGCTTAGACCGATAATTTTTCTACGAAAAAACTCAGCTTGGTGCGGAACGGAATGGTATTTTGATGATTATAACGCTCATTGTGATACGTGTCGCGGCGCTGCGAATCGTGGATTCGGTATCTGTCAAGATAGTTGGTAAGATTTGAGCTTAAACCGCTACCAGTTCCTGTTCGGTAAACGCATACGGCGCATAACGCCGACCACCGCGCCCTGTGTTTGAGATCACAAATTGTGATCTCAAAGATTCCCATTCGGCAGCATCCAACTGAAACATAAAATCTTCCGGAAACCGATGCAGATTACGTTTAACGGCTTGCCCCAGGCTACTGGTCGTTACGCCATACAGCGCTGCCAAATCGGTATCGAGTAACACCTTTTGATCGCGCAACACCACAATATGTTTGGCAATCGTTCCAGTCGATAAATTCTTTGTGTGCGTGACGCTGGCTTGACTGCTCATGCCTTCACCTGTTCGCGTGGTGGTTTCTTCGGTGTGATTGTTATCTTAGCCGCTGGTTTCGCCATACGTGCCAGCGTCCCGGAAACCGTCATATCTCAGTACCTGAGCGGCTCGCTCACTTGTCCATCAATGATATGAACCGTGCGCTGCGTCCTGCGTGCCAGCTCCGGGTCGTGGGTGACCATTAAAATCGTGGTTCCGTGACTATTGATTTGTTCTAATAATTCCATGACCGCATGCGCCATCTTGGAATCAAGATTACCGGTCGGTTCATCGGCCAGCAGCAAGCGCGGTGAGCCGGCCAAAGCCCGTGCAATCGCCACCCGTTGTTGTTGACCACCCGATAATTCGGCAGGAAAATGGCGCATTCTCGAGGCCAAGCCGACCTGTTTCAATACACTTTCTATCCGCTCCTTTCGCTCGGCTCGAGGTAGCCCGCGATAGCGTAGCGGGACATCGACATTATCAAATAAATTCAAATCAGGAATCAGGTTAAAACCTTGAAAGATGAAGCCGAGTTTTTCATTACGCAGGCGCGAGCGCGCGTCATCGGATAAGTTTTTCACATTGACACCATCGAGAAAATAGTCACCGCTGGAAAATTCTTCCAACAAACCGGCGATATTTAAAAAGCTGGTTTTGCCGGAACCGGAAGGGCCGGTGACGGTCAGGAATTCGCCCTCTTTAACATGGATGTCAAAGTCACGCAGAGCATAGGTTTCTATCTGATGAGTGCGATAAACTTTGCTGAGATGTGTCATTCGTATCATAGATAATCCGACCTTTAATTGTGTATGGAAATGCGGTTGACATTGTCAAACGCATCAGCGCCGGCGATCACCACTTGTTCCCCGACTGTTACGCCATCGAGGATTTGTATTTGACTGACACTGACGGCACCGACTTGAATTGCGCGTTTCTCGGCAATTCCTTGATTGAATACGTAGGCAAACTTTCCACCGAACTGTTCCAAGAATGGTCCCCGTTGCACCACGATGACATTATTTTTTTCTTCAATCAGCAAGCGCACGCTGACGCGCTGGCTCTGCCGCAGGCCGCTTGGTTGCTGAGCGTCGAAGCGGATTCTCGCCAAGACTTGGTTATTGGACACCTCGGGCGACATGGAAGCTAATTGGCCAGCAACTTTTCTATCCGCTATGTGTATCTCGGCACGCATCCCTAAACCAAGATCGGCAAGATAGATTTCCGGAATCGCCACTTCGACTTCGAGTTGAGACAAATCGACTAAACTCAGCACCGGGCTGTCGGCTGCGACCATGCTACGATTCGGTACCGAGACGACACCGATCAGTCCGTCGATTGGTGCCCTCAGGTGTAAGGCATCGACGCGTCGTTTGGCATAGTTAAGCGTAGCTTTTTGTCGCTGCAATTGCTGGATTTTTGACTTCAGCTCTAACTGCACATCCGCGCTCTCGAGTTCTGCGGCTGCCGCCGCATGTTTGCTACGGATTTCCGCGCTCTTGAGTGTGTTTTGTACTTTGGCGAAATCATTCTCAGGCACGACGCCTAAACCACCCGCTTTCTCGATCCGGCGATAGGCATTTTCTGCCGCCATGCGCTCAATCTCGGCTTGATCGGCATCGCGTTGTGCCAAGAGTTTTTGTTTACTTGCGAGTATTTTTTGTCGCGCGACTTCGGCTTCCAATTGTTCGTAATGCGATTGTTCGCGCTTCAAGGCTTCGCTCACATCAGGGGCTTCCAGCGCTGCCACTACCTGCCCTTGCTTGACCGTATCGCCAGCCTTGACGGTGAGGGTGACCGTGCCGCTGGCGCTGGAAAATACCGTCGGGCTGACGGCTGCGATGATTTTCCCATTGACACTCGCATCGCGCACCAAGTTGCCATGGCTGACTGTCGCCAGCCGCAGCCGCGCCATACTCACTGAGTGGGCACTGTTACGCCAAGCCGCGAACAAGCAGAAGGCAAGGATGCTGAGGACGATTGCGCCGATACTGATTCCTATCAGAAACTTACGCCGTTGCCAGGTCGGAACGATCAGTACGGCATCTTGTGATGAAGTATCTCTGATCATCAGCTTTCCCTTATGAATGTATTTTTACTCGCCACTGCCGGCGAAATACTGGCCGCGCGCCACGCCGGCATCGCAGCGGCAAGGACACCGAGCAGTAGCAAGCCGATGGCACCCAGGGCGACATAGCTGAGCGGTAGTGGGGCAATGTCCAGTTGATTGATCAGCAGCTGATTTAAGCCTATAGCCAACAGCATGCCGCCGCCGATTCCCGCCGTGCTGATCATCACATTCTCCGTAATGAAGTAGCGTAAGATGTCGACTTTTCTTGCACCGAGTGCGCGTCGCATGCCAATTTGTTGACGTCGCTGCGTGAGCCATAAATTGCTTACGCCGACTATGCCGCTGGCGCTGATTATCAGCAGCAACACGCTGACGACGACTAATATCGAGATGATGCTCATCTCTTTGCCATAGCGTTGTTGTCGGTCTTGTAGTGAGGTCTTGCTGTCTATCCGCACGGGAAATGTACTGGCTGCGCGTAGGGCCGTTTCCACTTCGGCGATTACGCGCTGCACTTGCCCGTGTTCGCTGCGGATCACCAGCATCGGTGAGCTGCTTGCCGTTCTCACAGGGAGCAGCACGGAGTAGTCGGCTGCCGATGCGCTGGGCGCACTCGGTGTTTGCAAGCGCGCGACGACACCGATGATGTGCGATTCTTTCGCGCCTGATCCTGTGCCCCAAAAGAATGATTTTCCCGTATAGCTTTCGGCATCCGGAAATAAATTCTGCGCCAAGGCTTGCGTGACAATCACTTGATCAGGCTTGATTTTTTCGCCGTCCGGATCTTGCTCGATAACATCGCTGTCGGTGAAATCGCGGCCAGCAACTAATTGTAAGCCCAAGCTTTTGATCAGTGAGTCCGGCGACAGGTACAGCGAGACGATGGCACTGGGCTGTGTTTGATGGCGATCGGTAGAGATGGAAACGTTCCAGCCCGCTTGCGACATCGGCATTTGCGAGACTTCCGCTGCAGAAACGACGCCGGCGACGGCCGAAGCCACTTGTACTATTCTTTTTTGGTAGCTGATTTTTTCCGCCTGGCTCAGCGGCAGATGAGCGCTGATGCGCATGGAAAAAGTATTCGCTTCGTCGGCCAAACCGCTAGGGCGATGGGCATCATGGAGGCGTATATTTACGACATGCATGGCATTGGACAGAATTGCCAAGCTCAGGGCAATTTGTATCGCCACCAAGAACGGTGCAGTCTTATTCCGCATTAAGGCTGAAAAGATCGGGCGAATATCCATGGCTGCTGAATTTATTGTGATTTTAATTGAATGGCAGGCATGACCTTGCTAGCACGCCAAGTCGGCAGCAGCGCGGCCGCAACACTGGCGGCGATGGATAGGAAAAATGTGAGCAGCAGCATGGTGAAATCGAGCTGAGCGGTCACGGCCAAATCGGCACTGTGCATGGCAATACGCGACAAACAAAAATAAGTGAAGGCCAAACCCAGGGTGCCGCCGGCTAAGCCAAGTACGACGGATTCCGTTAAGTACTGTTTGAAAATCTCAGCTTGCGTCGCACCTAACGCCCGACGAATACCGATCTCAAGCGTGCGCGCAGAAAATTTCGCCAGTAACAAGCCGCTCGCATTGACCAAACAAAGGACTAAAAACCCCAAGGATAGCCAAGTCGCCAGCTTGCTGTCATTCGGGACTACGTGCAGATATTCCATCCATTCTCTGACATTGAACAAGGCATTCGGTGCTTGACGCGGGAAGCGGCCGAATTTTTTTTGATCGGCGGTGTAAGCATCCAATTGCTGCTTCAGTAGAATTTTTTGTATGGTCGAATCGGTTTCAAACCAAAACTGTATCCACAGGCATTCCGAATCAAGCACGCCTTGAAAGCCCGGGCCGACCAAGCCGGAGCAAGATAGATTGCCACTGTTTTCAAACTTGTTGGCGATCGCCGTGCGAAACGGAAGGTATATTTCATCCTCGCCGGCGACCATGCTTTTTCCATTCAAGAGATTGGTATAGCGCGGCAAAGGATTCCAAGCTGCGAGCACGCCGATGATGGTGAAGTCTTGCTCTTGAAAACGCAGACGCTTGCCTACCGGATTGTCTGTGCCAAAAAATTGTGTGCTGGTATTTTGCGATAAGACAATCAGCCTGGCGCCCTTGTTATCGTCATCCTCACTCCACGCAGAGCCATACTTGAACGGCAGTTCAAACATGGAAAAATAGGCGCTGGTGGTTGCCACGCCACGAACGCTGAGTAAACCTGATCCGGCTTTTGGTGATTCAACTAAACTTCGGATGTTATAGAGTGCAGTGCGGTTCTTGGCAAATTTCAAACGCAACAAATTGCTCGCGTCAAGATAGCTCATGTGGGGGGAATCTTCTGCTGAACGCGGGGCCGCCGGAATATAGTTCTCCAAGGGACCATTGTCGATGACAGGTACGAGCAAGTCAGCACTCTTATGCGGAATCGGGTCGCTCGACAAAGCATGTAAGATCGTCAGCGTGGTGACACTGGCCGCAATGCCGAGCGCCAAGATGATAGTCAGAAGTATGGTCAGTGACAATTGACTGCGCAGCTTACGTATTCCTGACTTCAGATAATAGGCAAACATTGACGAGACCTCGTTCAACTGGCACGCATGGATGATCTCAATAGCGCGGGTGATACTGCGGAGGGGAGAATATGATTTTAGTTTGTAACCGAGCGCAGATGTCTCGTAAAAATACGAAAATCAGGCGATCACAAATAGGACAGCGACGAAATGGGTGGATGCAGCTTGGTCCAGCTGGCTCGCTTGATTGCACTGCAATATCAGTAATCGGGCTTTTCGCGCAGCAGCGATTGCCAAATGCGGCGCGACTGTCTTAGTATTAAATTCTTTGTTCTAATGTGGCGAGGAGAGAATTCAATGGCGAACCCGTTGCAGACGCGCGAAGCCGACAGCGCGCCGCCCGATATCCATACCGTGATCGACAGCGACACCGTGTTTCCACCATTGCGCCGGGTCGCTATGCTGCGGCCCTTCAGGTGGTTACGGTTGGGTTGGCGTGACAGCCTGGCTTCGGGTGGCAGCAGTTTCCTGTATGGCGTTTGCTTTGCCTTGATGGGGTGGTTTCTCAATCTGGTGCTCAATCATGCGCCCGAGTATGTGTCGGCGCTCAGTTGTGGCTTTTTACTGGTCGGGCCTTTGTTGGCGTTGGGCTTGTACGATATCAGCCGGCGCTTGGAAAATCAGCGCTCCGGTTTGCTGGGCAGTGTGTTTTCCATGCGCGGGCGTTGGAGCAATATCGGCGTCTTGGCCTTGGTGCTGGCGGTGGTGCTGATGGTGTGGGCGCGTGCGTCTTTGGTCATTTTCGCTTTGTTTTACAACAAGGGCATGCCGACCATGCAAGGCTTTTTGCAGCACCTGTTTTCGCTAGACCATCTCGAATTCATTTTGGTGTATGCCTGCATAGGCTTTATTTTTGCCAGCATTGTGTTTGCCATCAGTTGGGTCTCTATTCCGCTCATGCTCGATCGTGATACCGATGCGATTACCGCCATGATCATCAGTTGTGTTGCCTTGTTCATCAATGTGCCGCTTAGCATCGTTTGGGCCTTGTTGATTGTGGCCTCGGTCGCGCTCGGTCTGGCTACTTGGAATCTGGGTTTCATCGTGCTCATGCCGTTGATCGGCCATGCCACTTGGCATGCCTACAAGGATGTGGTCGGGCATGCCGTCGCGCAAGCAGATGTGACAAATGTTACCGAAGTGTAAGTAATGTTGATGTAGGGAAACTAATCCGCTATAACGTCCACATCGCGCAAATTATTTCCATATGGAAATAGTGGCTGGCGCGTAGTCTTGTGGAGCGGCCCATGAACCCATCGAAATTATTCCATCTCTTGACGCTGTGCGCGTGTGCCGGTCATAGCGCCTTGGCGCTGGCCCAGAGCGTCACCTTAAGCGTCGATACCCAATCTGAACGCAAAGCCATCAGTCCGCTGATTTATGGCTATAACGCGTATGCCGATGGCAGCGGGCGTAACGGTTTGCAAAATCAGGGTGGCTTGGCCAATTTGCAGGAATTGAATTTGGTTTCGCGTCGTCTTGGCGGTAACAATATGACCAGTTATAACTGGGAAAATGGCGTCAGTAATTCCGGTGCCGATTGGTGCAATTCATCCAATGCCGGTGTCAGTGCCACGGCCGGTGCCGGTGATCCGTCCCAGACCGCCGGCTTGGCGTATTACGCACCGGGGGCTGCGCTCAAGAGCTTTCAAGATCAGTCGCTGTTGTTGGGTACCTACTCCTTGCTGCAATTACCGGCCGCCGGCAAATTGCCGAAAGATATAGTCAATCTCTATCCACCCGGCAGTTGCAACGGTTCCGCCTTGTGGCAAAACGCACCCGGTGCTTCGAACATCGATCTGAGCCGCTGGGTCAGCATCGTCAATGATAAGCCGGCCAGTGCCGGGGCCTTGAGTTTGCAGCCGCAGATCGGCGACGCCACCGTGTATATTGATGAAGAACTCAATTTTTTACTGAAAAATTATGGTGCGGCCAGCAGTGCTAAAGGCGTCAAGGCGTATGAGCTCGATAATGAACCGGATCTGTGGCACCAGTGGCCGTCGGCTTATGGCGAGGGGACGCATCCGCTGCTGTATCCGAATGTGACGACGGTGGCCGATGTGTTACAGAAAAATGCTGCCTTGGCGGCAACCGTGAAACGCATGGATGGCAGCGCGGAGACTTATGGTCCGGCCGTCAGCGGCTATCTTGGTCTGTTCAGTTTGTGGGCCGTGTGGGATGGTGCGCAGACACGGCAACCGGCTGATTGGGCCAGCTACAATGTAGAACCTTTTCTGAGCAATAACACGGGCGATCGCTATCGTTACAATGGCATGACCTTCGCCAATGTGTATTTGAATAAAATGAAACAAGCCTCGACGGCCGCCGGTCGCCGCTTGCTCGATACGCTGTCATTCCATTATTATCCGCAAGCTTCGCAAACGCCGGCCGACCGTGTGCAGGCGGCGCGCAGCTTGTGGGATGCGGCGTATGTCGAACCGAGCTGGATTACCCAAAGCGGTTACGGGTTTACCGATGGCCGCGGCTTGCAGGTGCTGCCGAAATTGAAACAGGCGATTGCCGATTTTTACCCCGGTACCAAGTTGGCCGTGACCGAATACGATTTCGGTGGCAAGGATGATGTCAGCGGGGCTATCGCTCAAGCCGATGCGCTCGGGGCGTTCGGTCGTCAGGGCGTGTACATGGCCAGTTACTTTGGTGATGTGGAAGGGTATATCGGTGCCGGCTTCAAATTATTCCGCAATTACGATGGAAATAAATCGGTATTTCCGGAAATTTCGGTTAAATCAGCTTCGACCAATAATGCCAATGCCAGCGTGTATGCGGCCGTCAGCGCCACTGATCCGACTACCCTGCATATCATCGCCATCAATCGTTTGAGTACGGCTGTGAAAGCGAGCATACAGATTAAAAATCCGCTGGCTTTCAAAACCGTCAAGGCTTGGGGCGTCGATGCCTCAAGCCAGGCACTCAGTGCACGCAAGGGCATCGCGGCGATTGCCAAGAATAGTTTCAGTTACAGTTTACCGGCACAATCGGTGCTGCACTTCGTGCTGCAACCCTGAGTAATTGCGGATTAAATCCTGCTGCGATTTAATCCGCGTTTTTCTTATTTTTTGAGTTCGCTGAGCACGCCGCGCAGCATCGCCAGCATTTGATCGATTTCTGCGTTCGTGACGTTTAAGGCGGGCATGAAGCGCAGCAGATCGGGACGCGGTGAATTCAATAACAGACCGACCGGTTCCAAATTACGCGCCGCTTCGACAATCGCGCCGCCGATCGGGCTGCCGAGTTTGAGCGCGCGCAGCAAGCCTGCGCCGCGTTCGCCTTCGAGTCCAAATTCATCCGACAATTTATTGAGTTCGGCACTCAAATACGCGGCGCTTTGTTTGACTTGTGGCAGAAAGCCGGGCTTGCTGATTTCTTTGAGCACGGCGATGCCGACCGCCGTCATCAACGGTGCACCATTATAGGTGCCACCCTGATCGCCGGGAACGAAACAAGCCACCGCTTCGCGACACAGCAGCGCGCCCAGTGGCACGCCGCCGCCTATGCCCTTGGCCAAGCTCATGATATCGGGTTCGATATCTGACAATTGATAGGCGAACAATTCGCCGGTACGGCCCATACCTGATTGGACTTCGTCGACGATGAGCAGAATGCCATGTTTTTGTGTCAAGGCGCGTAGTGCTTGCATGAATTCTGTACTGGCCGGTATCACACCGCCTTCACCTTGTATCGGTTCGAGCATGACGGCAACGGTTTTGTCGCTGATCAAATTTTCTACCGAGGCGATGTCATTGAGATCGGCTTTCGGAAAACCACTGACTTGCGGCGCAAACAGCGTATCCCAGCCCGGTTTGCCGGAGGCCGACATGGTGGCCAGGGTGCGACCATGAAAACTATGGTCGAAGGTGATGATTTCAAACGCGCCGTTGCGGTGCAATTGCCCCCACTTGCGGGCCAGTTTGATCGCGCCTTCATTGGCTTCGGCACCGCTGTTGGTAAAGAATACACGATCAAAACACGAGGCGGCCGTCAGCATGCCAGCCAGTTCCAGCATCGGTGCGTTATAAAATGCCGGCGAAGGGTTGAGCAATTTTTTTGATTGCGCTACCAGCGCTTCGTGGATCACGGCTGGACTATGGCCGAGACAATTGACGGCCCAACCTTGCAAGTAATCGAGATAGCGTTTGCCATTGTGGTCGGTCAGCCACATGCCCTGACCCTCGGTAAAGATGATTTCGGGACGCGGGGTGATGTACATCAGAGAATTAACTTTGTACTGACTGAATTCCATTTCAAGACTCCTGAGGGTGAGCGGGCATACGGGGTAATCAATAAGAAAAAAGCCACAGGAAAAGGCCTGTGGCTTGATTAGCTTGCGTCCGGTGACGGCGCGGTTTCACTAATATGTCGGCCCAGGCTCGCACAGCGCGAGTCGGCGTCGCGCGATATTTGGTGAAGACATGTCAGAGAAGATTTTCATAAAACGCAGTGTAGGACTTTTTCCGCACTGCGTCAAAATAAATTTTCCCAGTACCGTGTTTTAAGCCAAATCGGCTTCTGAAGTGAACGCATCGGCATAAAACTCTTCGGCCGGCAAGTGGCAGATGCCGGACAATTGCGTTTGCGCCGCTTGTACCATGAGCGGTGCGCCACAGGCATAGACTTGATGGCCGGAGAGGTCGGGATGGTCATCGATCACGGCTTGATGCACATAGCCGCTGCGGCCGCTCCATTGGTCTTCGGGCCGCGCATCGGACACTACCGGCACATAGCGGAAGTTGGCCAGCAGGGCAGGCCATTGCTGGCACAGGGCATCGAGATACAAATCGCTCGGGCGACGAGCGCCCCAGTAGAGCGTGATGGCGCGTGTTGAGCCGCTGTGTATCAGTTGTTCGACGATGGCTTTGATCGGTGCCATGCCGGTGCCGGAAGCCAGTAAAATGATCGGCTTGTCGCTGTCTTCGCGCAGAAAAAAACTGCCTTGCGGGCCTTCGAAGCGGACGATGTCGCGTTCTTTCAGGGTGGAAAAAACCTGATCGGTGAACAAACCACCGGGCATGTGACGCAGATGCAGCGTGAGTTGGGTCTCGCTGTGGGGGGCATTGGCGATGCTGTAGCTGCGCCGTTTGCCATCTTTCAGCAGAAATTCTATGTATTGGCCGGGGCGGTAGCGTAAGCTTTCATTGGCCGGCAATTGCAAGGCCATGAGCATTACATCGCCCGAGAGTTTTTCGAGCTTGGCGATACGGGCTGGCATTTTTTTGAGCGGGTAATCGCTGCTGGCGGCGATTTCGCGCACGACAATGCTCAGATCGCTGTTCGGACGGGCGCAGCAAAACAGCGCCATGCCTTGCGCCGCTTCTTCGCTCGAGAGCGCGCGTTCCTGATGTTTGCCATGGGTCAGCGAGCCAGCCGTGACTTGGCCTTTGCAGGAGCCGCAGGCACCGTTTTTGCAGCCATACGGTAAGCCTACGCCGGCACGCAAAGCAGCCGATAAGACGGTTTCGCCGTCGTCACAACTGAATTGACGACCACTGGGTGTTACGGTTACTTGAAAAGTCATACAATCCTGAATATGAAAACACGTTTGAAAAAAACTGGCAAGCCACGCTTGCTGATCATCGGCTGTGGCGATGTCGGCCTGCGTTTGCTGGCCTTGCTGCGCGAGCGCTTCCGCATCTTTGCCGTCACCAGTCAACCGGCGCGTTGCGCCGAACTGCGCGCCGCCGGTGCCATACCGCTGCTAGCCAACCTTGATTGCCGCGCCAGCTTGGCACGTTTAGCCGGCTTGGCACCGACGATTGTCCATCTGGCACCGCCGCGCGCCGAAGGCGAGGGCGATCGCCGCACACAAAATTTGATCGCCATTTTACCTGAGGGCGGCCGTCTGGTGTATATCAGTACCACCGGGGTGTATGGTGACTGCGGCGCGCAGCGTTTTGATGAGACCCGCAGCGTGGCACCGCAGAATGCGCGGGCACGTCGCCGCGTGGCGGCCGAACAGAGCTTGCGTGCTTGGGCCAGAGGCAGGCGCGCGCATTTATCTATTCTGCGCGTGCCCGGTATTTATGCGGCCGAGCGCTTGCCGCTCGATCGTTTGCGTAAGGGTACGCCGGCCTTGATTGCGGCTGATGACGTCTATACCAATCACATCCATGCCGATGATTTGGCCTACCTGATCGTACTCTCATTGATGCGCGCACGACCGCAGCGGGTGTATCATGCGGTCGATGACAGTGATTGCAAGATGGCTGAGTATTTCGATGCCGTCGCGGCCGCCTTTGCGCTACCGGCCGCGCCGCGTCTGGCACGTGCCGAGCTGGCGCAACAGGTGTCGCCGCTGCTGCTGTCATTTATGTCGGAATCGCGGCGCATGCACAATACCCGCATCAAAGCCGAACTCGGCGCACGCTTGCGCTATCCGAGTGTGACGCAGGGTATTGCTGCGGCTGCCGCCGCACATTTGCTTAAATCAGCGCCGACGTGACTTTCAAGACTTCATCGGCGGTAGTCATGCCTTCGCTGATTTTCAGGGCACCGGCAATGCGTAAGGGTTGCATCTGATCTTTGATGCTCTGTGCCCGCAGCGCAGACAAATCAGCTTCTTTGGTGATGAGCTTGCTGAAACCCTGGGTAACGGTGAGTAATTCATACAAGCCGGTACGCCCGAGGAAGCCGGTTTGGCGACATTCCGGGCAACCGACCGGACGATACACGGTGCTCGGCTTGGCGATGCCCCAGTCTTCGACCAAGCTTTGCCAAACTGCATCGGTGATCTCGCCGTCTGGTGTTTTGCAATGACGGCACAGCGTGCGCACCAGACGCTGCGCCAGAATGCCGATGATGGTCGCTTCGAGTAAGTAATACGGCACGCCGAGTTCGAGCAGACGCATGATGGCCGACGGTGCATCATTGGTATGCAGGGTAGACAGCACCAGATGACCGGTCAGGGCGGCTTGGACCGCCATTTCCGCCGTTTCCAGGTCGCGGATTTCACCGACCATGATGATGTCCGGGTCTTGTCGCATCAAGGCGCGTATGCCATCGGAAAAACTTAAATCGATCGACGCTTGCACCTGCATTTGATTGAACGAGGCTTCCACCATTTCGATCGGATCTTCTACGGTGCAGACATTGACATCGGTCGTTGCCAAGGCCTTGAGCGTGGTGTAGAGCGTGGTGGTTTTGCCGGAGCCGGTCGGGCCGGTGACCAAAATGATACCGTGTGGTTTCTTGGTCAGCACATCCCAGCGGCGTGCATCGTTGATGGGGAAACCGAGTTCGGGCAAGGTTTTGACGACCACTTCCGGATCGAAAATCCGCATCACCATTTTTTCGCCGAACACGGTCGGCAGGGTTGACAGGCGTAATTCGACTTCTTGACCGTCGGCGGTGCGGGTTTTGATGCGACCATCTTGCGGGCGGCGCTTTTCGATGACATCGATGCGGCCCAAGAGTTTGATGCGCGCCACCATGGCGATCATGACTGTTGCCGGCACCTGATACACCTGATGCAGCACACCATCGATACGAAAACGTATCGTCGCCATATCACGCTTGGGTTCGAGATGAATATCCGAAGCGCGTTGGTCGAACGCGAATTGCCACAACCAATCGACGATATTGACGATGTGCTGATCATTGGCGTCGACTTGTTTATTGGTTTTTCCGAGTTCGACTAATTGTTCGAAATTTTGGCGCAAGCCGAGATCGTTGGCGCTGTCTTTTTTACGCGCATCTTTAATCGATTTTGCCAAAGAAAAAAACTGCACGATGTACTGCGATATTTCCAGCGGATTGGCCAGCACCAGGCGAATTTCTTTGCGCGAAATGCGCGCGATTTCATCTTGCCATTCATGATTGTAAGGGTCGGTGGTGGCGACCACCACGGTCTGCGCCGTCGATTCGACCGGCAGAATATTGAAGCGCGTGGCATATTTGACCGACATCACATCCGACACCGAAGTGAAGTCGATTTTCAGCGGGTCAATGCGGTAGAACGGCAGGTGCACTTTCCGCGCCGCCCATTCGGTCAGCCAGTCCAGCGTCAGCAAGCCTTGTGGCGGCTTGGCCGAATGCAGCTTGCACTGGGCCGCTGCCGTCAAGGGGTGCATATTGGCCGGGCCGTTTTTGAGCAAGCCTTGGGCTTCATTGAATTTCGCTTTCACTTCCTCTTTTTTGAGTATGCCGTCTTCCATGAGCCAGGTGAAAATCTGTTGCAGATTAAGGCTGCGTTTGCTGGTGCTGGTCATAGGTGGTGGCGGGAAAAAGGAGTGGGTGGGAATGCCCCGCACAGCGAAGCGAGGCATCAAAATTCACAGCGGGTCGCAGGCCGCTTTCAAGCCGTTAACCCAAGATTTGGCCGGTAACTTGGTGGCGCTTTTGATCTCATCGGCGCGTGCATACAGTGCGCTGAAATCGAAACTCTGTTTTTGTTTGAAGGCGATTGCGACGACGTTACCATCATGGACTTCCGGCAGACACAGCACCTGCGCGAAGGCGAAGCGCAAGGCTTTCAAATTGCGCGCATAACTGGGATGGTCGCCAAACAGGTTGACGGTCAGGATGCCATCGGGCTTGAGGCATGCAGCGCAGGCTTGGTAAAATTCGGCGCTGTCGAGCACCGGTCCTTTGGCGGTGGCATCGTATAAATCGACCTGTAGCGCATCGACCCCGCCATGCTGATTCGGGTCGTTGACAAAATTGAGGGCGTCCATTTCGTAGACGTTCAGACGCTCGTCATTCATCGGCAGTTTGAACATGCTTTCGCAAATTGAAATGACGGAAGGGTTGAGTTCGATGGCCGTTACCCGCGCCTGTTCGAATTGACGATAGCAAAATTTGGTCAGTGCACCGGTACCGAGACCGAGTTGCACCATATGTTCAGGCTTGGGATTGAACAGCATCCAGCACATCATTTGCTGGGCGTATTCGAGTTCGATTGCATCGGGTTTGCGCAAGCGCATGGCACCTTGTACCCATTCTGTACCGAAGTGCAAATAGCGTACGCCATCGAGTTCAGATAAGGTGACTGGTGCGTAGCGGACTTTGCGCGGCGCTTTGGGGGCCGCAGCACGTGGGCCGGAGCGATGGTTGGCTTCGGCTTCTATGGATTTTCGTTTGATAAGCATGGCGCTATTTTACCTTTTACTGTCATGGCATCGGTAAAAACCGGGAAAATTCTTGTAACCGCATGAAAGCTGCCGTCTACTTGCTCAATGCCCGTGCTATCGCCGCGTCCGGTCTGCGCCGGCAGCGTCTAAAATCCGCGCAAGGCCAACCACGCCGCCAATTTGTTCGCATACGCGAGCGTATAGGCCGGACTGCTCGATGGCAGCGCGACGATGCGATAGTGGGCGGCCTGTGCGCCGAGCACACGTAAGCCCAGTTTGGCTGCGGTGCCGCCGTTGAAAGCGATGCTTGTGATGCCGGGATGCTGTGCCAACAGACCGAGCAAATCATTGTCATCGCGCGCACGAATTTGGCTGTCGAGACTGCCGGCGCGCTGCGCTTGGGCCACGACATCCCATAAGCCTATGCCATGCCGAAGCAGGGTGGCCAGTTTATCCGGGTAGGGCAGTTGGTGTAACTCGGCATCGATGACAGCACCGACCAGTTGCCAGAAGCGATTTTGCTTATTCCCATAGTATTCATTGCGCATCAGAGATTGCTCACCGGGTAAACTGCCCAGTATCAGCAAGCGCGTGCCAGCGTCGATGACCGGCTCGAAGCAACGCTTGAAATCAGGTGGCAAGGCAGCAGGGCGACGGTGCATAGATGCTTGAATGAGATGGGCAGGGAGGGATGCTACTATCTGGCGCACGAAAAACCGCTGCTGCCGCTTGAGCTAAGGAACTATGAGCTCAAACAATACTCTTATTATCTGTTAATTGTAAGCTGATAAGGTGTGCTTATCAGTACGTAACCAGGAGATTGTGATGAAAAAGTTATTTATCGTGGCAGCCATAGCGGCCACGAGCTTATTGAGTGCCTGTATGTCGCCGTCAAATTCGGGCAGCGTATATCGTGCCGGTCAGGCGCAGATTGAGCAGAATATTCGGATGGCTTATGTCGAGTCGGTGCGTAATGTCACCATTGATAAGGGACAAACCGGAGTCGGTACGGTCGCCGGCGCAGCGCTCGGTGGTATCGCTGCGGGTAAAAATATCGGTGGCGGCAGTGGTGCGGTTGCTGCTGGCATCGTCGGCGCGATCGCCGGCGGCGTGATTGGGCAAAAAATAGAAGGCAGTGTCAGTCAAAAGCCTGGTTATGAAATCACGGTGCGACTCGATAATGGCGAGATCAAGGCGATTGTTCAAGATGCCGATGAGTCGTTTCGCAGCGGTGAGCGGGTGCGTTTGTTAACGAGCGGCGGTACTACGCGCGTCTCTCACTGAGTTAGCGACGAACGCCACTGGGTTCCCGCCAAAAGCGCGCGGGAATGACGTGTCGGCCGCTTGTCATGCACCAAAAAAAATGCCGGGAAGTATATCCCCGGCATTTTTTTCAGACTTTTTACTTACTTAGTCAGCAGCAATTCATTGAGACGTTTCACGAAACCGCTAGGGTCACTCAACATACCGCCTTCGGCCAGTAAGGCTTGGTCGAACAAGATGTGCGACCAATCGCTGAAACGGGCTTCTTCGTATTTCAATTTTTGCAGCAAAGGATGGTCGGGGTTAACTTCCAAAATAGGCTTGGAATCGGGCGCAGCTTGACCAGCCGCTTTGAGCATGCGTGCCAGATTGCCGGACAAATCATTATCGTCGGCCACCAGACAGGCTGGCGAATCGGTCAAACGCAAGCTCACGCGTACGTCTTTGGCCTTATCGCTGAGCGCGGCTTTCATTTTTTCGATCAGGTCTTTGAACGCGGTTTCGGTTTCTTCGTGGTGCTTTTTCTCGGCTTCATCTTCGAGCGTGCCGAGGTCGAGTCCGCCTTTGGCAACCGACGCCAATTCCTTGCCTTCGAAATCGTTCAGGAAAGACAGCATCCATTCGTCGACGCGGTCGGTCAAGAGTAAAACTTCGACGCCTTTTTTACGGAAAATTTCCAGATGCGGACTGTTTTTTGCGGTCGCATAGGTTTCTGCCGTGACATAGTAAATCTTGTCCTGGCCTTCTTTGGCACGGCTCAGGTAGTCGGCCAGCGAGACGTTTTGCACATCGCTGTCGTTATGGGTGGAGGCGAAGCGCAGCAGCTTGGCGATGCGTTCTTTGTTGGTCGCATCTTCGCCTATGCCTTCTTTCAGCACCTGGCCGAATTCTTTCCAGAAGCCGGCATATTTTTCTTGCTTTTCGATAGCATCATCGCCGTCCGCATTGGCCAAATCTTCCAGCATGCCGAGCACACGCTTGGTCGAGCCTTCGCGGATCGCTTTGATATCGCGGCTTTCCTGCAGGATTTCGCGCGACACATTGAGCGGCAAATCATTGGAATCGATGACCCCTTTAACGAAACGCAAATACACCGGCATCAATTGTTCGGCATCATCCATGATGAAGACGCGTTTGACGTAGAGCTTGATGCCGCCACGTTTATTACGGTCCCACAGATCGAATGGGGCACGTGCCGGAATGTACAGCAATTGCGTGTAATCGCTGCGACCTTCGACGCGGTTGTGGGTATGTGTGAGCGGGGCGCTGTAATCGTGCGAGACATGCTTGTAAAATTCTTCATACTGTTCGGCAGTGATCTCAGATTTACTGCGTGCCCACAGTGCACTGGCTTGATTGACGGTTTCGAATTCTTCCAGCAGTACTTGCTCTTTCTTTTCTTCGTCCCATTCTTCTTTCTGCATTTTGATTGGCAGCGAGATGTGGTCGGAGTAAGTGCGGATCACCGATTTCAATTTCCAAGCTGACAGGAAATCGTCTTCGCCTTCACGCAAATGCAAGATGATATCGGTACCGCGGCTGGCCTTGGCGATGTCTTCAATGCTGAATTCACCGGCACCTTCCGATTCCCAACGCACGCCTTGATCCGCACCGGCACCGGCACGGCGCGATTCGACCGTGATACGGTCGGCGACGATGAAGCCGGAGTAAAAGCCGACGCCGAACTGACCGATCATGGCAGCGTCTTTTTGTTCGTCGCCCGAGAGCTTGCCGAAAAATTCTTTGGTGCCTGATTTGGCAATGGTACCGAGATGTTCGATCGCGTCGGCCTTCGTCATACCGATACCATTGTCGGAAATCGTGATGGTGCGCGCGACTTTATCGAAACTGACTTTGATCTGCAGTTCGCTGTCGCTTTCGAATAGAGCGGCATTGTTGATCGCTTCGAAACGCAGCTTGTCCGCGGCATCCGAGGCATTCGAGATCAGCTCGCGCAAGAAAATTTCCTTGTTGGAGTACAGCGAGTGGATCATCAATTGCAGTAATTGTTTGACTTCGGCCTGAAAGCCCAGGGTTTGTTTTTCTGACATGTTTTTTCCTCGGAAATTAGCTTGGCAAGAGTAGTAGATAAATAAATATAAAAAACGACCATTACAAAGTGGGGACGGCTGCAGCGATTTCAAGTTTGCCGTGTCAGGCAAACTTGTTTGATGCGCGTCGTTGCCTCAAACCGCCGACAGCGGCTTGATATGCATGGCACCGGCTAAGTCTTCAATTTCATAACCAAGGGCATGCAAGGCGACGCGCAGACGGTCGGCTTCGGCCCAGTTTTTGGCCAGCCGTGCGGCTTGGCGTTGTTCGGCCAAGGCTTGCACCTCGGCCGGAATGGCGATCACGGCCGGCACCCAGTCGACCAAGCCGAGACCGAACACGCGGTCGAATTCGGTGACGGTAGCTTTTTTATCGGCATCCGACAAACCCGACTTGAGCACTTCCCAGTTCAGCGCCAAGGCGCGCGGTACATTCAGATCTTCATTGATAAAGGCGGTGAATTTTTCCAATAAACTTGCATCGGCAACACCGCCGGCTGGCCAAGCATGGAAAGTTTCGCGCAAACGCTGCAAGGCTGTTTGCGCCGACAGCAGGGCATCGAAGCTGAATTGCATCTGACTGCGGTAATGCGCGCTCAGGCACAGATAGCGATAGGCCAGCGGATCGATGTGTTGATCAATCAGCGTTTGCAGGCGCAGGAAATCACCGCTCGACTTCGACATTTTGCCGGCATCGATTTGCAGGAAATAGCCGTGCATCCAGAAATTGGCCAAGCGGGTGCCGTGGCAAGCCTGATTTTGCGCGATCTCATTGCTGTGGTGAATGGAAATATGGTCTTCGCCACCGCAATGGATATCGAACCAGGGCGTCAGGTATTTCGCCGACATGGCCGAGCACTCGATGTGCCAGCCCGGAAAACCGCGACCCCAAGGGCTATCCCATTCCATTTGACGTTGTTCGGCGGCCGGGCTGAATTTCCATAAGGCAAAATCGGTCGCATGTTTTTTCTCGCCGAGTTCGACCCGGCTGCCGGCCTTGATCTCGTCACGTTTGATGCGCGCCAAGTAGCCGTAATCATCTTGCTTGCTGGTATCGAAATAAATACCGTCGCTGGTACGATAGGTGTAGCCCTTGCTTTCTATGCAAGCGATGAAATCAATTTGTTCGACGATATGGTCGGTGGCCTTGCACCAGATTGCCGGGGCTTGCATATTGAGGCGCGCCAGATCGGCTTTAAAGGCCAGCGTGAAGCGCTCGGCAATTTGCCAAGCCGATTCGCCGGCCTTGCGGCTGCCTTTTTCCATTTTGTCTTCGCCGTCGTCGCCATCGGACACCAGATGGCCGACATCGGTGATATTGATCACATGGCGCACCGTGTAAGCATTCCATTCCAGGCAGCGACGCAGCAGATCTTCGAACAGATACGTGCGCAGATTCCCGATGTGGGCATAATCGTAAACAGTTGGACCGCAGCAGTACAGGCCTACCCAGTCGGTGCGCAAAGGAGTGAAAGGGCGCAGGCGGCGTTCCCAGTTATCGTATAAAAGAATGTCCATCTTGATTTGCTAATGAAAAGAAATAAATGAGGTCAAAAAAATTCGGCAGCGCGAGGTCGCTGAGGAGCATCGGCAAAATGTGAACTAGCTCAACAACAATATGGCGTGCAGCGGTTTCGCAGCAGCGCGACTGCAAGCTAGAATGAAGGATAAGAATGTAGCATAGAAAGCTGGTTTTTGATCCGAAAGTGCCGAATTTGCGCCGATTTCAAGCTGTTTTCAAAGCCTGCTTGAGAAAATCCCACAGACCAGAGTCAGACATGGCGGCGATGTTGATGCGCATCTTGGTCGATGGAGCTTGATGCGGTGAGAATAGGCTGCCAGGCGCGAGCAAATATCCCTGTTCCATGGCTTGCTCGGTGAGTCGATTGGTATCGATACCGGTCTCGGTCCACAGGAACATGCCGGCCGGGGTACGGTATTCGACCTTGATACCAATATCTTCGAGGCGTTTGGTCACGTCATCGCGTACCGCATCGAGTTTCACGCGGATGCGGTCGACATGCTTGCGGTAATGGCCTTCCGAGAGCACTTTATAGACTACCCGTTCACCTATTTCGGTGCTTGTCAGATTAGACAGCATTTTGCGATCGGACAAGCGTATCGCCAGTTCAGGCGAGGTGGCGATGAAGCCGACGCGTAAATTGGCCGCCAAGGATTTGGAAAAACCGCCCAGATAGATGACGCGCTGCAACTGATCGAGTGCAGCGATACGGGTGGCCGGCTGGACTGCGGTTCCGGGGTGCATGTCGCAGTAAATATCATCTTCGACGATCATGAAATCATGCAACTCGGCCGTTTTCAAGACTTGGAAGGCCTTGGCGGCAGACAGCGAGGTCGAGGTCGGATTATGCATGACCGAATTGATGATGTAGAGCTTGGGTTTGTGGATCGCTGCCAATTCAGCCAGTTTGGCAACATCGGGACCATCATGCAGGCGGGGAATGCCTATCACTTTGGCGCCGAGTATGGCAAACGAACCGAACATCAGAAACCAGGCCGGATCATCGACGAAAATCGTGTCGCCGGGACGGGTGAATTCACGCGCCACCAAGTCGAGCGCCTGAGTCACGCCGCTGGTGGTGACGATTTGTTCTGGGGCTGCAGCAATTTCGAGTTCGGCTAGTTTCAGTTGCAATTGCTGGCGTAACGGTAGAAAACCCTGGGGCACGCCGTAATGCAGCAGCAAATTTTGGTTCAGGCGACTGATCGCGCGCAAACCGTTGGCCACCAATTCACCGTCCAGCCAGTCGTGCGGCAGTACGCCCGAACCCGGCATTTTTTGCGGGGGCAATTGGCGGAACATATTTCTGACCAGCCAAACCACATCGAGTTGCTGACTGCCGCTCAGCACCGGCGTTGCTGCAGCGCTAGCGCTAGCGGCCAGCATAGGGGCGCGTTCGCGCACGAAAAATCCGGCACCGCGGCGCGATTCCAAGTAGCCGTGGGCAACCAAGCGGTCATAGGCTTCGACGACCGTGAAGCGCGAGACACCCTGTTCATCGGCAAACTGGCGTATCGATGGCATGCGCGCACCGGTACGCAGCAATTTATCGTCGATGCGATTGGCTACTGCCGTGACGATTTGCTCGACCAAAGAGGTGCCGGAATCGCGAGAAAGGTAAAACATCGCAGCTTGCATGGAATTTTCTTGAGCGTGTATTGGAGAAATGACCGGAACAGTATGTTAATTAACTGCTTTTGTGTATCGGTACTGTATTGGAAATTGCGTTTAGGATAGCATAAGCCTGAACGGACAGGAATGCGAACAGTGCAATTGATCTATATTTAATCAAACAGGGGCAAGGATGGAAACCTTCACATATTCGCAACAATTTCAGCCGGACGTAGCTGCACTGCCGTCGCTACGGGCCGACGTCCTATGCCGCTGCGCGCGATTAGCGGAGGAATTGTCATGCCTTTGAGCGAATTCATTGCTTTTTCCTTATTCGCGTGGATAGGTTCGTTTACCCCGGGGCCGAATGTTGCCATCGCCGCCACGACTGGCGTCAACCATGGCTTGCGCGCCGCTTTACCGCAAGTGATCGGTGTGCCACTCGGTTTTGTCATCCTGATGTGGGCGATTGGCAGTGGCGGAGCTTGGATCTTGCAAGGCCATGCCACTCTGTTATTTTCGATGAAACTGGTGGGGAATGCTTATCTGCTGTGGTTGGCTTGGCGCCTGTGTTTTTCGGCAACGCTGTCGAATAGCAAAAGCACGCAAGCCTTGAGCGTGCCGCAGGCGGCGATGTTTCAGATCGTCAATCCGAAAGCGTGGATGATGTTGGTGGCCGTCACCTCCACCTATGCGATAGGACAAACGCATTTTTTCAGTCGCATGGCTTGGATGAGTCTCGGCTTCGCCATACCCTGCGCCCTGAGCGTATTCGCTTGGGCTTGGATGGGCGATAAGTTGCGACAATATTTGCAGGTCGGTCAGCGTTTGCGCTGTTTTAATTTGGGTATGGGCGTGGCACTGGCCTTGACCGCCGTGTGGATGTTTTCTTTGTAGTTGGCCGTGGCTGTACAATCGGCGGCCACGCTACCCCAATTCTCATGGGAACCGAATTAAATCAGTGCCGGGCGATGATATTGGGGGTGGTCACAGGTTTAGTGCAGGCTTACAATAGCAGGCTGTGCGCTTGCTGCCGGCTTTTGTAGGGCGTTTAGCGACACACCCAAGAATTCACCGGCTTGCCTTGTTATAAAGGCAGCCTGTTTTGTTTATTTTATCTAGGAAGATCATCATGCCAGTATCCGAACGACTGTACGCGCTCAATATCACTCTGCCACCGGTGGTCGCACCGGCTGCCGCGTATGTGATGCATGCTCAAACCGGCAACACCGTGTTTTTATCCGGTCATCTTGCCAAGAAAGATGGCAAAGTTTGGGTTGGCCAGCTTGGCAAAAATATCACGACGGAAGAAGGTAAACTGGCTGCGCGTGGCATCGCGATCGATTTGATCGCTACCTTACAAGATGCTTGCGGTGGCAATTTGTCGCGCGTTAAGCGTATCGTCAAAGTAATGAGTTTAGTGAATTCTACCGGTGATTTCACCGAGCAACATCTGGTTACTAACGGCGCCTCGGAATTGCTGGTCGAAGTGTTTGGCGATGCCGGTAAGCATGCTCGTTCAGCTTTCGGTGTGGCACAAATTCCTATGGGTGCCTGCGTAGAAATCGAAATGATCGTCGAAATCGACTGATCATTGACCTATCGCCGTCACACTGTTTTTCAGGTGACGGCATGAAAACAACACTTTGCCTGTAAGGCATGACTTTGAGTGAGACCCGCATGAAACTTGAAAATCCTACCCCTATCGATTGGAAATTTTCCGTACGCGCCGAGCAGTTGCAAAGCTCGGTGATACGCGAGATATTAAAAGTGACCATGCGTCCCGAAGTCATTTCTTTCGCCGGTGGTCTGCCTTCGCCGGAAACCTTCCCGGTTGAGCGCATGAAGGCGGCGTTTGATAAGGTTTTGTCAACGCAAGGTAAATCGGCGCTGCAATACGGCCCGACTGATGGCTACGCGCCACTGCGTGAATTTTTGGCAGCCTCGCTGTCTACTGCCGATTGCAGCATTTCACCGGACCAAATTTTGATGGTATCGGGTTCGCAGCAAGGCCTGGACTTGCTCGGTAAAGTGTTGATCGATGAAGGCAGCAAGATTTTGGTCGAGACCCCGAGTTATCTCGGTGCCTTGCAAGCTTTTTCCGTCTACCAGCCGGAGTTCGTCTCGGTTGATACCGATGAAAATGGCGTCTTGCCTGCCTCAGTTGCTGCCAACGGTGCCGGCGCGCGTTTGATGTATGCCTTGCCGAATTTTCAAAATCCTACCGGCCGCACGCTCTCGCTGGAACGTCGCCTTGAACTGGTGGAAACCTGCGCGCGCATGGGTATTCCGCTGATTGAAGATAACCCTTACGGCGATTTGTGCTATACCGGCGAACCCTTGCCGAAGATGTTGAACATGAACCCGGCTGGAGTCATTTATATGGGCTCGTTCTCGAAAGTGCTCACGCCTGGCATTCGTCTCGGTTATGTGGTTGGTCCGGTGCCTTTGATACGCAAGCTTGAACAAGCCAAGCAAGCTGCTGATCTGCATACTGCCCAACTGACGCAAATGGTGGTGTATGAAGTGATTAAAGATGGCTTCCTCGATCAGCACATTCCGACTATCCGTACTTTTTATGCCGGTCAGTGTGCCGTCATGCTTGATGCTTTGAGCCGACATTTTCCGGTTGGCGTGGAATGGACGCATCCGGAAGGCGGCATGTTCATCTGGGTGACCTTGCCGGCACATATAGACAGTAAGCAATTGCTCGATGAAGCGATACAGCAAAATGTTGCCTTCGTACCCGGTGGACCATTTTATGCCAACGAGGGTGAAAAAAATACTTTGCGCCTGTCATTCGTGACCGTGTCGCCGGAGCGTATCAACGAAGGGATAGAGAAATTAGCCAAGTTGATCAAAGCAAAAATGTGATTCGTTTTCACTCAGTCCGACCCGCCTGTTGTCCGGCGGGTTTTTTTTTGTTCGAATAATAAGGAATCGATATTTTTCTTAAATTTTAAGCAATTTTATTCTTTGTAAGGACAGTAATTAATTTGTTCCTACAGGCTCAGCGCAGCTTGCTTAGTGTCTGTGTGCAGGTTAGACTTCAAAATCGAATCAGAGTTGTTGCAAAGAAAAGGCTGCAGTATGGGGAAAAGATGGAAATCGGAATCGTTTGGCGTGCTGCGCTTGCTTGGCATGGCCAGCTTGCTTTGCGCTCAATTATGGGCCGCTACAGCAGTTGCTGATGAATGCAAAAAGCTGATCGCCACCGGTAATCCTGAATATCCTCCTTTCCTATGGCGCAATCCCGATGATGACAGCCATCTCATCGGTGCCAGTACTGAACTCATGCAAGCCATCGCTGCCGAAATCGGCATTCCCATCGAGGTCCGTTACGTGGGGCCATGGGCACGGGTGCAGGAAGAAGCCAAGCTCGGCCACGTCGATTTATTGGCTGGTGCGTTTCTGACCATTCCGCGTATGGAATACATGGATTATTTTTATCCGCGTTTGCGCGAAACGCGCAGTGTCATCTGGACTCGCAAAAACAGCCGAATGACATACAGAAATTGGTCTGATCTGGCTGGAAAAACCGGTATTACGGTCATCAATAACAGCTTTGGTGAAGAGTTTGATCGCTACGCTAAAGAATCACTCAAATTTTCTACCGTACCCAGTTTAGAGCAGGCGTTTCTGCTGCTCAACATGTCGCGTGCCGATTACTTGATTTACGAAGAAGACCCGGGCTTGGCATATGTTGCCAAATTGAATATGACGAATATCAAAGCACTTGACTCGGCCATCACCAATGAAAATCTGTATCTCACCTTGTCGCATAAATCACCGTGCAATACGCCGGAATTACGTGGCCGCATTGCCAAAGCTTTGTACAAACTCGACAAACAGAATTTGATGAATAAACTGGTTGCAAGCAATATTCAATTGTGGCGCAAGCAGCAGTCTAAGTAACGGACTGTCGAGGTAACATTGGTTTTCCGTAAACTTTCCCTCCGACAAATATCGATCTTAGGCGTCGCTTCCGGCATTTTGTTGCCAGCGCTGGTATTTGGTTATTTTGTGCTGGTAGCACGCTATGAGCGTGAATTACAGATACGCGTGCATGCGCCGATGGCGCAAAATGCTGACATGTTGTCGAAAGCGATGGAAATTCCCATCTGGAATGTCGACAAAGAAGTTGGCAAGCAATTCGTCGCGGCAGTCATGCGCAATCGCGAAGTCGTCAGCGTGGTCATCACAGATGAGGCTGCCAATGTCTTTGTACGCGCTGATAAAGTGTATGGCAAAGGTGCGCGGGTACTCAGCGATCACCGGCCCATCATCTTCAATCATAAATTGATTGGCAATGTAACCATCGAATTGACCACAGAGTTTGTTGATCGCGACTTACTCGATGATTTTTTTAAACTGGTCGCCGGCTTGGTGGGGCAAGTGATTTTTTCCTTTGCGCTGATCTGGTTCTTGTTCGATCGCCGTATTGTTCGGCCGATACAGCAATTGCAGCGCGTCACGGAGCGCTTGGCCAGCGGCAAACTTAATGAACCGCTGGAATGGCAACGCCATGATGAAATCGGCAATCTTGCTGCCGGTTTGAACAAGATGCGCTTGAACCTCGGGGAACTGATTGCCCAGCGTGAGCAGCAAAATATAGCCTTGCAGCGAGAGTTGCAGGAACGTTTGCGCGTGGAGCAAATTTTGCGCGAAACAGAAGAAAAATTCATGGCAATTTTCCAAGCCTCACCGGTGGCCATGACCGTGCTGCGCAAGGAGCAGCGCTATCGCATGGTTGCGGTCAATGATGCTTGGGTGCGCCAGTTTGCTTGGCCGGCTGCCGTCATTCTCAATGAACTTAGTATCCAAGACAGTCTGTGGCGCAATCCGGAAGATTTTCAGAATATGCTGCGCTTGCTTGAGCGGGACGGTGAAATGCCAAGCAGTGAAGCGTGGTTCCGCTGTGGCCGTCACGAACAACTGCTGCTGTGTCAGGTGTCGGGCCGCATGATACGCATTGCCGGTGAACCCTTGTTGATTCTGGTCCTCGAAGATATCACTGAAAAACGTCAACATGAGCAAGACATTCGCAATATGAATCTCAATCTGGAATTGCGGGTTTCTGAACGTACCCATGAACTGGAAGAGTCGAACAGCGAATTGACGGTGGTATTGGAAAATTTACGGCGTGCGCAAAAAGAATTGTTGCGCACAGAAAAAATGGCAGCCTTAGGCTCACTGGTCGCCGGCGTCGCGCATGAGCTCAATACTCCGATCGGTACCAGCGTGACGGTAGCGAGTACCTTACAACAGCAAACCCAAGAAGTATTGCAACAGCTGAATCAAGGGCTGCGTCGTTCCACACTCGAAACGTATTTGCAGAATGCCGGTCTTGGCACCGATTTACTGTTGCGTAACCTCAGCAAGGCCTCAGAGTTGGTGACCAGTTTCAAGCAAGTTGCAGTCGATCGTACCAGTGCCAATCGGCGCGTGTTCGCACTCAACGAAATGGTCGATGAACTGATCATGACGCTTGGACCGATGATACGTAAGACCAAGCATGCGGTGAAGGCAGAAATTCCGGCGCGCATCATGATCGACAGTTATCCTGGCGCGCTCGGACAAGTGCTGACCAATTTGATCAACAACGCCTTCATTCACGCCTTCGATGCCGATCTCCGTGGGATGGTTCGCATCAGCGGACGCGTGCTGGACCGAGAAAATATCGAAATCATTGTCAGTGACGATGGCAAGGGTATTCCCGAGGCACATCTAGGACGCATTTTTGATCCCTTTTTTACGACCCGCTTGGGCCAAGGTGGCAGCGGCTTGGGCTTGCATATTGTTTATAATCTTGTCACCGAGGTATTGGGCGGCGAGATCAGTGTCGACAGCAGTGTGGGCAAAGGTACGCGATTCACGATGCTGATTCCACGCATAGCCAAACAAGCTCAAACGCACTGACGCGGCAGATGCGAGGACACGTAAGCCTGGTTCACCCAGCAAAAACGCTTCCCTTCTAGCATAGCGCTGCCACTTTCTGCTACAGTCACGCCATGAGTAAATTATCTTTAGATCGTATCCTGCAGTCGCAGGGATTCGGAACACGCAAATATTGTCGTGAATTAGTCGCCGACGGCGAAGTCAGCATTGCCGGTGAAATTATTGAGCGCTATCAAACAACGGTGGAAACCGAGGGTTTGGTATATCGTATTTTTGATGAAGACTGGCAATACCGCGAGCATGTGTATATCGCGCTCAATAAACCGGCGAATTTTGAGTGTTCGCGCAAGCCCAGTCATCACCCTGGGGTCTTGAGTTTGTTGCCGGAACAATTCAGCTGGCGTGATGTACAACCGGTTGGGCGACTCGACCATGATACTACCGGCATGCTGTTGATGTCTGACGATGGCCCTTTTATACACGCGCAATCTTCGCCAAAGCGCCACATTCCCAAAATTTATCAAGCGACCACGGCAACCGAAGTGACGCCGGAATTGCTTGCGACCTTGCTCGCGGGTGTACAACTGCACGATGAGCCGGCACCGCTTGCCGCGCAATCATGCCGTCAGCTTGATACGCATAAAATTGAAATTATTCTTGAGCAGGGAAAATATCACCAGGTTAAGCGCATGCTGGCCGCTGCCGGTAATCATTGTGCAGCCTTGCAACGTAATGCAATTGGGCAGTTGACATTGAGTTCACTCAATCTCGCTGAGGGACAGTGGTGCTATCTGAGTGCAGAGCAAATGGCTTTGTTGGTACCCTCAGTGTGATTTGTCGTATGTTCAGTGCTTGCAATGATGCGCGTTCAGACTCATACTTGCGTCATAATTGATGCCAGGAGTGCAGCCATGAGAACTACCGTCACCATTGACGACGAACTGTATCGTCAAGCTCTTGAGATTGCCGACCCGTCCATGGATAAGGCCGATCTGTTTCGAGAAGCCATTAAAACCTTTGTACGCGTGCGTGCGGCCAAGCGTTTGGCGGCCTTGGGTGCAGCCATGCCCGAGATCGCTGAGGTCGCGCGCCGTCGCCCCGAGCCAGCCTGATGAGTGGTGTACTGGTCGATACTTCGGTGTGGATTGACCATTTTCGGAATGGCAATGAGGTGCTGGAGAGTTTACTAAGACGCGACTTGGCACTCACGCACCCCATGGTGATCGGCGAGATTGCTTGCGGCACACCGCCCGGCCCAAGGGCGCGAACCTTAGCCGACTTAGCTCTGCTTCCTATGGTTCAGCATGCCAGCCTGCACGAAACCATGGCGTTCATTGAGTCAGAGTCAATTTACGGGATGGGATGTGGGCTCGTTGACATGGTCTTGTTGAGCTCGACCTTACTGACCCCCGGCGCCAAGCTGTGGACGCTCGATCAGCGCTTGGCCGAATTGGCTGAGCGTTTCGGTGTGCTACATCGGGTCGCTGTGCACTGAGTTGCGCGCTATCACGCGCCACCTTTACCGGCGCTTCCCTGGATTAAATTACCACAGCAGCAAGAAATATTTCCCGCTTTCAAAATATCTCCCTATAATGCCGGTTCACGCTGAGCGAGTGTGAATTTATCTCTTTATTTCAAAGACTTACGGCATGCATCTTACTATTTTTGAAACACCGATAATCAATTCCGCGATGCGCTGGATTTCTGTCCGTCTGTTACGTTGGTCTGGTTGGAGGGTGGAAACCGATGCCCCGGATGCGCAAAAATATGTACTGATTGCCGCTCCCCATACCAGCAACTGGGATTTTCCGATCACACTCATGGTGTGCTTCGCGCTGCAACTGCGGGTTTACTGGATGGGTAAGGCGAGTTTGTTTCCGCCGCTGTTCGGTCATATCATGCACTGGCTCGGTGGTATTGCGGTCGACCGTAGTCGTTCCGGTAATTTGGTTCAGCATACGGTCGATGCCTTTCACGCCAATGCGCGCCTGACTGTGATCGTGCCACCGGAAGGCACACGCGGCAAAGTCACACACTGGAAAACCGGATTTTATTATATTGCACACGGTGCCGGCGTACCGATAGCGCTCGGCTATCTCGATTTTGGACGCAAAGCGGCTGGTATCGGGCCCTTATTTATGCCTACCGGCGATATTGTGCGTGATATGGAAGAAATCAAACAATTTTACAGCGGCATACAGGGAAAAAATCCCCAGCAATTTGATACCGGTGTTGCTGGGGAAGTGCAGTTAGCCTGTCGGATAGAAGAGGAATCTGCTCGGACTATTTCGGCTGCACCGTCTCTTTTGCCAGACCAAGCGGATCGGCCCGGTTCGCGCTAGCACGCAGCAGTAGCCAGCTCAGCGGCCGCAGAATCACTATTTGCGTTATGCGTTCGCAGTAGGGATGGGCAGTCAGCCAGACGATGGCGGCACTTGCGGCCAGCGACAAGCAAAGGCGGGTGGCAGCTTCCATGTGCAAAATTTGGCTCAGTATGCCGTAGTGTTGCAGGATGATTAAAGCCATGCCGTGCCATAAAAACACATACATAGATTGCCTGCCTATGCGCGCCAGCCCCAGATCTCTACGTGCCAACAGATACAACATGGCCAGTCCGAGCGTGGTGGAAACGGCAAACTGCAACAATTGGTACAGTGTTCCATGAACATTTGCCATGCCCAAGCGCTGCAGCGAGAAGCTGCCGTACAGCCAGCGATAATCAAAATTATCGGGTAACAGCGTCACCGCCAGCGCGGCCAGCGCGGCAATCGCCAGTGCAGCGATCAGGTAAACCTGTTTATAGTTCCGCAGCCAGTTCGTGCCCAAACTATAACCGAGCAAGAAATACGGGAAAAACATCAGTGTGCGCGCGCCGCTCAGAAAGTAGCCGGCCTGTGCAGAATAACTGCCCAGTAAGGCCAGTACCACGGCCAGTAATACCGGAAATTGCAAGCGTGCAAACAAGGGTAGCAGCAAACGCCAGCACAACAAGCTCAGCAGATACCAGAGCATCCAGTAGGGCGCGACCAAGCCGGCATACACGCTCATACTGCCTTGCAGTGCATATTCCGTCAATTCGTAAATGCACTCCATGCCTAGCAAGGGCGCGACGATGTTTTTGATCAATTGCAGCGATTGGGTTTCATCCAAATACGCTTTGGAAAAGATGCCGGATACCAATGCAAACATGGGCATGTGGAAGGCATACACAAACACCCAAATGGGTCGTAAAAACGCATCATTGGAGATATGCACTTCAATGAAGTGGCCGAATACCACTAAAAAAATCAAGACGCCTTTGATATTGTCGAGCGTGGTATTTCTGCTTAGTGTAGGGAAAGAGGGGGGAGAAGAGAGAGACATTGCCAACCAAGTGAACGTAACAAAACAGTCCATCATAAACGAAACAGCTGATAATCACTGAATCATACTTTGTAACGAAAAAAGACGGCGCATGATTTACGATGATAAGTCCGCATTAGACACAAAAAGTTTCTTTTTGGAAATTTCTATGCGTTACAATGTAGACTGGACAATAGCATCAGGTGGCTTGGCATGGCGATAGAAAAGTCAAAAGCGAGTCTGCTATCCGAGAAACTCGATTTTGAGCAAGTCGGGGAGCTTCCTCAGCCGGCTGCGAGCCAAGAACTCGATTTTTTTGACATGGACCTGAGCAAGCCGGCCATGCTGGAAGCATATTTGCCTTCCCCACCATTGGCACCGGTGCCAGAGCCCGTGCCTCTGCCGGCTGCGCTACTGAACCCGCCCCCCGCGCCAATCAAGCTGCTTGAGCCGGCCGTTGCGAGCAAAAAAAATACTCCGAAACCGAAAAAGACTGCCGCAAACGATAACTTTGCCCGCTATGCAGCAATCCTGACTCTATGCGGCCTGTTGCTTATTTTTGGCAGTATTTCGTATATTCGTCTTACCGATGGGCATGAAACCGCGCTTGCTTACCTACCTATGCCGCAAACCGTTGTCACTGTGGATGGCCAAGTGATCCGTATGCAATTGACTTTACAAGTCAGTAACGAGAATAAAGAGTGGTTGTTTCAGAATAAAGCCGCGTTCTCACAAATGACTCCCGTCATTATGTCGAAAATCGATCCTGACAACTTGCATACGACTGAAGGCTTTGAGATTGTTCGCGAGCAACTTCGAACAGAATTCAATCTTGCTTTGCATACCGATAAAATTCAGTCGGTCTTACTTGATGAATTATTAATGCAAAGCAATTAAGGAAGCGTGGTTTATCAAGCGCTGGCAGAAAGTGTGCCCGTGCTGGCAGCAAGGCTGCCGAGGTAAGCTTGCTGTACTTGCTGTGATTTGTCGCTGGTGCCAGTCGAGCTCTCTGAAGGCGTGCTGGCGTGCTGTTTTTCCGCACGCGCAGTGGCGAGTTTTTGAAGATAAGCTTGTTCTTCGGTTTGCGTCACCGTGCCATCTTCGTTGGTGTCGGCCGCTTCATAGGTTTTGCTGCTGCTGGTAGAACTGACCGCCGAACCACCCGCTGAGCCAGCCCCAGCTGCTGAACTTGGCGCGGAACTGCTACTCGATGCGGAGCTGGAACTTGACGCCGAAACCGCTGCCGTACTCGCCTCCGAGCTACTGCTGCTCAAACCCGTCGTGCGACTTTGATTGAATTGAGCGGTCAAGGCATCACTGAGACTTTGCAAGCCATTGCTCAATTCGCTCTGGCTCACCTGACCATTGCTATCGCTGTCGAGTTGCTTGAATAATTTATCAGCCGCTGCCGTGGCACTGCTTGTGCTGCTGCCGGTAGTGGTGCCAGCAGCGGCACTGTCAGTGGCAATCTGCGTGAAGCTTGATGCCAGTTCAGCCGGATCAATAAACCCCTGACCCTTGCTGTCGATCGCGGCTAAAGCCTGTTTTGCGCTCGCCGCCGAGCTTTGCGTCGAGAGATTACGCAGTGCGGTAGACAGGGCAGTAGTGCTGCTGCCAATGTTGATGCTGCTCATAGGGTTTCCTCAGTCTGGCTCACTGGCCGGCAAAATCCGGCACGCGAGTGTATGTCTAGTCCTCAGTGTGCCGCATCCAAGTTCTGGCAATGTTTCAGCTTTGTATCAATTTGCAGCTTTTTGTTTTATTGTCATCGCGCGGATTATTCCTGTCGCAGAAACTGCAGCAGTTTTTCCAGCGCATGCTGCACCGCTTGTGCGCGTACAGCACTGCGCTCGCCGCTGAAAACCAGCCGCTCGGTGTGTGTCACGCTGCCAATTTGCCAGCCGAAACAGACTGTGCCGACTGGCTTGCCCGGTACTGCACCGCTGGGGCCGGCAATACCGGTGGTCGATAAGGCGACATGCGCTTGCGAATTGGCGATAGCACCGGCCGCCATGGCGGCGGCAATTTCTTCACTGACGGCACCGTGTTGGGCGATCAGTGCTTCCGAAATATTCAGTAATTCGGTTTTGGACGAATTGGAGTAGGTGATAAATCCGCAGTCGAACCATTCTGAGGAACCAGCGATGTCGGTAATGGCATGGGCAACGCCACCGCCGGTACAAGATTCTGCTACGCTCAACAAGAGTTTTTTCGCTTTTAATTCGACGCCGACGGCGGCGGCAAGGTCTATGGCATTGCTCATTTTTTGACTCCTGGCTCGTTGATTAGGCGGAGCGAGCGCTCAATGCTGAGCAGCGCTGCACTTGGCTTTACTTTACCCCATGTCGGTATCAATGTGAAGCGCTCAGCTGATGCGCCACAGTGCCAAGCTCAGCAAGGTGAAAAAAGCTGCCACGATATCGTCCCACATGACACCGAAACCACCTTTGAAACGCTGGTCGAAATAGCGAATCGGTTGTGGTTTCACCATATCAAAAAAGCGAAATATCACAAACGCCCAAGTTTGACTGGCGAAATCAGCTGGCATAATGAACAGCAGTACCAACCAGAAGGCGATGATTTCATCCCACACCATACTGCCATGGTCGGGCGCACCGAGATTTTTTCCGGTCACATGACAAGCCCAGACGCCAATCAAAAAACCGACGCCAATCAGGATGCCCCAGGTGGTCGTCGAAAACAGGTCCGGCCAAGCTCGGCTGAGCAAGACAAAGCTAAGCCAAGCGAACAGTGTGCCACTGGTGCCGGGCATGACAGGCGAGAGGCCGCTACCAAAACCCTGTGCCAGCAAATGGGCCGGATGGCCCAGCATGAAGCGCGCGCTGGGCCGGCGGCCAGGCGCATGCGTCGGGTCAGGATGATTACTCATGGGCTATTAAAGTGGTCAAAGGATTCCAGTCTCAGGCTGACAGTTTTCATGTTCGTATCAAGCAGACGCAAGCCAGGCTGCGCCTCAATGCGGCCGATACGTGTGACGGCCGTGGCGCTGTGCAGTCCGGCCGCGAGCACGGCGGCACGCTGGCTGGACGGGGCGGTGAAACATAATTCATAATCGTCGCCGCCGCTGAGCGTGAAACGGCGTCGGATGGCTCGATCTTGCTGTTGCAAGGCGGGTCCGGCTGGCAGCGCATCGATGAATAAGGTCGCACCACAGTGCGAGCGTTCTAATATGTGACCGAGATCTCCGGCGAGGCCATCGGAAATATCCACTGCGGCATGGGCGATGCCGCGCAAGGCCAAGCCAAGCGCGACGCGTGGGGTGGGCGCATGCATGCGCGGTGCGGCCAAGTGTAAATCGGCTGGACTGAGTGCTAATTCGTGTAAATACCCAGCCAGCGCCAGACGGGCGTCGCCGAGTGTGCCGGAAACCCAGATGTCATCATCGTCGCGTGCAGCATCGCGGCGTAATGCCGAGCCTGGCGGCAGTTCGCCGAATACAGTCAGGCAGATATTGAGCGGCCCCTTGGTGGTATCTCCACCGATGAGACGGCAGCGGTGTTGGTCCGCCAAGCTCAGCAAACCTTGTGCGAATGCCGCCAGCCAGTCCGGCTCGGCGCTCGGCAGTGAGAATGCCAGCGTGAAACCGACCGGGCGCGCGCCCATCGCTGCCAGATCCGATAAATTCACGGCCAGACATTTATGCCCTAGCAGGGTAGGATCGGCATCGGCAAAAAAATGTCGACCCGACACCAACATATCGCTGGACACGGCCAATTGCATGCCCGGCGTCAGATTGAGCAGGGCACAGTCATCGCCGACGCCAAGTGCCAGTTGCTCGTCGGGCGCAGAGTGGTGCGCGAAGTAGCGCTTGATTAAATCGAATTCTGAAAGCATGCCGTCATTGTACCTTGGGACGGGCAGATTTCATTCAAGGGAGGCGCGGATTTACTCCAAGCGGTTTGCCCGCCGCCACTGAGGCCTTAGCTTGCTGCTGCCATCGCCACCTCGGCCAGCAAACTTTGACGCCATTTGGCATCTTGCGGCCCCACTGCGAAACCACGCAAACTGCCTGCCTCATCAAAATAACGACTCACCGTTGCCATATTGACGACCTCTGTTTGCCAGCTACCTTTACTACCTATACCAGGCGGCAGTAAAGCGAGTGGAAAACTCGGTGTTTTGACCAACACTGGGGCGGCCTTGAATTCGATCGGCGTCAAGCTGCCACCCAGGCTGGCGGCAATCGCGCGTGCGGCTGCCATCAGTGGTGCCACATATGGCAAAGTGCTGCGACTGCCGTCCGGCAGTGTGTATTGCGCGCAATCGCCCAAAGCAAAAATCTGCGCGTTGCTGGTGCGGCCAAAGGCATCGACCAGAATGCCGCGATCGCAAGCCAACTGCGATGTAGCGGCCAGACGCAGATCGGCACGCAAGCCAACGGCAGACAACACCAGATCGGCATCGATGACGTCGCCGTTTGCCAGCGTGACGCATAAACCGTGGCCATCGCGATCGACTGCAGTAGCCGAAGTCCCCATTTGCAGCGTGACTCCGCGCGCTTCAAGCGCCACGCGCAATGCCAGCGAAACCGGTTCCGAAGCCAGTGCTGCCAGTGGTCGTGCATTCGGATCGATCAGCGTGATGCGGTAGCCGGCACCACTGAGGTCGTCGGCAAACTCACAGCCGATCAGACCGGCGCCGAGAATTGCGATACGCGCTGCCGGACCGACTGCCTCGACTTGCTCACGTAAGCGGGCATAGTCGGCCAGGGTATTGACGGATAACACCTCGGCGGCGGCGGTGCCAGCGATCGGCAGGCGAATCGCTTGAGCACCGACTGCCAACACCAACTGTGAAAACTCGAAAGCACCTGCTGCGGTGACCAGACTGTTGCTGGTCTCATCAATCCGCAGCACTTCCGTACCGGTCAGGATAGTGGCGTTGAGCTGTTCCGCCATTTGCAGCGCACTTTGATTACGCAGCATCGCTGCGGTCTTGGCCTGAGCAAAAGCGTTCGAGAGCATAGGCTTGGAGTAAAAATCACCGGCATCGGCGGTGATGATCAGCAGCGGCGTCGTTTTGTCGAGTTTGCGGAACTCGCGTGCCACGGTATATGCCGCGAGACCGGAACCGATGAGGGCGATCGGCTTCATGCTTACAGTTCCACCATGTCGAAGTCGGCTTTGGCGACGCCGCAGTCCGGGCATTCCCAGTCTTCAGGAATGTCATCCCAGCGCGTGCCAGCGGCAATGCCTTCTGCCGGCATGCCAAGTGATTCATCATAGATAAAACCGCAAACGATACATTGATAAGTTTTCATAGTGTCCTCAGAATAAGTAAATGGGTAGTTGATGCTGCGAGCAGCTCAGGAGTTCTTGGCCAATACGGCGCGGTAATGATTGGCATGACGTTCTTCTACCTTGGCCAAGGCGGCAAAACGCTTGGCGGCGACTTCGAGGGTACGTTTGAAATTTTCCGCATGGACTTTCGATTCGGCGATCTGCTCGTCATACTCAGCGACCGCAGCATGATTCCCTTCTTCGATGGCGAGGTGGCGGAACTTCGGATACATTTCAGTGTATTCATAAGTTTCACCTTCAATCGCGATTTCGAGCGCGCGCTGTGGTGTCATTTCTGTTTTTGGGTACAACAAATCGAGATGGCCGAATGCATGCATGACTTCTTGATCCGCTGTCGCTTCAAATGCCTCGGCGATCTCGATCGCGCCGGCCGCACGTGCCAGTTTGGCGAAATAACGGTATTTGATGTGCGCCATCGATTCGCCGGCAAAAGCCGCTTCAAGATTTTGTATCGTGACGGATGGTGTAGTAACTGTGCTCATGGTGATACTCCTGGGTGAGGTAAGTGGTGACGAAGAGTTTCGTTCTCTTTCGAACTGATGACCATAGTAAAGCTTGCTGAATCATTTGTGAAATTGATTGTATAAACATGTGCGATAGCTATTTACTATAAATTACTTATTAATAGTGCAATCTCTTGTATATCCTTATGCGTTAAAAGCATGGAAGTCGTACAAATACGTATAAAGTTAGAGTGGTCCCTCTGCTAAAATTACCAACCCACGTAAGTTATCCGTCAGTAAACAGAAAGAAGGCCGGCCCAATGGATTCGTCATCAGATCAAAAAGAACAAATGCGTCAACAACTGCGTCAGGCAGCGCTCGAGTATCACGAGTTCCCGACACCAGGTAAAATCAGTGTTACCCCGACCAAGCAATTGACCAACCAACGCGATCTGGCGCTGGCGTACTCTCCAGGTGTGGCCGCTCCCTGCGAAGAAATTGTGGCCGATCCTACTGCCGCGTTTAAATACACGGCACGCGGCAACCTGGTTGGCGTGATCACGAACGGCACGGCCGTACTGGGACTCGGTAATATCGGTCCACTGGCTTCCAAGCCGGTTATGGAAGGCAAGGGCGTCTTATTCAAAAAATTCGCCGGCATCGACGTCTTCGATATTGAAATCGATGAATCTGATCCTGACAAGCTGGTCGACATCATCGCTGCGCTCGAACCGACCTTTGGCGGTATCAATCTGGAAGACATCAAAGCACCGGAATGCTTCTATATAGAACGCAAGCTGCGCGAGCGGATGAAAATCCCGGTTTTCCATGATGATCAGCACGGTACCGCCATCATTGTCGGTGCGGCCATCCTCAATGGCTTGAAAGTCGTTGGCAAAGACATCAAAAAAACCAAGTTGGTCGTTTCCGGTGCCGGCGCAGCCGCCTTGGCTTGTCTTGACTTGATCGTCGATCTTGGCTTTCCTCTGGAAAACATCTTCGTCACCGACTTGGCCGGCGTGGTCTATGTTGGTCGCGTCGAGTTGATGGATCCCGATAAAGATCGGTTCGCCCAACATACCAGCGCACGTACGCTGCGCGAAGTCATGCCCGATGCCGATATTTTCCTCGGTTTGTCGGCTGCCGGCGTGCTCAAGCCGGACATGGTTAAACTGATGGCCGCCAATCCTTTGATTCTGGCGCTGGCTAACCCGACCCCGGAAATTCTGCCGGAAGAAGTCAAGGCAGTGCGTGATGACGCCATCATGGCGACCGGCCGTTCCGATTTTCCGAATCAAGTTAACAACGTTCTATGTTTCCCGTATATTTTCCGCGGCGCGCTCGACTGTGGTGCCACGACCATCACGCGTGAAATGGAAATCGCCGTGGTTCACGCGATCGCCGAATTGGCGCAAGCGGAACAATCGGATGTGGTCGCTTCGGCCTACGGCATCGATAACCTGTCATTCGGTCCTGAATACCTGATCCCGAAACCATTTGATCCGCGCTTGATGATCAAGATCGCACCGGCCGTCGCCAAAGCGGCCGAAGAGTGCGGTGTGGCGGCGCGTCCTATCCAAGACATGCAAGCGTACGTCGAAAAATTGCAGCAATTCGTCTACCATAGCGGCACTTTCATGAAGCCCATATTCCAGATCGCTAAAAAAGCACCGGCCGAGCGCAAGCGCATCGTCTTTGCTGAAGGCGAGGAAGAGCGGATTCTGCGTGCGGTGCAAGTCATCGTTGACGAAAAGCTGGCAGCACCAATATTGGTCGGTCGTCCACATATTTTGGCGCAGCGGGTAGAAAAATTCGGTTTGCGTATTCGTCCTGGCGTCGATTTCGAAGTCATCAATCCGGAATTTGATCCACGTTATCGTGATTACTGGCAGACTTACCATGCCATGACAAGTCGTAGTGGCGTGACCGAGCAGTACGCTAAGCTGGAAATGCGTCGTCGTCACTCGCTCATCGGTGCGATGATGATCCACAAAGGCGATGCCGACGGCATGATCTGCGGTACCTTTGGCACCACCGGTTTGCATCTCAATTACATCAACCAAGTACTCGGCAAGCGCCCTGGCGTCAAGGTTAACGCCGCGATGAATGCCTTGGTGCTGCCGGATCGTCAATTGGTGCTGGTCGATACGCATGTCAATGAAAATCCTAGCGCTGAACAGATCGCTGAAATCACGATCTTGGCAGCGGAAGAAATGCGTCGCTTCGGCTTACTGCCGAAGGTAGCCTTGATGTCGCATTCCAATTTCGGTTCCAGCAACAGTGAATCGGCGCAAAAAATGCGCGCTGCCTTGGCAATTATTCATCGTGATGCACCGGACCTCGAAGTTGACGGGGAAATGCATGGCGATACGGCACTCGATGGTGCCTATCGCAAGAAAATGATGCCGACCTCAACATTGAAGGGCGATGCCAATCTCTTGGTCATGCCAAATATTGATGCAGCCAACATCGCCTACAATTTGCTCAAGACGACGGCTGGGAACAATGTGGCAATCGGTCCGATCTTGCTCGGTTGCGCCAAGCCGGTACATATCTTGACACCATCGGCGACGGTACGTCGTATCGTCAACATGACAGCCTTGTGTGTTGTTGATGTGGTTGCTGAACGCTAAGTTGTTTCGCGTAAAAAAGCCACAATCGTCTGATTGTGGCTTTTTTTTTGCTTTGACATTGTTATTTGTCGTTTGCTTGCGCTCCTCACCCGACTAACTAATTGTGACCACGGTAGGAATACAGCCTGGCACTGGCCATGATGCGCTCGCGCTCAAAGGGCGTGAGCACGTCTGGCATGCTGTAAACCGACGAAACATTGGTGGCCTGACGTAAGCCTATGCGCAGCAGCGACTTATTTTGATGCAGAGTGAGGACGTGAGCGGCTGCTACAGGTGAGCTTTGCACCACATTACTCACATTCGAAACGACCAGCGATAACTTCGCGCGGCCGGGGCTGAGCAATTGATTGCCCTTTTCCGCCTGTGCTGCGTCGATTTGACTCAGCGTTGACGATGCGGGTAGATCCGCGATCATTCTTATTATCATAAATACATATCCGTGCCGAAGTTCGTTGAGCGCCTCAGTATTAAACGTATGAGGTGTTTGATGAAACGACGTGCGCACAATCCTGTTGGTCATAACGGCAGTTTGCCGCGTAATCAAGCAAGCTCTGACGAGCCTGACTCATTTTTTCGAATACTAACTGATTCGCGTCAGCTCTGTTTGTAGGAAAATTCTGAACTTGATATCTTTCCCATGATAATGCTTAGAAACAAGTAAAAAATTGTTTCAAAGTTGTTTTATTGGAACTCTTCCGGTAGGCACTACGTCGGAAGCTTTCTCGCAGTGCCCATGCTGGTCATCAAAAAACATATGTGGTTTGAATGCCGCCAGAATTGCCGACTTATTAACGCCACCCATAAAAAACGTCTCATCGATCACAATATTCCAGGCCCGCAAAGTACGGATCACGCGCTCATGGGCCGGTGAAGCGCGCGCCGTGACCAATGCTGTGCGCAAAGGGAAAGCCCGACCGTCTGGCGTTTTGAAATGGTTTTGTAAATAAGCCAGTGCCATCAGTAAACGGGCGAAGGGGCCTTGAGGCAGGGGCTTGTTGGCATTGTCGCGTTCATGCTGTTCAAACGCTTCGACCCCATGCTCTTGATAAATCCGTTCCGACTCATCGGAAAATAACACCGCATCGCCATCGAAGGCGATCCGTATCTGCTCCATATCGGCGGCATTCGGTGGCAGCGGATACAGCATGGCCGAAGCAATACCGGAATTAATCGCCGCTTGAGTATCATCTTCATGCAAGGATAAAAACAGACTGATGTTAAACGCTTGTAAATAAGGTGCCAGCGGTGCACCACCGCTGAGGGCCGCGCGGGTGATGTCGAGACCGTAATGCGCAATGGAATTAAAGATACGCAGGGAGGTTTCGGAAGAGTTGCGCGACATGACCACGACTTCGACCAGTCGTATACCGGGAGTGAGGGCATTTAATTTCAACAGTGCCTTGACCAGCGCAAACCCGGCACCTGGCTTGAGTATCGTATTTTCATGAAGCAGTTGATGTTGGCGAAAGCTGTCGAGACCCTGAGTTTGAAAAATCGTGTCTTCGGTTTCGAGGTCGAACAGCGCCCGAGAGGAAATACCGACGACTAATAAGTTATCGAGAGAAAAAGCCATAGTAATCAGTGTGCCTTTATTATTTGGCTTTGCGAAAAGTCAGATTGATTCTTTGTTCACCGAGCAGTGGGTCAGCACTGCCGCACAGTGATTGTACGCCGTGGTACAACAAGCGTGCCGCACCACCCCAGACCAAGACATCACCGTGCTCGAGCAGCAGACGGCTCAGTTTAGCATCACGCGTCAAACCGCCGAAGACGAAATTGGCGGACATGCCGAGCGAGATAGATACGATGGGTGCCTGAAAATCCGCTTCATCTTTATCTTGGTGCAGAGACAAGCTGGTATCGCGCAGGTAGCGGTTGATCAGGCAACTGTCGGGTACGAAGTCCGGATAACCAGCCGCCGCCGCTGCCGCTGCAGCGAGTTCGAGGAATAGTGGCGGCATGGTCGGCCATGCTTGTCCTGTCAGCGGGTCGAAGTTTTCGTAGCGATAGCCGCGGGCATCGGAAACCCAACCATAGCTGCCGCAACTGCTATTGTGTACTTGTATCCGACGTCCGCCCGGCGTATGCATTTGACGCCATGGCGCCTGTGCCGTGATGTGAGCGATGGCGGCGGATAAAGCCTCTGCCTGATGCTGCGCATGGCGATGTAATAGTATGGCACCCGGCAGCAGTGCTTCATTCCATGGGTGCGTCAATTCTTCTTGGTCGAACAGCGAGTAAGTCATGCTTATGTGATTGTCGTTTGGACCTTCTAAGTATAAGGCCAGACGCAATTTCTTTTCTTTACCCCCTTGCATTGTAGTCGTGCTCTTGATATAGTCCGCCTCCCGCTGACGAGTGCAGCGAGAGAGTAAAGCAAAGTAAGCAAGACAGCAAAACCCGGCAGCGTTAAAAAACGCCGCGCAGTAAAACAGGGTGTTGACAGTCAAGCGCAAATGCCTCATAATCTCGTTTCTCTGCTGCTAACGAACACAACGCTTCGTAGCAAACCTCGCAAGAGGAAGCGGAAAAGAATACGGTTCTTTAACAATTAACAGTCAATAAATGTGAGCACTTGATGAAAGCGCACCGACTAAATTTATTTAGTCGGCATGCTTAAAAAATATCAAATGCTTCACAAGAAATAAAATAGGAAAATCATTTAGCAATAGATGATGGAACTGTCAGTATTTTGAGTGAGCGATCTGTCGGCAACGACAGAGTTCAGAAATGAACACAAAAACAGAGATTAAACTGAAGAGTTTGATCCTGGCTCAGATTGAACGCTGGCGGCATGCCTTACACATGCAAGTCGAACGGCAGCACGGAATGGGGTAACCCGGCCTGGTGGCGAGTGGCGAACGGGTGAGTAATATATCGGAACATACCCTAGAGTGGGGGATAACGTAGCGAAAGTTACGCTAATACCGCATACGCACTAAGGTGGAAAGTGGGGGATCGCAAGACCTCATGCTCATGGAGTGGCCGATATCTGATTAGCTAGTTGGTAGGGTAAAAGCCTACCAAGGCGACGATCAGTAGCTGGTCTGAGAGGACGACCAGCCACACTGGAACTGAGACACGGTCCAGACTCCTACGGGAGGCAGCAGTGGGGAATTTTGGACAATGGGCGCAAGCCTGATCCAGCAATGCCGCGTGAGTGAAGAAGGCCTTCGGGTTGTAAAGCTCTTTTGTCAGGGAAGAAACGGCATGCTCTAATACAGCGTGCTAATGACGGTACCTGAAGAATAAGCACCGGCTAACTACGTGCCAGCAGCCGCGGTAATACGTAGGGTGCAAGCGTTAATCGGAATTACTGGGCGTAAAGCGTGCGCAGGCGGTTATATAAGTCAGATGTGAAATCCCCGGGCTCAACCTGGGAACTGCATTTGAGACTGTATGGCTAGAGTGTGTCAGAGGGGGGTAGAATTCCACGTGTAGCAGTGAAATGCGTAGATATGTGGAGGAATACCGATGGCGAAGGCAGCCCCCTGGGATAACACTGACGCTCATGCACGAAAGCGTGGGGAGCAAACAGGATTAGATACCCTGGTAGTCCACGCCCTAAACGATGTCTACTAGTTGTCGGGTCTTAATTGACTTGGTAACGCAGCTAACGCGTGAAGTAGACCGCCTGGGGAGTACGGTCGCAAGATTAAAACTCAAAGGAATTGACGGGGACCCGCACAAGCGGTGGATGATGTGGATTAATTCGATGCAACGCGAAAAACCTTACCTACCCTTGACATGTACGAAAGCCTGAAGAGATTTAGGTGTGCTCGCAAGAGAATCGTAACACAGGTGCTGCATGGCTGTCGTCAGCTCGTGTCGTGAGATGTTGGGTTAAGTCCCGCAACGAGCGCAACCCTTGTCATTAGTTGCTACATTTAAGGTGAGCACTCTAATGAGACTGCCGGTGACAAACCGGAGGAAGGTGGGGATGACGTCAAGTCCTCATGGCCCTTATGGGTAGGGCTTCACACGTCATACAATGGTACATACAGAGGGCCGCCAACCCGCGAGGGGGAGCTAATCCCAGAAAGTGTATCGTAGTCCGGATTGTAGTCTGCAACTCGACTGCATGAAGTTGGAATCGCTAGTAATCGCGGATCAGCATGTCGCGGTGAATACGTTCCCGGGTCTTGTACACACCGCCCGTCACACCATGGGAGCGGGTTCTGCCAGAAGTAGTTAGCTTAACCGTAAGGAGGGCGATTACCACGGCAGGGTTCGTGACTGGGGTGAAGTCGTAACAAGGTAGCCGTATCGGAAGGTGCGGCTGGATCACCTCCTTTCTAGAGTAGCGCCGTAGTTGAGTGTTCACTTTTATTGACTGTTAAATTAAATAACGAGAAAAGCTTGGTAGTGATACCAGGGAAGCCAGTTATTCCTCAGTAAGCGTCGCGAGCGCTTCAAGGTTCAATCCAGAAGCGCAGTCGTACTTCGGTACGACGAGCATCGGAGATTGAAGATTGAAGTGCGCAGTAGCTTAATGAGGTATAAGAGGGGGATTAGCTCAGCTGGGAGAGCACCTGCTTTGCAAGCAGGGGGTCGTCGGTTCGATCCCGTCATCCTCCACCAGTATTAGTCAATGCAGATAAGCGGGTCTGTAGCTCAGTTGGTTAGAGCACCGTGTTGATAACGCGGGGGTCGTTGGTTCGAGCCCAACCAGACCCACCAAGAAATAGCAAACCTAAGTCAGCGAATGAGTAAGACGCAGAGATTTAGGTTTGATCTTTCAAAGCGAAAGTCAGAGTAATAAGTAGTATCTCGTTCTTTAACAATTTAGAAGAAGTAAAGTAGAAATAATCAAATTATTTCTGTAAAGGATAACATCGGAAGATGTTGTCGTTCGGTATGACGACAGTCATGCTGGATAATTTATGGAAGGGTTATGATTGTATCGAAACAAACAATGTATTAAAAAGAGTTTGATCAAAAGCAGCCGAAAGGCAGTTTTAGAAAAAAATAAATTCTTGAGATACGGCAAACGCTAAAGTAATACTCATAAGTAGTAAAGAACTATAACCGCTTTCTGGCGATGAACCTGGTTTCAGCAATGAAACGAGACGCCAGAAGCTAAAGTTATAGGGACAAGTGACTAAGTGCACATGGTGGATGCCTTGGCGATATCAGGCGATGAAGGACGTAGTAGCTTGCGATAAGCTGCGGGGAGTGAGCAAACACACTTTGATCCGCAGATTTCCGAATGGGGAAACCCGGCCGTAAGGTCATTGCATACTGAATACATAGGTATGCAAAGCGAACGTGGCGAACTGAAACATCTAAGTAGCTACAGGAAAAGAAATCAACCGAGATTCCCAAAGTAGTGGCGAGCGAAATGGGAAGAGCCTGCAAGATTTAGCATTTTTGATAGACAAACGCAATGGAAAGTGCGACCAAAGAGGGTGATAGTCCCGTAGTCGAAATCATCAATGTGGAACTAAGCTTGCGACAAGTAGGGCGGGACACGTGAAATCCTGTCTGAACATGGGGGGACCATCCTCCAAGGCTAAATACTCGATATCGACCGATAGTGAACCAGTACCGTGAGGGAAAGGCGAAAAGAACCCCGGGAGGGGAGTGAAATAGATCCTGAAACCGTGTGCATACAAACAGTAGGAGCGGACTTGTTCCGTGACTGCGTACCTTTTGTATAATGGGTCAGCGACTTACATTCAGTGGCAAGGTTAACCGCATAGGGAAGCCGTAGAGAAATCGAGTCCGAATAGGGCGAATCAGTCGCTGGGTGTAGACCCGAAACCAAGTGATCTACTCATGGCCAGGTTGAAGGTGCGGTAACACGCACTGGAGGACCGAACCCACTAATGTTGAAAAATTAGGGGATGAGCTGTGGGTAGGGGTGAAAGGCTAAACAAACTTGGAAATAGCTGGTTCTCTCCGAAAACTATTTAGGTAGTGCCTCTTGTATCACCGTCGGGGGTAGAGCACTGTTATGGCTAGGGGGTCATCGCGACTTACCAACCCATTGCAAACTCCGAATACCGACGAGTGCGAGCAAGGGAGACAGACATCGGGTGCTAACGTCCGGTGTCAAGAGGGAAACAACCCAGACCGCCAGCTAAGGTCCCAAAGTATAGCTAAGTGGAAAACGAAGTGGGAAGGCTAAAACAGTCAGGAGGTTGGCTTAGAAGCAGCCACCCTTTAAAGAAAGCGTAATAGCTCACTGATCGAGTCGTCCTGCGCGGAAGATGTAACGGGGCTAAGCTATACACCGAAGCTGCGGATATCCATTTATGGATATGGTAGGAGAGCGTTCTGTAAGCCTGCGAAGGTGTCTTGTAAAGGATGCTGGAGGTATCAGAAGTGCGAATGCTGACATGAGTAGCGATAATGGGGGTGAAAAGCCTCCACGCCGTAAGCCCAAGGTTTCCTGTTCAACGTTCATCGGAGCAGGGTGAGTCGGCCCCTAAGGCGAGGCAGAGATGCGTAGCTGATGGGAAGCAGGTTAATATTCCTGCACCGTCGTATGATGCGATGGGGGGACGGATCGCGGAAGGTTGTCCGACTGTTGGAATAGTCGGTTTCTGGCTCAAAGAAGGCGCTTAGGCAAATCCGGGCGCGGAATTCAAGGGGTTGGGACGAGTGCACTAGTGCATGAAGCAATCGGAAGTGGTTCCAAGAAAAGCCTCTAAGCTTCAGTCATACGAGACCGTACCGCAAACCGACACAGGTGGGCGAGATGAGTATTCTAAGGCGCTTGAGAGAACTCGGGAGAAGGAACTCGGCAAATTGGTACCGTAACTTCGGGATAAGGTACGCCCTTGTAGCTTGACTGCCCTGCGGCAGAAGGGTGAAGGGGTTGCAATAAACTGGTGGCTGCGACTGTTTAATAAAAACACAGCACTCTGCAAACACGAAAGTGGACGTATAGGGTGTGACGCCTGCCCGGTGCTGGAAGATTAAATGATGGGGTGCAAGCTCTTGATTGAAGTCCCAGTAAACGGCGGCCGTAACTATAACGGTCCTAAGGTAGCGAAATTCCTTGTCGGGTAAGTTCCGACCTGCACGAATGGCGTAACGATGGCCACACTGTCTCCTCCCGAGACTCAGCGAAGTTGAAATGTTTGTGATGATGCAATCTACCCGCGGCTAGACGGAAAGACCCCATGAACCTTTACTGTAGCTTTGCATTGGACTTTGAATCGATCTGTGTAGGATAGGTGGGAGGCTTAGAAGCGTGGACGCCAGTTTGCGTGGAGCCATCCTTGAAATACCACCCTGGTTTATTTGAGGTTCTAACCTTGGCCCGTTATCCGGGTCGGGGACAGTGCATGGTAGGCAGTTTGACTGGGGCGGTCTCCTCCCAAAGTGTAACGGAGGAGTTCGAAGGTACGCTAATTACGGTCGGACATCGTGATGATAGTGCAATGGCATAAGCGTGCTTAACTGCGAGACTGACAAGTCGAGCAGGTACGAAAGTAGGACATAGTGATCCGGTGGTTCTGTATGGAAGGGCCATCGCTCAACGGATAAAAGGTACTCTGGGGATAACAGGCTGATTCCTCCCAAGAGTTCATATCGACGGGGGAGTTTGGCACCTCGATGTCGGCTCATCACATCCTGGGGCTGTAGCCGGTCCCAAGGGTATGGCTGTTCGCCATTTAAAGTGGTACGTGAGCTGGGTTTAAAACGTCGTGAGACAGTTTGGTCCCTATCTGCCGTGGGCGTTGGAAGTTTGAAGGGGGCTGCTCCTAGTACGAGAGGACCGGAGTGGACGAACCTCTGGTGTATCGGTTGTCACGCCAGTGGCATTGCCGAGTAGCTATGTTCGGAAGAGATAACCGCTGAAAGCATCTAAGCGGGAAACTCGCCTTAAGATGAGACTTCCCAGAGACTAGATCTCTTTAAAGGGTCGTTCGAGACCAGGACGTTGATAGGCTGGGTGTGGAAGTGCAGTAATGCATTAAGCTAACCAGTACTAATTGCCCGTAAGGCTTGTCCCTATAACCTTAGCAGGTATAGGCTACGAGTGAGTTAATGAAGTGTTTGCCGGAATGTTCGGTACAAATCATAACCAAAAAATAATAACAAGATTATTAAGACTTTACTTCTTCTGAATTGGATTGATTGCGTGCCTCAGTGTAGCGAGGTGCACAATGAATCAACAAGTTATGCCTGATGACCATAGCTAGTCGGCCCCACCCCTTCCCATCCCGAACAGGACCGTGAAACGACTACGCGCCAATGATAGTGCTGCAACCAGTGTGAAAGTAGGTTATCGTCAGGCTTCTATTCTGCATGCCCCCGTTCTCTTGTGAGAGCGGGGGTTTTGCTTTTGCGCAAACGGTTTGTGGCGTGCACCAGACCTGAGCGTCATCGCCTGAGCGTTGTTATTAAACAAAATCGATCGCCTGTCGTATCGTTGCCGTTGTGCAAAATGTTATAATTTGCAGATGAAACCGCGCTCGCTTTCCCAACGATATACAGCTTTGCTCGCATGCTTTGCGATCTTGCTCACGCTTTTCATGCCATCAATTTCAGCGGCACTCGCTGCCAATAATGGCGCAGCGGGTTGGTTGGAAATTTGCAGCAGCAAGCTCAGTCCCGTGGTCAAAGCGGATGTCGCAGTGGCGGGAAAAACTGCGCCCTTATCCGATCAGGGCAAACATGGTGAGCACTGCGCGTATTGTTTTACCAGTGCTGCGTCATTCGCTCTGCCACCAATGCAGTTGTTGAGCATACCTGTCGTTGTTCAGCAGTTGCATGTTCCAAGACTGTTCTATCGCTCTCCATCGCCTTTATTTGTCTGGACTTCCATCCAGTCACGTGCGCCACCCCGTCTGGTATAAAAAATCTCGCACTGCCATATAGTCTTGAATGCGTCTTGAATGATCATGTAGAAACACGTCGCTTGATCAGGCACGCTATTTTCAATGAGTCAAACACACGCTGACGACCATGGCGGCACTGTTTCGTGTCAGCTGTGCCAATCTTAATTGGCACAGCGATACTGATTTGATTTCTTCCCGCTATGACCGGGAAATACCAGAGTTCATCATGCAACAAAACAAAAATTTTACTAAACGCCAGCTACGCATTGCTCTCCTTGCCGCGTTCTCGCAATCTGCCATCGCCTATGCGGCAGAAACTGGGGCACCGTTGGCAGCCGACGCTAGCAGCGAGCAAATCCAGCAAGTACTGGTACAAAGTAATAAAGTCACGCAACCGACCGCGACGTCGAACACCCGCGAATCGATCAATGCCAAACAGATTGCCGAGACGATCAATGCGATCACCACGGCTGAAACGCTCAACTATCTGCCAAGTACCCATGTTCGCGAACGCTATATCGGCGACCGCAATGGAATTTTGGTCATGCGCGTCAATAGTTCCATTTCAAGCGCCCAGACCGTTGTGTACGCGGATAACTTGCTGCTGTCGAATTTTCTCAATAACAGTTATGCCACGGCACCGCGCTGGGGCATGGTTGCGCCCGAAGAGATCGAGCGTATCGATGTTTTGTATGGCCCCTTTTCGGCCCTGTACCCCGGTAATTCTGCCGGCGGCGTCGTGTTATTGTCTACCCACATGCCCGATCGTTTTGAGGCACACATCAAACTCGATGTGTTCGGACAGCGCTTCAAACTCTACGGGACAGATCAGGAATTTCATGGCACGCATGGCAGCGTAGCGTTAGGCAGTAAATCCGATAACTGGTCTTGGCTGCTGAATGTCGATCATCTCGACAATACCAGTCAACCGCAAACTTTCGGTGCGGCGAGCAAAGCCAGCCTCACCGGTACGCCGGCATTTACCACGGTCAGTGGCGCAATCCGCGATATCGATACCAGCGGTAACGGCCGTATTGTTACCAGCGCGATCGGTGCGGACGCGACGATCCAAGATATTGCTAAACTTAAACTGGCTTACGATATCACGCCGGAATTACGGGCCAGCTATACCTTGGGAATGTGGGAAAACAAGTCGACGACTTATGTGAACAGTTATTTACGTGATAGTAATGGCCGTGCTGTTTTTAATACCAGCAGCAGCGGGGCAGGCCGCTATGTGAAGTTTGCCGGCGACAGCAATTACTATACTTTGGCCGGAACCTCACCTGGCTACAGTGAGAGCGAACATTACATGCAAGGACTCTCACTGGCCAGTCATACCAATGGTGCGTGGGACTGGGAGGCGGTACTGAGTTCCTACAATGAACGCAAAGACAATTCGCGTACCGCTGCTAATAATGGCAGTGTCTATGATTCCGGCTTGGACACGACCAGACCGGGCGGCAGCATCACGACCGGCGATGGCACTGGTTGGACTACTTTGGATTTACGCGCGGAGTATCGACCCGGTGGTGATGTGAAGAGCGCGCATCGGCTCAGCTTTGGCTATCATGCCGATCGTTATGTATTGAAATCGGTGACCACGAATGTACTCAATGATTGGTTGAGCAGTAATTTGGCGGCCACTCCATCTTCCAATTCGTATGGCAAAACGCAAACGCAGGCCCTGTATCTGCAAGATGCCTGGCAACTGACACCGGAGTGGAAAACCGTGTTCGGCGGCCGTCTGGAACAATGGCAGGCATCGGACGGCAGTAACTTCAATGCCGCCAATGCCACGGCGTATCAACAATTGAATTATGCCACTCGTCGCAGCACCGATTTTTCGCCTAAGCTATCGGTTGCCTATCAGCCCAATAAAAACTGGGCGTACCGCGCTTCGTTCGGGCGCGGCCTACGTTATCCAACCGTGGCCGAAATCTTTCAAGTCATCAGTCTGCCCAATAACGTCAAGCAAAATGATCCTAACCTGAAACCGGAGGATGTGCGTTCGGCAGAACTGGTCGCCGAAGTCTTGCTGAAAAAAGGCAGCTTGCGTACTTCGGTGTTTTATGAAGATAAGCGCGATGCCTTGATTTCGCAATCAGATACCACGGTGATCCCGAATATCTCGAGTATTCAAAATGTTGATAAAGTACGTACTTACGGTCTTGAGACGGTATTGAATGTGAATGATGTTGTGCTCAATGGTTTGGACTTCAACGCTAGCCTGACTTACACCCATTCCACCATCGTTGCCAACAGTCGTAACCCGGGACTGGTGGACACCGATCAGCCGCGCATACCGGCATGGCGTGCCACGATGGTTGCGACCTATCATGTGTCGGACCGACTCTCTGGTAGTTTGAGTTATCGTTACAGCGGACATCAGCACAATGCCTTGTTCAACACCGTGAGCAAGCAATACAATGATGTGAACCCGGATGTCTACGGCGCGGTCAGTCAGTACAGTGTATTTGATGCCAAGCTGGTGTATCAATTGACGCGTCAATGGACTGGTGCGATCGGGGTGAATAATATCGGCAGTGAGAAATACTACGTCAATCCTAATCCGTATCCGCAGCGTACTTTCTTTGTCAGCATGAAGTTTGATTATTGAGCTTGATCATGAAACTTTTCCTTCATTTTTTTCTGAGCAGCCTGCTGCTCTTGTCTGCGCAATGGCCGCTACAGGCCAGTGCGCAGATGGATCACAGTAAGCAAAAACACGCTAAAGCAGAACTGGGCACGTCGGCGGCCTGGGATGCGCAGGGCAAGTTATGGGTCGCCAGTAAAGAAGCGGCTGCTGATGGCAAGGCGGCGTATGTGGTCCTGCAATCGTCGCTCGATATGGGTCAGACTTGGTCCGCGCCAGTACGGGCTCAAGCCACGCCGGAAGCGATTTCTGCCGATGGCGAAAATCGGCCGAAGCTGGCATTCGGGCCGCAAGGTGAAATGTATATTGCCTACACGAAGCCACTGGCCAAACCGTATACCGGTGAAATCCGCTTCGTGCGTTCGCTCGACGGGGGCGTCAGCTTTTCTGCCCCCGTGACGGTGCATGCTAACCGCGATGAAATCACCCACCGCTTTGAATCGATGATCGTCGATACAGCCGGGCGTATCTTCATCGCATGGATAGATAAGCGCGATGCGATTGCCGCCAAAGCGCGGCAACAAGCCTACACCGGTGCGGCGATTTACTACACGGTGTCGACCGATCAAGGTGGCAGTTTTCACGCCGACTACCTGCTGGCCGCGCACAGCTGTGAGTGTTGTCGCATCGCATTGGCACTCAATCCGGCCGGCCGGCCGATCGCTATGTGGCGTCATGTGTTTGAACCGAACGAGCGTGATCACGCGCTCAGTGAATTGCATGTCGATGGCAGTCATTCTGACTTGCTACGGACTAGTTTCGAGGCCTGGCGTGTTGATGCTTGCCCGCATCATGGTCCTGCCATCGCATTTGATGCGGAGGGGCGGCGTTACCAAACCTGGTTCAATGTGAAGAACGACGAAGGTGGCGTGTTTTACGCTTCGACCAATGCCCAAGCAGAGCTCGGTACGCCTATCAAATTGGGCAATGCCCAAGCCGAGCATGCCGAGGTGCAGGTGCAGGGCAAGACCGTCACTTTGGTGTGGAAACAATTTGACGGTAAGGCCAGTACGATACTCGGTAAAGTATCGAAGGATGCCGGCAGTACTTGGGAAGAGCTCGATATCGCGCAAACTTCGGGTAATTCGGATCAGCCGCATTTACTCACTGGCCCCAAGGGCCTTGTCCTGGTCTGGCGCACCCAAAATGAAGGTTTGCGTATTATTCCTGTAGGGAGCAGTAAATGAACAATGCAGTCAAAGTGATGCGCGGCTTGTTCTTGGCCGTATGCGTAATGACTATGCCGGTGCAAGCCGCTGAGATGCGGGAATTCACATCCGAGAGTATGGATAGTTTGATTCATAATCAGAAGGGCAAACCGTTTGTTTTGGTGCTGTGGTCACTCGATTGCGAGTTTTGCCAAGCAAGTTTGGCGGCTCTGGGAAAGAGCAAAAAGACCAACAAAAATGTGCGCGTGCTGAGCATCGGCACGGATTCTTTACTCGATCCGCAAAATCTCCAACTGATGAAACAAAAATTGCAGAGCTACGGCTTGAGCAGTAAGGCCTGGGCTTTCGGAGAGGAAGCGCCGGAGCGGCTGCGTTTCTCCGTGGATCCGACATGGCACGGAGAAATGCCGCGTAGTTATTGGTTCGATGCGCATGGCAAAAGAACTGCTGTGTCAGGGGTGATCGACGCTGCCGAAATTAATCAATTCTTTCATCAAAAATCTGACTAGGGTTAAAAACCCCGGCCTTCAGAGGCTGTCGCAAAAGCCTGATGGACGCTTTTTTACATCTGAAACACCGCATACCTCGTCATTCCCGCATGCCGCAGCCTCGTCATTCCCGCATGCTTTTGGCGGGAACCCAGCGTCGTTTTCAGCACTGAAAACACGATCATATCTGGGATTTTCAGTTAACCACGAACGCCGCTGGGTTCCTGCCAAAAGCGCGCAGGAATGACGTGGCTACCGGTTGGGGTAATGATACCGACTTAATACCCTTTTGCGACGATCCATTAAGTTGTTCAATGAATGAAATGCCGCACCCACTGCATATACATCGGTAGGCCGATGAAAATATTGATGGGGAAAGTAATGCCTAAGGCGGCTAACATCGCCAGCCCGATATCGGCTTGCGGGATCGCGGTTTGAATGGCGGCTGGTGCGGCAATGTAGGAGGCACTGGCGATCAAGCAGGTCAGTACGAAGGCGCTCCCGGCTGGCAGGTTGAGGGCGATGGCGATGGCGATGCCGAGGCCGGCCAAGGCAAACGGTGCGACGGCAGCGAACAGCATCAAGCGTGCATGCTGCCATGGTAAGGGTGAGCAGGCCTTGGCGGTACACAGTCCCATTTCCAGTAAAAACAAGGCGAGCATGCTTTTGTAACCATTGAGTAAGACGGGTTCCAGTGGCCCCAAACCTAGCGGTCCGTACAGATAGCCGATCACCACACCACCACCGAGTAAGAGCACGCTGCTGCTGGTCAGTGCTTCGCGCAAGATCGTGCCGCTGCCTTGCCCCTGCGTTGATCCGCTTAACTTATTGTATAAGCAGATCGCGCTGATTATCGCTGGCAATTCCAACATGACCAGGTACAGCGTGGTTTCGGGCTTGAGCGTCAAGCCGCCGGCTTTGGCCATGGTTAAGGCGACCGCAAAGGTGCCGGCACTGACCGAGCCGTAGTGGGCGGCGATACTGGCGGCATTGGCTGGGTTGAGGCCGATAGCGCGGCGTAGGATAGGGTAGCAGAGCAGTGGAATGAGGAAGCCTGCTACGGCGACGCCAGCTAAGCTAGGTAGCATCGAGAACTCAAATTTTCCATGCAAGGCCACGCCACCCTCGAGGCCCAAGACGAGCATTAATAAAATTGTCAGGGTTTGATAGACCGATTGCGGCACTTTTAAATCGGATTTCAACAAACCGGCCAGCAAACCTAAAGCAAAAAACGCGATGATGATATCGGGCATGAATCTTCCTCTGTGTGAATATGAGTGCGATTATGACTAGATTAAGCTATATTGAATAATAAATTATCTCGTTACGTAGCATAGATGATCATCTATATGAAAGCCGTTCTATGAATATTCGCCATCTCAGTTTTCGCTTGTTGCAGGTGTATGTGCAGTTGGTCCGTTCGGGCACGATTTCGGCGGCGGCGCGTGAGCTGCATTTGACTCAGCCTACCGTTTCGCTGCAGTTGAAAAAGCTGCGTGAAGCGGTGCATGACCCGCTGTTTGAAACACGCGAGGGGCGTATGGTCTTGAGCCATATCGGTGCCGAGTTATACAGCGCGGCCTGTGATGTCTTGATACGTTTCGGTGATTTCAATGAATTTCTCGAACATGCGCGCGGCGGCAGCAGCGGCCATATCACGATAGGCATTGTGACCACCGCAAAGTATGTGATGCCGCGTATTTTAGGGGCGTTTTATCGCCATTTCCCGCAAGTGAATGTTACTCTGCATATCGGTAACCGCGCACATATTCTGGAGCGTTTCGCCAAGCAGGAAGATGATTTGTATGTCTTCAGTCACCCGCCCAGTGGTCAGTCGGTACAGGCGGCGCGTATTTTGAAAAATCCCTTGCAACTGATTGCCCCGCTTGATCACTGGGCGGCACAACAGAGTGCGCTCGATTTTTCACAATTGCGGCATGAACGATTTTTAATGCGCGAGCCCGGTTCTGCTACGCGCATGATGTTTGAAGCTTGGTTGAGTGCGCAAGGCATAGAGTTGACCAACACCATGCAGATTGAGAGTAATGAAGCGATACGCTTGAGCACCGCTTCCGGCTTAGGCTTGTCGGTCATTTCTGCCCACACTTTGCAAGAAGGACGCGAGCAAGTGCTGACTTTGAATGTGAAAGGCTTTCCCTTGGAGAGCAATTGGTATTTGGTCAGTCGCAAAGATCGCCGCTTGTCTGCTGCGACTATGCAGTTGATTCGCTTTATGGCCGCGCACTTGATTGACTGTGTACAAGCTGATTGGGTGGCGGCCGATATCGATGCGCTGGCCGAGCATTTCGCTTGATCAGGGGCGGCTGTAGAGATCGATGATAAGGCTGATGGCGTCACGACAGACATCACAGAACGCATCGCTGCGATCGAACATGATGCACTGCATTTGTGGTCGGTAGTAAGCATGCGATTCGTAGTTGGCCCCTTCGAATGCACCAACGGCATGACGCTGTGCCGAGCTGGCGAACAAAGCATTGCTGAACTGTAAATCTTTGCGGAACAGGGCGTTCATTTCCGCTTCCGGGCGGTTGGCGGCGCGCAGTGCCGCGCGCTCGATCTGGTAGTTTTTGGCGTGCTCATCATAGGCTTGTTTCGGCCATGGCGTTGGTACCGGGGTAGCGCCACTGACGTGGCTGCGCCATTTCAGTTTGCTGCGCTCGGTGACTGCCGTGGCATTCGGTTCCCAGGGTTCCTGCCGTTCAGCGCTGGGCAGATAGACCGATGGGGAGGTGTAGTACTCATCGGCGAGACCGGCAAAATGGTGGCCGAATTCGTGCACGAATAAATAATTGGACCAATCATTGGAGGCTGCGGCGGTGCTGAATTGACCGAAAATACCGCCGCCGCCATAGGTGTCGTTATTCACCAGAATTTCGATGAATTCATATGGTGCATATTGAGCCAGGTCGCGCAAAGCACGGTTGTCGGTGGTCAGGATATAGCGTTCGCTGCCGAAAATATCATAACTGCTTCCCAATGGCGAGGCATGGTAGATGCCGGTCGAGGGGCGCGATATACCGGATTCCGGAGTGGGCAGGGCCAGAGCACGGACATTGAAGTCTTGTGCGCGTTCTTTGAAGGGCGAGACTTGAAATAAATGCGTACTCAAGCGGCGCGCATCGGCTTCGAATTTACCCATTTCCGCTGCGGTGTAGCCATCGCCGAGGATCAGCAGATCGACTTTGTCCGGCGCTGCGCCGCTGATCTGAATCGGGATCAGGGTCGCGTTGGCCGGTAGCGGGCTTGGTTTGCGAATCACGTCGGGTGCGTCGGTATCGATATCGATGCGCCAAGCTGGCACGAAGGCATTGTTGGCATCACGCTTGAGGACACTGATTTCTACCGCTTGCTCGGGTTTGGGAAAGCGCAGTGACTCTTGAAATCCGCGACTGATGGTGCCGGCTTCGGCGGTGCTGCGCCATTCTCCGAAGATGCTGGAAAAGCCACGTGAATACAGTAATTTGCCATCGCTTTTGGCGCGCACTTCGAGCAAATTGTTGCCGCGATTGCTGGTGTCTTGTGCTTGTTGCAGATTGCCTGGCCATGGTAAGGGCTCGATCAGCACACGTTCGAGCGCGTAGTGCTCGCTGTCAGCGTTGCCACTATGCATGTAGTCGACGCGTACGGTAGCCGGGCTCTGCGCCGCGTGGGACAGGCAGCTCAGGCTCAGTAAGAGCAGCAGCAAACTATGGGGGAACAGCCGTTTCATCGAGACTCACTTCGCAAAATCAGTATGAATAATGCCGCTGCCCTAGCGGGCGGTGCTGCTTATTGTAATCGTTTGCTGCGTAGTGCTCGCTATTTACTGTGTTTCTGATCTGTATCAATGAATGTGTAAGCAGCTTGGCATGGCTGTTTTATGGGCGTTAGTATGGGAACAGCATATTTTTCAGCACAGCTGTGCCTGATTGTTACGCAAGGAGCAAGAATGCAGGAAACCGACAGCGAAATAAGTAGTGAAATAAGGTCTGAAATAAGCAGCGGCAGCGTGGTGGCCGTGCGTGGCAGCGTGGTCGATGTACATTTCGAGGCTGCACTGCCGGCAATTCATCATTTACTCACGGCCGATAGTGGGCGTGTGCGTATGGAAGTATTGGCACACCATGAGGCCCATGTGGTGCGGGCGATTGCCTTGACCTCGACGCAGGGTTTGGCGCGCGGCATGAGCGTTATCAATACGGGCGCGCCCTTGACTGCGCCGGTTGGTAAACAAATTTTGTCCCGCATGTTCGACGTGTTCGGCACACCCATCGATCGTGGCCCGGCATTGAGCGAGGTCGAATGGCGTTCGGTACATAGGGCGGCACCGGCGCTGGCCCAACGTTCAACCAGTTCAGAGATTTTTGAAACCGGCATCAAGGCCATTGATGTGTTGGTACCGCTGGAGCGCGGCGGTAAAGCCGGTTTGTTCGGTGGTGCCGGTGTGGGCAAGACGGTGTTGCTGAGCGAAATGATACACAATATGCTCGGCCATCATGAGGGCGTGAGTATTTTCTGCGGCATCGGTGAGCGTTCACGCGAAGGCGAAGAGTTGTATCGCGATATGGAACAAGCCGGGGTGTTACCGGCGATGGTGATGCTGTTCTGTCAGATGAATGAGCCGCCTGGCGCGCGCTTTCGGGTGGCGCATGCAGCGCTGACGATGGCTGAATATTTTCGTGACGATGAGCAGCGCGATGTGCTGTTATTGGTCGATAACATTTTTCGCTTTATTCAGGCCGGTTCGGAAGTTTCCGGGCTCATGGGACAAATGCCTTCACGGCTAGGTTACCAACCGACTATGGGCAGTGAACTGGCGGGCATCGAGGAGCGTATTGCCAATACGGCGCAAGGCGCGATCACCTCGATTCAGGCGGTGTATGTGCCGGCCGATGATTTTACCGATCCGGCGGCAGTGCATACTTTTTCGCATTTGTCAGCCTCCATTGTGTTGTCGCGCAAACGCGCCAGCGAAGGCTTTTATCCGGCCATCGACGCTTTGCAATCGAGTTCTAAAATGGCGACGCCCGGCATCGTCGGCGAACGTCATTATCGCGTCGCCCAAGAGATCCGCCGCAGCTTGGCGCAATACGCCGAACTCAAAGACATCATCGCCATGCTCGGGCTCGAGCAATTGTCGGTGGAAGACCGCGCGGTAGTTGGTCGCGCCCGGCGGCTGGAACGCTTTCTCACGCAGGCATTTTTTACCACCGAACAATTTACTAATCAAGCCGGAAAATTAGTCAGCTTGGCTGACGCACTCGATGGTTGTGAGCGTATTTTGGCGGATGAATTTCAAGCCCTGCCTGAGGCGGCCTTGTACATGATAGGGCGGGTTGATGAAGCCTATGCCAAGGCCAAACTGATGGCCGCCGCGCCTGGCGCTGCGCTGTCGGCATGACGAGCATCACACCAATCAGCATGCAGTTGACAGTCTTGTTGCCGACTCACGTATTGCTCAGTGTGAGCGGAGTGCTGCGCATGGTGGTTGAGACTATCGAGGGCAGTTTCGGCATTTTGCCGCAGCGGCGCGATTGTGTCGCGGCGCTGTGTGCCGGCATGTTGACCTACCAGACTGCCGAGGAGGGGGAAGTGTTTGTCGCCGTCGATGCCGGCGTGCTGGTGAAATGCGGTTCTGAGATACGTGTTTCGGTGCGACGCGCACTGCAGAGTCGCGATCTGCATCAATTGCAGCAAGCAGTGCAGCAGGATTTTCGGCGGCTCGATGAAGATGAACAGCATTTACGGACAGTCATGATGAAATTGGAAAACAGTTTTTTACATCGATTGACGCGCTTATGAAGCCCCCTGTCAGTCGAGATAAGGCGCGGCGCGACTCAGCTGCGCAACAGTATGTACAACAGGTCGACGCGAAAGTGCAGCGCACACTGGCGGCGCGGCGGCTGCGCACGCCCGGTTTATGGGCCGGTCTGGGCAGTATGGGCTTGATCGGTTGGTCGGTAGTATTACCAACTTTGTTAGGTACGGCGCTGGGCAGTTGGCTCGATCGTACTTGGCCGGGTGAGCGTTCGTGGACTTTGGCTTTACTGGTAGCCGGGCTGATGCTCGGCTGTTTCAATGCCTGGCGCTGGCTCGATCGCGAACAACGCGCTATGCCAGCACCACCCGCAACCGCACCGGAGCCGCACGATGATTGATGCCAGCTATCTGACTTGGTTTTTCCTCGGACTGGCCGGTGCCGCGCTGGGTCTGTTTTTTTACGGCGGCTTGTGGTGGACCTTACAGCATGGTCTTCAGCGTGCCGATGCCGGCTGGTGCTTGGCCGGCAGCTTTCTGTTGCGTACCGCGGTGACGCTGCTGGGCTTGTATCTGATCGCCGATGGGCAGTGGCAGCGTATGCTGGCAGGCGTGCTGGGTTTTATTGTTATGCGCGTGGTGTTTTCTCGCTATACCTTGCGCGCGAAGCGGTCTTCGGAGCCCGACCATGCGACTTAGTCCCGATGAAATTATATTTTGGCAGTCCGGTTTTTTCAAACTCAATGCCACCATCGTCTATACCTGGCTATTGATGCTGGTGTTGGTGCTGGCGGCGCGCTGTATCACGGCGCGCCTGTCGCATGGTTTGGCACGCAGTCGTTGGCAAAATATGTTGGAAATACTGGTGGGCGAATTATTGGTACAGATCAGCGAAGTCGGTTTGGCGGCACCGCGGCGCTACCTCGATTTTCTCGGCAGCTTGTTTTTGTTTGTCGCCACATCTACCTTGTCGAGCAGCTTGCCGGGTTTTGAACCGCCCACGGCTTCGCTGTCGACTACCACGGCGCTGGCTTTGTGCGTGCTGATCGCGGTGCCGATGTTCGGAATACGTGAGCAGGGTTGGGGCGGCTATCTGAAAACCTATCTGGAACCGACCGCGCTGATGTTGCCCTTCAATTTGATCAGTGAAGTCTCACGCACGCTGGCGCTGGCGGTGCGTTTGTTTGGCAATATGATGAGCGGGGCGATGATTCTGGCGATACTGCTGGCGATCACGCCGCTGTTGTTTCCGGTGCTGATGACTGCGCTCGGCTTGCTGACCGGTTTGGTGCAGGCCTATATTTTTTTCATCCTGGCGACGGTTTATATTGCCGCTGCCAGCACGCCGCCGACCGCCACGGCATCGACTGTTTGATACAACTAAGGAAGCTCTTATGGATAGCATGACCATCATCGCCGTCGCCTCGATTCTCATCGCCGGCATGACCACCAGTTTCGGTTGCCTCGGTCCGGCTCTGGCAGAAGGGAAAGCCGTGGCGATGGCACTCAATGCCATCGCCCAGCAACCCGATGCCGCCGCCATCATCACGCGCACCTTGTTTGTCGGTTTGGCGATGATTGAGTCGACCGCGATTTATTGTTTTGTGGTGTCGATGATTCTGATTTTTGCCAATCCGTTTTGGAATCATGCGCTGACTCAGGCAGCGGGAAAATAAACCATGCTGATCGATTGGTTTACCGTGCTGGCGCAAGTTCTGAATTTTCTGGTTTTGCTCTACCTGCTGAAACGTTTTTTGTATCGCCCCATTTTGGCGGCGATCGATGCGCGCGAAACGCTGATCGCCAAACAGTTGGCGGCGGCGGCTGAAAACAAGGCCGCGGCGCAAGCGGAATTGCTGCTGTATCAGCAGCAGCATCAAGCTTTGCTGGAACAACAGCAGCGCTTACTGCAGGAAGCCAGCACCACGGCGCAGGCGGCAGCGGCGGAAATTGTCAGCACGGCCCGCAGCACGGCTGAACAAATTCGGCGACAAGCCCAGCTGGCATTAGAGGAAGAGCGCCGCCGCGCCGCGCTTGCCTTGCTGGCGCAAATTCGTCAGGAAGTGGTGGCGACCGCGCGCCAGACTCTGGCCGATCTGTGTGGTATTAATTTGGAGCAAGCATATGTTCTTGCCTTCATCGCCCATTTGCAGCAGCTTGATGCGGCTACACGCACCCTACTTACAGCGGCGGTGAGTCCGCATGGCGGCGCACCGCAGGCGTGGCTGCGCAGCGCCACCTCGCTTAGTCCGGCACAACAGGCCATGATCACTGAGGCGGTGCATACCCAACTGTCGCCGCAGGCTGAGCTGGTGTTCGATGTCGCCAGCGAGTTGGTCGGTGGTTTGGAATTAACGCTCAACGGTCGTAAGCTGGCCTGGAGTGTGGCGGCCTATCTCGATGGGCTTAACGCGCATACGACGGCGCAGCCATGAGTGCGCGCGCTCCTGGTCTGCAGTCTGTAGGTCTACGTGCATTGGATGCGCTGAGCTTGGATCGGCAAAGCTTCAAGTGGCAGGCAGCAGTGTCTGAAACCGGTCGTATTGTGCGAGTTTCCACCGGCATTGCGGTGGTGAGCGGTTTGCCTGGCGTCGGTGCCGATGAAATTCTGGAATTTCCCGATGGTTTGTACGGCATTGCATTCAATCTCGATGAGCAGGAAGTTGGTGTTGTCTTGCTCGGTGATTATAGTCAGCTGAAGGCCGGCGATGAAGTACGCCGTAGTGGTCGTGTCATGGATGTCGGCGTGGGTGAGGGTTTGCTCGGTCGTGTGATTGATCCGCTTGGGGCGGCGCTTGATGGCCTCGGCCCGCTGAATTACAGCGCGCGCTTGCCGATCGAACGTCCGGCTACCCCGATTATGGAACGCGCGGCGGTGACGGTGCCGCTGAAGACCGGTATGAAAGTGGTGGATGCCTTGATTCCGATCGGGCGTGGTCAGCGTGAATTGATACTGGGCGACCGTAAGACCGGTAAGACCGCCTTGGCGCTTGATGCGATTTTGAATCAGCGTGACGAAAACGTGATTTGCGTGTATTGTGCCATCGCTCAGCGCGGTGCCGCGCTGGCCAAAAGCATCGCTGCGCTGCGTGCTCATGGTGCGCTCGCGTATACGGTGGTAGTGGTGACACAAGGCAGCGATGCCGCCGGTTTGAGTTATATCGCACCCTATGCGGCTACCAGTATTGCCGAGTATTTTATGGAAGCCGGTCGCGATGTGCTCATCGTCTATGATGATTTGACCGAGCATGCGCGTGCCTACCGCGAGTTGTCTTTGCTGTTGCGTCGGCCACCTGGGCGCGAAGCCTTTCCCGGGGATATTTTTTACCTGCACTCGCGTCTGCTCGAGCGTGCTACCCATCTGAGTGCGGCACGCGGCGGCGGTTCGCTGACGGCCTTGCCGGTGATCGAAACCGAAGCACAGAATTTGTCGGCGTATATTCCGACCAATTTGATTTCGATTACTGATGGACAAATATATTTGTCGCCCAGTTTATTCGAACTCGGCGTGCTGCCGGCCGTCGATGTTGGTCAGTCGGTATCGCGAGTCGGTGGCAAGGCGCAGCGCGCCGCGTATCGCGCGGTGGCCGGCGATCTGAAGCTCGCGTATGCGCAGTTTGAAGAATTGGAAAGTTTCGCTCGCTTCGGTGCCCGCCTCGATGAAAAGACCGCGGCCGTGATTGAACATGGTCGGCGGATTCGCGCATGCTTGAAGCAAAGCGAACTCGATCCTTTGTCTGTGGTGGAACAGATCTGTGTGCTGCTGGCCTTGAGCGAAGGCTGGTTTGACAACGTGGTTTTGTCTGATATGCCGGCTGCCGAACAGGCGGTACGTCGGGCGGCACGTGCTTTGGATGCGGGTATTGTCCTTGCGCTGGACTCGGCTAAGCGCTTCGAAGCGGCCGATCGCGATGCCCTGCTGCTGTGCGCCAAAACGGCATTGCAAGTGTGGTCGAGCGCCGCCAGCTTGGGCACGGACGCCGCGCCATGAGCGACAGCCAGGTGGTGTTACAAAGAAAGCTGGCCAGTGCCGGCGATCTCAAGTCGGTGGTCCGCACCATGAAGGCGATGGCGGCTGCCAGCATCACTCAGTACGAAACGGCTTTGCAATCGCTCGATGCCTACTATGCGACAGTGCGGAGCGGACTGAGTGTGTGTTTGCGCGCCGAGGCGAAGTCCGTAGCGCACGCAGATCGCGCCGGCAGTACCTGCGTGGTTGTATTCGGTTCGGATCAGGGTTTGGTCGGGCAATTCAATGAAAACATGCTGCAGTTTGTCCGCAGCAGTTTGAGCGATTGGCCGCGCCGACACATCATCTGGCCGGTCGGGCAGCGTTTGCGCGCCTCGTTGGAGCAAGACTCGGCTGCGGCACCGTATTTCAGTCTGCCGGCTGGTATCAGTGTCGTCGGTGAATTAGTGGCGGCTTTGCTGATTGAAATAGAAGCGCAACGGGCGCGCGGCGAGCTTTCCGAGGTGCTGTTGTTTTATCATCAATTGCAAACCAATGCGAGCTCGACGCCGACATTGCAGCGCTTGCTGCCGCTCGATCAAAGCTGGCGCGCGGAATTACTGGCCAGCCCATGGCCGGGGCAGAATGTGCCGGCGCTGCTCAATGCGAGCGCGCTCAGTTTACGGGCTTGCGTAAGTGAATATTTGTATGTTTCCTTGTTTCGCGCTTGTGTCGCTTCCTTGGCCAGCGAAAACGCCAGCCGACTCAGTGCCATGCAGCGCGCGGAAAAAAACATCGAGGAATTGAGCCGTGACTTGACGCGCGAGCTGCAGCAACTGCGCCAGAGCAGTATCGATGAAGAATTATTCGATTTGATTGCCGGTTTTGAAGCCTTGAACCATCGGTAGTCATGCCGATCGCTTGTCACTGCGCCGCCGGAAACACCACCCGTACCAGCAAACCGCTGCCGCTCTCAGGCGTTGCCAGCGTGATGCTGGCTGCCGAGGCCAGACAAATTTCGCCAATGATGGCCAGACCAAGGCCGGAACTGTTAGGTTTGCTTTCATCGATACGGTAAAAGCGCTCGAATACTTTTTCTCTTTGTTCCGGCGCAATACCGACACCGGTATCGCTGACACTCAGTATGACTTGATCGGCCTGATGGATCAACGCCACGGTTACCGTACCGGCGATCTGCATATGGGTAATCGCGTTGTCGAGCAGATTGAAAATTAATTCTCGCAACAGATTTTGCGGGACATTGAGCACGGCATGTTCGTCCAGTGTCTCGATGCCCAGCTCGATGTGGCGTTGTTGTGCCAGCGGTGCGAGCTCTTCGATGGCGGTTTGAATAATGGCGGCAAAATGCGTTGTATGCGTGACGCTTTGTTGGCGTTTTTGTTCGACCGCGGCCAGTATCAACATTTGATTGATTACCTTGGTTGATTGTTGCACCGTTTTACGGATGGCCTTGAGTACTTCCGCTTGATCCACGTCGCGCTGACCATGCCGATGGCCGAAATCGATTTGCGAGGTGATGATCGCAAACGAAGTGCGCAACTGGTGCGCGGTATTAGCGACGAATTGTTCATAGGCCGATAGGGTTTGATCGAGCCGGACCACATACTCGTTGAGTGCTGAAATCAGCGGTTGCAATTCCACCAGCACCTTGTCTTCATCGAGTTTTTCCAGTGAGCCGGCCTGACGCTCGCGCAGTGTTTCGCCGAACTGCACCAAGGGTCTGAGGGTCCAGCGAAAGGCGATCAGCAAGCCGAAGAATAAGATGGAAATGAGTATCAAGTGTTGGCGTATCGTGATCAGAAATAATTCGCGCTGAAATGCTTGATTTCCATGCATGGTCTGCGCCACTTCGGTGATGGTGAAATCGTTTGATGCGGTACTGGTGACGGCCGTGGCATACGCGATCACGTGTACTTCTTCACCGCGCAAGGTGGTGCTGAAATAGCTTTCTTGTTCGTTGATCAGCGGCTGTGTATAGCGCGGTAACTCTTCATTGCCGGCAATCAGACGACCATTTTTGCTGCGCACCGAATAGTAGACATGATCTTGGAATTGGTTGGCGAAGAGTTCGAAAGCTGCGGGGGGCACGCTGATTTCATAGCCACCATCGCTGGCCACCAGTTGTTCGGCGATGATTTTTGCCGCGCCTTTGAGTAGTTGTTGCTGGACCAAGGTGGCGATTTTACCCGTGGTCTGATAGGTGAAGTACAGATCGATCAGGGAGATGAGCAAGGTCGGCAGGAACACCCATAGCATCAGGCGACTCTTGAGGCTTTTATTCGGTCGCAACATAACTGAGCATATAGCCTAAGCCACGCAGTGTGAGAATTTGGGCACCGGAGTGTTCGAGTTTTTTGCGTAATCTGACAATGTAAATTTCCAGGGCATGGGTGGTGACGCTGTCATCGAGTGGGAACAGACCATCGGTCAGATCGATCTTGGAAACGGTTTTGCCACTTTTTCGTATCAGCGCTTCGAGTACCGCGTGTTCACGCGGCGGCAGATTGAGCGCTTTGCCATGGCTGGCGAAGAGCTTGGAATTGCTGTCGTAACTTAAGCCGGCGCAATGCAACAGTGGATTGGCTTTGCCACTGGCGCGTCGCAACAGTGAACGCAGACGCGCTTCGAGTTCTTGTATGTCGAAAGGCTTGGCCAGATAATCATCGGCACCGAGGTTGAGATTTTCTATCACATCGGTGAGTGCATCGAGCGCGCTGATGATCAGTACCGGTACTTGGTTATCTTTGGCGCGCAGCGTCTTCAATACCGCTTGCCCTTTGATGCCGGGTAAAGTCAGATCGAGCAGAATCGCATCGTAAGTTTGCGTGACTAGAAAATGGTTCGCCTCTTCACCGGTAAAAGCTTGTTCGACGGCATAGCCGGATTGCTCGAGCAAGCGCATGAGCCACGAGGATAATTCACGGTTATCGTCGACTAAAAGTAATTTCATATGAGTAAGGCTAAAGGATTTTCAGTGGTTTGGTGTCGCTTTTTTGCCAGCGTCGTATTTTCTCTACAAAAAAATCACTGAAGGCTTATTGAAGGCTCGCGCCCGTTACAGTCGCTTCGGTTGGCACTACTCGGCAGTTCAAAGCCGTGGCTGACACCTCAACGGGCTTAGCCCATAAAAAACGGAGACAAGAAATGAAACAGAAATTAATCGTGCTCGCCATCTTAGGTGCCTTGGTCGGTACGGCGCAAGCGCAATCGGTACAAGATTTGCAGCAGGCGCTGGCGCAGGCGCAAAAAGCAGCAGCTGATGCGCAAAAAGCAGCGCAGCAGGCGATGGCTGCACTTGAACAAATTCAGCAAGCGACGGTTAAGCAACAACAAGTTGCCGATGCAGCGAAGGAAAACAAGTCGGTCACGCAGCCGGCTGGTGAAGGCTTGGTATATCGCAATGGTGACGACAGCGTGCGTCTGTATGGCTTGATCGATCTGAGCATGAGTAACAAGAGCAATGCCGATAAAACGGGAAAAACCCAAAGCGATATGTCGGTGGCCTGGTTCAGCGGTAACCGTTGGGGCATCGAGGGCGAACACGGCCTGAAAGATACCGATGGCTTGAAAGCGATTTTCAAACTCGAGAGTGAGTATGAACTGCCCACCGGGAATATGGACTCACCGGGCGTATTGTTCAATCGCGATGCCTGGTTGGGTGTACAGAGCGACAGCTTGGGTAAGCTGACGCTCGGTCGGCAAAATACCGTGGCGCGCGAATTTTCGAAAATTTACGGTGACCCGTATGGCACCGCCGCTGTGACGCTCGAGGAAGGCGGTTACACCAACAACAATAACTTCAAACAATTTATTTTCTACTCAGGCAGTGCCACTGGCACGCGCTATGACAAGGGTATCGTTTGGAAAAAAGAAATCGGTGAGTTCGTCGCCGGTGTTGGTTATCAGGTCGGCGGCGTGCCCGGCGATAACACGACGGGGTCAAGCAAAACGGTGGCGCTGGCGTATAACGGCGGCGCGAAGAATGCAGCTGGCTTTTATACTTCGGCCAACGTCAATGGTTATACACATACGGCTTACTCGCTCGGCGGTAATGTGCAATATGGCTTGCTCCGCTTCAATGCCGGGTATGTCTCGTATAAAGCTGAACAACCGGCTGCACTCGGAGATCGTACTGAAAAAGCCTATACCGTTTCGGCGAAATTCACACCTGCCGGAAAGTTCGACTATGAACTCGGCTGGCAAACTATGAATGCCACGAATGCGGCAGTCAATGGCAGCGGTTATGTGATCAATGCTTTTGGCAATACCAGCGCGGCCACGGCGACTGCCAGCGGCAAACGGAAAACTTGGTATGGCTCAGCCTTTTACCATTTCGACAAACGCACCGAATTGTATCTGGCGCTTGATCGTCTGAACACCGATGGCAAATATCTGGCAGCGCAGGCGAATGGCTTTACTTCACAGAATGAATACGCAGTCGGCATGCGTTTCAAATTCTGAGCTTCGTAAGGCGTTTGACGATCATTTGATGTGAGGGCATTTTTTTTGCGGCGATTTTCAAATCGTCGCAAAAAGTGCATACTGACGTCAAACGAAAAATAAAATCAACGGAGATTATGATGAAAACCACGCTTCAACCTATTGCAGCAATGTTATTGCTTGCCTCTTGCCTTACCGTACATGCCGCTGAAAAGATCACGATTATGGTCGGCGGTATGGAGAAACAAATTTACTTGCCTGCAAAATTGGCGGAACAATTAGGCTATTTGAAAGAAACCGGTCTCGACATCGAGTTGCTCAGCGAACCGGCCGGTGTGAATGCTGAAACGGAAATGCTGTCCGGCTCGGCTCAGGGCGTGGTCGGGTTTTATGATCATACGATTGATCTGCAGGCGCGTGGCAAATTGGTGCAATCGGTCGTGCAGTTCAGTCAGGCACCGGGTGAGGTGATTCTGGTAGCGAAGGCGGCCGCCAAGGAAATTAAATCGCCGGCCAATTTCAAAGGAAAAACTGTTGGTGTGACTGGCCTCGGGTCTTCGACGAATTTCCTGACCCAATTTTTGGCGGCCAAAGAAGGTGTCAAGAACAGTGAATTCACCACCTTGCCGGTTGGCGCAGGCTCGACCTTTATCGCCGCCATGACGCAGGGCAAGATCGATGCCGGCATGACGACGGAGCCGACTATTTCGCGTTTGGTATCGACTGGCGCGGCCAGTATTCTGGTCGATTTGCGTACCCTGAAAAGTACCGAAGCGGCGCTTGGTGGCGCTTATCCGGCGGCTTGTCTGTATATGCCTACCGCTTGGGTCAACAGCCATAAAGACCAGGTACAGAAAATCGTCACGGCCTTTGTAAAAACACTGCGCTACATCAAAACACATAGCGCTAAAGAGATCGCCGAGAAAATGCCGGCCGATTACTATGCTTCGAACAAGCAAATGTATATCGATGCGCTGGAGGGCAGTAAGCAGATGTTTACCGAAGACGGCATCATGCCGCCAACGGGTCCGGCGACCGTGCTCAAAGTACTCAATGGTTTTGATAAAGCAGTGCAGGGTAAGTCTATCAATCTGGCTAATACTTTTACATCCGAATTTGTGAAAGCAGTGAAATAATGAAGAATATTGCAATTGAAATGAACCACGTCAGCCGGAAATTCATCAGTCCGGCCGGTAAAGTCACCTTGGCTTTGCGTGACTTCAGCCTGACCGTGCATGAAGGTGATTTTTGTGCGATTGTCGGTCCTACCGGTTGTGGTAAATCGACTACGCTGGGCATGATCACCGGCCTCAATCCTCCTTCGTCCGGCACGGTGAAGGTGTTTGGCAAGCCGGTACAAGGTATCGATCCGAATATCGGTTTTGTATTTCAGGCCGATGCCGTCTTCCCTTGGAAAAACGTGATTGATAACGTCGCCATCGGACCGATTTTTCGCGGCATTGATGCCAAGCTGGCGCATGAGATGGCGGCGGAATGGGTGCGGCGGGTTGGGCTGTCCGGTTTTGAATACCATTATCCGCATCAATTGTCGGGGGGCATGCGCAAACGCGTGGCCTTGGCTCAGACCTTCATCAATGAACCGAAAATTTTGCTGATGGATGAACCGTTCTCGGCGCTCGATGTGCAAACCCGCGCGCTGATGCAGGATGAATTGCTCGGCTTGTGGTCAGAGAAAAAAGCCTCGGTGGTGTTTGTCACGCATGATATCGAAGAAGCGATTGCGCTGGCCGATCGGGTGGTGGTGCTGTCGAAAGGGCCTGGTTCGGTGAAAAGCAGTTATGAAATTCCGCTGGCACGGCCGCGCGATGTTTCGGAAGCGCGCTACACCAAGGAATTCATCGACTTGTCCAAACAGATTTGGACCGACCTTAAAGACGAAGTCCAAATTTAAAGTGAGATGTGCATCATGACAACTGTAAAACAAGCGGTACCGGCCGCATTCGGGGCCGAAGAATTGAAAGCCATCGCGCGCGCACGGCGCCATCACCAGTTGGTAATTTTTTTGCGGCTGGCGCTGGCCGTGGTGGTATTGGCGAGCTGGGAAGGCTCGGTCTATCTGGGCTGGATTGATCCATTCTTCTTCTCGCAACCAACGGCCATTTATGAACAATTGCTGGTGTGGATTACCGAAGGTACGTCGCAGGGGCCATTATGGCGTGAACTGCTGGTGACGATGGAAGAGACGGTGTTCGGTTTTCTGATCGGCAGCGCGCTGGGGATTATTTTTGGCATCGCTTTGGGACGTAACAAGCTCGCTTCCGATGTGCTGAGTATCTATATCAAGGTCGCTAATGCAATACCGCGGGTGGTATTGGGATCGATTTTCATCATCATGTTTGGTCTGGGCATGGGTTCGAAAATTGCGTTGGCGGTGGTGATGGTGTTTTTCGTCGTGTTCGGCAATGCCTTTCAGGGTGTGCGCGAAGCCGATAAAAATTTGATCGCGAATGCCTATATTTTGGGTGCCAGCAAACGCCAGGTGACTTTTTCGGTGGTCTTTCCTTCGGCCTTGACGTGGATTTTAGCGAGCTTGCATGTCAGCTTCGGCTTCGCCTTGGTCGGTGCTGTGGTCGGTGAATTCCTCGGTGCGCGGCATGGCATCGGTTTGTTGATCGCCACGGCGCAGGGGACGTTCAATGCGGCCGGCGTGTTTGCTGCGATGATCGTGTTGGCCGTGGTGGCGCTGGTCGCCGAGTATCTGTTGACGGCGGTAGAAAATAAATTGCTGAAATGGCGTCCGGTTCAGTTTGTCGAGCAGGGGATGTAATTTTTTGTCAGATGTCTGGTGAAAGTTGTTGAGTACATGCCGTTCAGCCATAAGCTGGACGGTTTTTTTTTGCTTTGCACTGTCGCCTCAGCGTCACTGTGGTTTCGCCGCTGCTCAGATATACTGAGGGCAGGAGTCCGCTGTCATTGTGTGGGCATGTACTGATTTTTTTTTCGCTTCGTCACGATCATGATTTCTTCTCAATACCTGAGCGAACTACGCTTGCAGCGCGATAAAATCGACGATGCCAATCGTTACCCATACAACTTGCCGCTGCTGCGCAACTTTGATCGTGTTGCCTTGCATCCGGAAGTGACTTTTCTGGTCGGTGAAAATGGTTCGGGTAAATCGACCTTGCTCGAAGCCATCGCCATTTCGCTCGGTTTCAATGCCGAAGGCGGCAGTAAGAATTTCAACTTCAGCACCCGTGCTTCGCATTCTGATTTGCATACCTGTTTGCGCGTGGCCAAGGGTTGGCGGCGGCCGCGCGATGGGTTTTTTTTGCGCGCCGAAAGTTTTTTCAATGTCGCCACCGCCATCGAAGAGCTTGATGCCGGTCCGGGCGGGGCCGGTTTGAGCGCTGCCTATGGCGGCCGCTCTTTGCACGAACAATCGCATGGGGAATCGTTTCTGGCGCTGCTGACCGAGCGCTTTCGCGGCCAAGGCTTGTACTTACTCGACGAACCGGAAGCGGCCTTATCGCCGCAGCGGCAATTGGCCGTGTTATCGCGCATGCATGATTTGATCGCCGATCAATCACAATTCATCATCGCCACCCATTCGCCGATTTTGCTGGCGTATCCGGGGGCCTTGATCTTGCAGTGCAGTGAAAATGGCATCGAACCGGTTGCCTATGAAGAAACCGAGCATTTCTTGGTGACGCGCGATTTCCTTGTTGACCCGCAGCGCATGCTGAAAGTGTTGCTGGAGAGATAGATATTCAAGCTTATTCAGAAAGTGGCCTTGGTTCGCATTCATCATTCGCCAACATCATTGCTGCACTGCTATGATATCAAGCTTCTTAATCACAGCCCGGTTGCGCGCTCTTATGAATACCTTGATACACCACAGCTTTGGCATCGTCGATTTCTGGACTTTTTTACTCGGCACGATTTTCATCGTCTTGTTGCCAGGCCCGAATTCTCTCTATGTACTCAGCGTCGCCGCACAACGTGGTGTGCGCCAAGCCTACCGCGGAGCCTGCGGGGTGTTTCTGGGTGACATGATTTTGATGCTCTTATCGGCCGGCGGTATGGCTTCTTTACTCAAAAGTAATCCGAATTTATTTTACGGCGTGAAGTATGTCGGTGCCGCCTATCTCGGGTGGATGGGGATACAGATGTTACTCAGCTGCGTGGCTCGCTTGCGTAATGCCGCACCTGCTGCTGCCGTCGCGGAGGTAGTCAATGCCAGCGGCGGGGAAGAGCCGTTCACCAAGGCTTTGTTGATCAGTTTGATGAATCCGAAAGCGATTCTGTTTTTCATTTCTTTCTTCATTCAATTTGTCGATCCGGCTTTCGCTACACCGCTGCTGTCGTATGCCTTTTTAGCATTGATTTGCCAGATCACCAGCTTCACTTACCTGACCGCCCTGATTTTTCTCGGTGTGCGCATGGCGGCAGCATTTCGGCGCCGTCGTCGCCTGTCGGCCGGCATGAGCGGCGGGGTTGGCGCTTTGTTCATCGGCTTTGGGGTGAAGTTGGCGACGGCGACGTTGTAAGCGGCGTGGTATTTACCGGAATTGAGCGAAAAGCCCCGTCTCTTCAGGTCGGGGATGGATAGCTCGGAAGGCGAAGCCTTCCTTGCCTTGAACTCTTGATTTAGTGTGGCGTTTGTTGTTGCTCAATGTACTTGCGAATCACAGCAATAGGAGCGCCACCACAGCTTCCAGCAAAGTAGCTGGGCGACTATAAAGCGCCACCCCATAACTTCTTTTGAATGCTCGGATATTTTTTCTTTCGAATCATCAAACTTGATATTCCCTTGAGACTATTGACCAGTTTTGACACGGCCACTTTAGGCGGGTAGTTCAGCAACAGGTGAACGTGGTCGTCCTCACCGTCAAACTCCACCAGTTCCGATTCAAAGTCATTGCAGACACTGGCTAATATTGGGCGTAAATCGTCAAGAATGTCTTTTGTGAATACGCCACGTCGGTATTTTGTCACAAAGACCAGATGTACATGCATCATAAAAACGCAGTGTCTTCCCTTACTAATATCGTTGTTGTCTTCGCTCATAGACCAGAGTAGGATCGAACTATGCAAAGACTTCAAGCCTTTAAATACGAACTGATGCCAGACGGCAAACAGCAGCGCGACATGCGCCGCTTCGCTGGCGCGTGTCGGTTCGCCTATAACAAGGCTTTAGCGATGCAAAAATCCTTATACGAACAGGGTCAGAAAAAACAGGGATATGCTGGCCTGTGCAAAAGTCTTGTAGGATGGAAGGCAGAGACGACTTGGCTGACAGAAACGCCATCTCAGGCATTGCAGCAAACATTGAAGGATTTGGAACGAGCCTATAGCAATTTCTTCGCCAAACGTGCCGACTTCCCTCGCTTCAAGAAAAAAGGGCGGGGGGATAGTTTCCGTTATCCTCAAGGATGCAAATTAGATCAACCCAACAGTCGTATATTTCTACCTAAGCTCGGCTGGATTCGTTACCGCAATAGTCGTGACGCGTTGGGTGAAGTGAGTAATGTCACTGTTAGTCAGTCTAACGGCAAATGGTTCGTTTCGATTCAAACCGAGCGCGAAGTTGAGCAGCCATTGCCAACGGCGACAAGCGCCATCGGCATCGATGTCGGCATTGCGCGGTTCGCCACCATGAGCGACGAGAGTTTCATTGCGCCGCTCAATAGTTTTAAGAAACATCAGCAGCGCCTTGCACGCTATCAACGTCGCATGAGCCGCAAGCTCAAGTTCAGCAGTAACTGGAAGAAGGCGAAAGCCCGCGTCCAGAAGATTCACACCGTCATCGCTAACACCCGAAAAGACTTCCTGCACAAAATCACAACGACGATCAGCCAAAACCACGCGCTCGTTTGTATTGAGGATTTGCAAGTACGGAACATGTCCAAGTCTTCCAAGGGCAACAGCGAACAACACGGCAAGATAGTGAAACAGAAGTCCGGCCTGAATCGCTCCATTCTCGACCAAGGCTGGGGCGAGTTCAGGCGGCAGCTCGACTACAAGGTGTCGTGGAATGGCGGCACGCTGCTGGCCGTTCCTCCACACAACACCAGTCGCACTTGCCCGTGCTGCGGTCACGTATCAAAGGACAATCGGCAAACACAAGCAAAATTCTTGTGCGTCGATTGCGGCTATGAAAATCACGCCGATGTGGTTGGTGCGATCAATGTTTTAGAGCGGGGATACCGCTTGTTAGCCTGTGGAGAGTCGGCGCAGTCAGGCCGCTCGATGAAGCAGGAACCCACCGAAGCGACTCAAGCAGTTTTTGTTTGAGCGCCGTAGGAATCCCTGTCCTTTAGGGCGGCGAGGATGTCAATTGTTGCGGATGGCGCAGGTCGTGAAGCCGAACGGCAGGTAGGCTGGACAACGGCCGACCAAGCCGGTCAGCAGTGGGATGAGGCCGAGATAGCCCCAGGGCGTTTGCGGGCCGAAAAAGGCCAGGCTCAGTATGGCTGCGCCGAGCAGCAGACGGAGGATACGGTCGGCATTACCTACATTTTGTTTAAACATGGTGATTTCCTTGCTGTGTATGAAGCTGTATTACACCGCGGCGGCGGCAGGACCGTCTGTGACTAGCTCACAGATGGCGCAAAACAATGGTTTGCAGCAAGGCGCGGTCACAGATTTCTATTTGCTTATGCCCGAGGCGCAGCGCGCCCTGATGCTCAAATTCCTTGAGCATGCGCGAAACGACTTCGCGTGCCGAGCCCAATTCGACGGCGAGCTGTTGGTGCGTGGCCAATACGATGCCGGCAGTGTCTGGTGCCGCGAGTAAGTATCGGGCCAGTCTGACATCGATACGTTGCAGGGCGATTTCTTCTATGCGGGCGATCAGATTTCCTAGCCTTTGCGAGAAGGCGGCAAACACGAAACGACGGAAGGCCGGACTGTTGCTGAGTGCTTGTTCGAAGGCTGCCGCATCGAGCGTCAGCGCGTGCACCTGGGTTTCGGCAATAGCGCTGGCCGGATAGCATTCTTGGGCCATCAGACAGGAGGTGGTGATGCTGCAGGTTTCGCCGCCGTTGACACGATAGAGCACAATTTCACGGCCGTTTTCGGCCGTTTTTACTACCCGCACCGTTCCCGCCGTCACGACAAAGTAGCGCTCACAACGGTCGCCCGGACGAAACACGACGGTGCCGACCGGAAGCAGGATTTCCTGACATGCCGGCATCAAGGCGCGCCAGTCGGCTGGGCTCAGCATGGCATTGCTTGGTACAGCTTGGGCGCGGCGTAACGCGTGTTGCGTGGTGACAGGAGGGACGGCGACATCGGCTTGCTCGCTTGTATGCAGACAGAGAAGGCTTGATGATACGGCTTTCAGCATGACGGCGGTAGCTTTAGAACGTGCAGACATCGTTGGCGCAACGTTTCAATCGTGTTTCATATGTGTTTCAATGGATTTAAATTGCAACGCCATGTGAAACGTATACCGATTGTTTTGGGATAGGTTTTTCTTGCTAGCGGCGCTAAGTCGATGATTTTGTTGAGGAGTTTATATTTCTCTCACTGTTGGCATGGTGTTTGCGTTATGCCTGACAGTTCCTACCCTTTCCGGAGTGAAAAATGAGTCATTATTCAGCAGGCGCCGCTTTCCGCAAGGCGATCCAAGAAGAATCACCTTTGCAAGTGATCGGCGCGATCAATGCCAATCATGCCTTGCTGGCCAAGCGTGCCGGTTTCAAGGCGATTTACTTGTCCGGTGGCGGCGTTGCTGCCGGTTCCCTG